>CAZFJU010000016.1:0-32446 GCA_964518995.1 uncultured Gammaproteobacteria bacterium
CTCAGGATCTTCTCCGCCTCCTTCGAGTTCACGCGATGCACCTTGCCGCCCATGGTGTCTTCGATCGGATAGCCGTGCTTGGCGCGGATCCAGGTGGTGAGCACCCAGCCGATCGTGAGGCACACGATCAATACGCCCGGAAAAGAATTCCACATCGCCGTTACCTTCTTTCACTCATGGATGGATGGGAACAGATGAATCGTAGCAGATTTCATGTCGAAGTCAGTTCAGTCGCAAACTGCTGATTGCTGGACAGAGGGTCCTTACAGGTGACGGACGCGACTCAACGACCATGGAGCAAGCAGCAGCGCCGTCAGCGTAAACAGAGAAGGTGAGAGCGCCAGCGCCGCGCGCACCGGCGGCATCTGCGAGACGGGTGTGCCCGCCGCGCTCAACAGCGTTGCCCAGGCTGCCACGACGGTAGCGGATACCAGGACTACGGCAATCGCTTGATAAGGCGCGAGAATGCGTTCCGCCATGCTACGCCAGAAGAGGTAGAGCGTACCGAGTGCCACCGCCGCAACACCGAGCAACGGCACTGCGCCGAGGGCGAAGCTCAGCAGCGAGTTATCCTGCGCCCTGCCGCCGGCGGTGAGCACCACCAGCGCAACCACCAAGCCATACAGCAGCAGCAGGGCGGCCGCCGTTATCACTGCGCGGCGATAACGCGCAAGAAGCGCCTCCAGCGATGCACGCGACGCGACCATCGCGGCGACGCCGCCGAAAACGAGCGCGGCGAGTGCCGCATACTCCTGGAGTGACCAAGTCGAGAGTGCGTTCGCCATCGCCTCTCGCGCGCCCTGTAGATTGGAAGCTTCGCGACCGGCGCTCTTCCACGTCGCCGCCAGTGGCAGCGACCCCCAGATGCTGCCGGCGACCACCGCGAGCGCAGCGACGACGCAGGCGGTGCGCGTGAGCACTTTGAGTGCCGCCAGCGATGCGGTGCCGTAGGCCTGGGTCGAATCGAAGAGGCTCGCGTATGTGCGGCCCTGCCGGCGCCGGATACCGAACGCATTGCCCCCGGCCAGAATCAGCACGAGTGGCGCAATCGCAGTAGAGAAAATGGCGTACGGGCGTGCGATCTCCACGGGTCCGCTGACCGCATACAGCACCGGTATCAACGCCGCGAGGAATAGGCCCATGCCGAGCACGCTGAGCCCGCTCGCTTTGAAGTCGAACCAAAGCTGCGCGCGTGTGGCGGAGCGGGTCGGGCACGGGAGCCGGAATAGCCCAGTGAGCCAGTCGGGTGATGCGGCTCGGGGCGCCATGGCCGGGCGGGGCGGCCTGGCATCGCCGCGCCGCTGCCGTGCGACGCCCCAGACCGTCACCCCGCACGATGCGACGGCGATCGAGACGATCATCGCGTAGTCTATAATCCTGTAATCGAACAACTCCGGCCAGTGTTCGGGTTGCAGCCGCGTCGCCACCGGCGCGCCTGAGCCGACGCGGCGCAGCGCCAACACGACGCACACCGCAAACGCCGAGAACGACCCGGCCCACTGCACGAACTTGCTGCGCGTCGTCCAGTAGGCTGCCGCCTGAACGAATTGCAACACGGCGATCCATGCGGCCACCGGCAGGAGTGGGAATGGGTGATCGGAGAGCGCGCGCATTAACAGCGCCCAGACGAGGTAGAGCGTCGCGGCCGCGATGGCCGCGTACGCCATCGGTACGCCGACCAGCAGCGCGGTGCTCACCGGCCTCGTATACAGCAGGTGCAGCGGGAAGCCGGGGTGATAGCCATCCAGAAAACGCCCGCCGTTGAGCTTGACCACCGACAGCCAGAGGCTCGCGTGGATGACGGCACCGATGAAGAACGCCTCAAGCGCGCCGTCGCCCGCGACGACCGAGCCGGATTCGCGCGGCGCAAACAGCGCCATCGCGGCCGCCGCGGCGACCACCGTCAGCGCGAGCCGACCGGCCGCTTCGACACGCGTGAGCCGCCAGTTTTCCCACAGTATGGCGACGATCGGCGAGCGCATCGCTATGCGGCCTCCGCCTGTTGACGGTTGCGGCCGGCGCGAGCGAGGAAGATTTCCTCGAGCGTAGCGCCGCGCGAGTCCACGACCTCGCCGCCGAGCGCCTGTACCGACGCTGCGAACCGCTCGAGCGGCGCGTCGTGAATCGCACCCCATGTGCGACCGCCGCCTTCCATCAGCAGCACGCCGTCGAGCGCAGGCGGGCGGTTGAAGGGCTCGGCGAAATGCACGCGGCTGCGGCGGACGCTACGACGGGCGTCGTCGAGCGGGCCGCTCATCGTGACACGGCCCTGATGCAGCATCGTCACATGGTCGGACATGCGCTCGACCTCCTCGAGCAGGTGCGACGAGAAAATCACCGTGCGTCCGTCATCGGCGACTGTGCGAACCACAGCGTCGAGTATGTCGCGGCGGACCACCGCATCGAGACCGGAGGAGGGCTCGTCCAGGATCAGCAGCTCGGGGCGATGGGCCACGGCCGCGATCAGCCCCGCCTGAGCGCGCATGCCCTTCGAGAGGTCTTTCACCTTCTTCGCCGGATCGAGGCCGAAGGTGTCGAGCAGCTCCCGGGCATAGGGCGCATCCCAGCTACGATGAAACGCTTGTGTGTAGCGCATCAACTCGTCGATGCGCATCCACTCCGGCAGCTCGCGTTCCTCGGAGAGATAGCCGATACGGCCAAGCACCTCGACGGGGCGGCGAACCGGGTCGAGACCGAACACACGCACCGTGCCGCGCTGCGCGCGCAACAGCCCGAGGAGATGCTTGATCAACGTCGTCTTGCCCGCGCCGTTCGAGCCGACGAGCCCATATACCTGACCTGCCGTCGCGCTGAACGAGACCGTATCGAGCGCGTTCCGGCTGCCGAAAAACCGCAAAAGCCCGCTCACTTCGACGATGCGCTGTGCCATGGCTACCTCCTTACTCGCGCGCGCCGGGCGTCGTAGTCCGCACTCATGACGGCGCGACGCTCCTGCAACATCTTCTCGATGTCTTCTACGGAGAAATTCAGCTGATGGGCCTCGGCGAGCAACGCGTCGATACGTTGCTCGATGATGCGGCGCCGCTCCCGATGGGCGAGCAGCGAACGCGCCTCGGACACATAGGTGCCCGCTCCGCGCCGCTTGTGAATGATGCCCGACGTTTCAAGCTCATCGTACGCCTTCACGATCGTGTTCGGCGTCACTTTCAGCTGCAGCGCAAGCGTGCGAATGGGCGGCAGCTCCTCGCCCGGGCGGAGCAGGCCGGACGCGATGAGATATTTGACCTGATTCACGATCTGGCGATAGATCGGAACTCCGTCGGTGAGGTCGATGTTGATATCCATGCAGGGTCGCGTGGAGAGCTAACTGTATCCGTATAGTGATACACTTTGCCGGTGCCGTCAAACGGGCATGGGAGAGTGGCTCGCGGCGATCGGCCGCAATGACCTGGGTCGCGTCACAAGCCAAAGCACAGAGCGTTTTGGTGGCCCGCGCCGAGCGCGCGTTGCAGCGCGTAAAGGACCCGAGCGTGATGCCTATTGCGCGGAACCGCCCTGGATTGCGACCCGAATGGTCTCGGCCAACGCTTTAGCTTCCTGATCGTCCAACTTTCCTGCAGGCCAGTCGATGCCCAGGCCCTCGCCAGGCGCGGGTTTCGGGATGATGTGGAAGTGCACATGCATGACGGCCTGATGGGCGGTCCGCCCATTGTTTTGCAGGACGTTGTATTCGGAAACGCCGGTCGCCGCCACGACGGCCCGGCAGATTCGAGGCAATGCGCGCCCGATAGCCGCCGCCGCATCGTCGGAGAGCTCGTCCAGCGTCACGGCTGGCTCCTTCGGAATGACGAGCGTATGACCCTGGCTCAACGGACCGATGTCGAGAAAGGCCAGAACGTGCTCGTCCTCGTACACCTTGTGGGAAGGGATCTGCCCGTCGATGATCTGCGCGAAAATGGTGCCCGCCATCCGCCGCTCTCCAGTGGTTGCATCAGGCAAAAGTATACGGGAGGGCGCGGACTGAGCGGGTGCGAGGTCGAGAACGTCGTCGCCCGCTGATAGTGGGCCGCGCCGGTCTCCGCGGCGCTATATCAGCCGGAGCGCTTGCACCGGCGTCTTGCGCTTCCGGTAAAGCGAAGGCGGGCACGGCAAGTAGAACGGTGCGCTGAGGCGGTAGCGCTCATACGTCTCGCCATAGCGGCGGGCAAGGCGGCGCTCCTCGTGGAAAGAGCCCGCCGCCAGGTAGGCCGTCGCGACCAGATTGAAACCCAGGCGCCGAAAGGTCATGTGCGGGGTGGCCCAGAGCACGGGCAGCGGCGCCAGGTTCAACGGATGGCGGCTCCAGCGGAACGGCCCCCCGCGGGTCAGCCGCCCGCTGGCGTCTTGCTCAGGTCCCTGAGCTGCAGGCGGCGCAGGCGCGTCGCCCCTACGCCATAAGCCGCGCGCGGTATCGGCCCCGCTCAAGCGAGCGATGCCGACCTCGCGCACCGCCCATAGCGCCCACGCCCAACCTGCGCCCTGAATCAGGCGCAGCAGTCGTCGCCTTGGTCCGTCAATGTGGTAGACCGTCGCTGCGGGCAGCCGGCTGCCATACCGCAACAGCAACCCGAACGACACGACTGCCTGCACGTTGTAGAACGCTCGATAGAGCGCCGTCCCGCTCGTGGGGCCGGCGAGCCGCACCGCGCGCTGTTTGGCCCCTTCGCTGGCCAGCAAGCTGTGCACAGCGGCGAAGACGGCGGTGGCGGCAGCCATCCGCAAAGCAATCTCGGTACCGCGCGGCGCGCGCCCCCCGGGGAGCCTGCGGGGGCGCGGCGCAGCTGGCCGCGGACCTGTCCTTATCAAACGTCGATATCTCAGGCGCGGAGCCGTTCGAACTCGTCGTCCAGATCCGAGCGCCTGGTAACGATACGCTCGAGCACCTGCACGCGCTCCTCTAGATTCGCGATCCTCGCGTTACGTACGGCGAGTTGCTCGCTTAGATTTTTCTCCGTCTCCTTCGGGCTTACGCGGTGGCCCTTGCCGGCCATTGTGTCCTCGACTGGATACCCGTGCTTTGCACGAATCCACGTGGTGAGCACCCAGCCGATCGTGAGGCACACGATCAATACGCCCGGAAACGAATTCCACATCGCCGTTACCTTCTCTCATTCATCGATGGATGGGAACAGATGAATCGTAGCAGATTTGATGTCGAAGCCAGGCCAGTCGCAAACTGCTGAGATTGCTAGACCGAGTCCGCCTTACAGATAACGGCCGCGGTCATTCTTAGGTTTTCTGCGTTGACAAGCGCTGGCGGCGGTGCATAACTTCGTCGAATTGTATGCAATTGGCCAACGTCGCATGCACAGGGGCGGGTGGTCCGCCGACACGCAACTCGTGCTGGGAATCTCGTGGAAGAGGTGATCGGTCGCCGCGTCGGCGTTGCGTCGAAACCGAGGCGAACGAGGGGGAATATCAAGATGTGGAACGGTGCAACGGTAAAGCGGCTCGTTGGTGTCGGGCGCGACGCTGGGCTGGGCATGTGCCTTGTCGCGCTGTCTGCTGCGGCTAGCGGCGCCGACGATTTGCGGGACTACGAATCGCTGCCGGACTGGAGCGGCGTTTGGTCCATGGTAGGCCCCACGGTATTCGACCAAGCTACGTGGACTGGCGGCGGCGGTGCCACGACAGTCGGGTCCCGTGCCCACCCGCCGTACAATGAAGAGTGGGAGGCGATCTACTCCCGCCATGTGGAGCTCAAGGACCAGTTTCGTTTTCCCGATCCTGTGACACTGTGCGGCACTCCGGTCGGGTTCCCTCGCATCTTCAATACACCGGGCCCGGTCGAGTTCGTCGTCCGGCCCGAGCAGTTCTGGATCATCACTGAAAACACTTCGAACGTCATGCGTGTGTACACAGACGGGCGCGAGCACATAGAGAACGTCTGGGCGACTTACACGGGTCACTCGGTCGGCCACTGGGAAGGTGACACGCTGGTGTTCACAACAGTCGGCCTGAAAGGCTGGAGCGATGAAGACGTCATACTCGATCGCAGCGGATTGGTGCTGAGCGATGCAGCGCACGCCACCACGCGCATTCAGCGCGTTGATGACGAAACCATCGAGGTGGAGATGACGTTGGAAGACCCGAAGGCTCTCACCGAGCCTTGGGTGGTCACCAAGACATTTCGAAAAATGGAGGAGGGAACCACCATCTTTGACCATACGTGCTCGGAGAATAATCGCAATGTGGTGGCCGAAGACGGTGAAACGCTCTTCATCGGCCCAGACGGACGAGTTTTCGGCCGCGATTAAGGGCTGCTGACAAATTACGATGGCGAACAATTCGGAGAGAACCATGACGATGATTTTGAGGTTCGCTACGGCGGGCGTCCTCGCAGTTGGCGCGATGGCCGGCGCGCCGCACACCCTCGCTCATCACTCGAGTGCAGGCTTCGAGTCTGAAGATGTAGTCGAGGTGTCTGGCGTCATCAAGGAGTTTCAGTTCCGCAACCCGCACTCGTGGATACAGGTGATGGTTCCGGACGAAGACGGCAATGAGGTCGAGTGGAGCATTGAATGGGGCAGCCCTAACACGCTCTTCCGGAGCGGCTACAACCAGTCTACGTTTCCGGCGGGAGCGGAAGTTTCGATGCGTTTCCATCCTGCAGTGAACGGCGCGCCATTCGGGGGATTCGTCGGTGCGCGCATGAGCGATGGAACCATTGTCGGCGAATGGGACGACGAGTAGGGCGAGCAGTAAGCAGGGCAGCAATAGAGAATCTCGCGAGCTTCGGCCGTCAATCAGTTTCCGGGGGGAGGGTGCGTCGATGTTTGAAGGGGAACGCGCTGCGCGCAGAAGGCTTTATCTCAGCGCGGCGATCGCTACGGCGCTGGGGGTGCCCGTCGGCACTTCCGCACAGCAGCAGGCGGAAGGCAACCAGCAAGCGGCTAGCGGATCGATAGAAGAGATCGTCGTAACTTCGAGGCGGCGCGAAGAGTCGATACAGGACATTCCTATGTCGGTTCAAGCTTTCACTGCTGAGATGATTGAGCTGGCCAACATCGAGACGGGCCGTGACTATCACATGTTGGTGCCAAACTTGGTGATGGCCGGCGGCGGAGGCGACGGTCAGATTGGCGGCTCCTTGCGCATCCGGGGTGTTCCGGGCGTGGGGGTTTACCTCGACGGAATCTGGCAAGGCAATGCCGGCGTGCTGTTGGCCAGCATGCTCGACGTCGAGCGCATCGAAACGCTTCGAGGTCCGCAGGGCACGTTGTTCGGCCGCAATACGAACGGCGGTGCAATTCAGTACATCACTGCGCGGCCTGATGCCGAGTTTGGAGCGGATGCATCCATTACAGCCGGCAACCTGAATCGGATGGACTTTAGCGGCAGTGTCAACATTCCGTTGACCGAAACGCTTTTCACCAGATGGACTGCCGGTAGCTTTCAACGAGACGGCTATCTCAAGTTGGTAGGTCCGTACGCCGGTCATCGTCCAGAGGGCGTCGGCACGCGCAACGACCTGCTCTTGCGCGGCGACATCCTGTGGGAGCCGAGCGACAGATTCTCCGCTCGCGTGACCTACTTCGATGGGGACCAGAGGAGTACGGACGGGCGAACGACGCGCATCTCTAACCCCAACAACCTTCACCTCCGAGCATTCAATGCGCTCCTGACTATGCCGGGCCTGAGTTTCCCCGCGCCACAGTACGACAGAGAGAACTATCAGCCGGGTTACGGCGTGGTCGATAAGTGGGAGACGCGCGGGCTCGTACCGAGAGACTCCCAGTATGTGCGGCGCGAGGATTGGACCGCGACGCTGAACTGGAACATAACCGATCGAATGTCATTGATCTCGATGACCGGTTACCGAGAGCAGGCGATCGGCGGCATACGTGAGTCGGGCGCGGCCGACATGCTGCCGCTGAACCTAGATGCGAACAATTCCGAGATGGAGTTGTTCTCCCAAGAGATCCACCTGACCGGCTCCGTTTCCGAAACCCTCAACTTTCTAGTCGGCGGCTATTTCTCCGACACTGTGACTAAGAATCGAACTTACGAGTGGGTGAGCATGGATCTCATGCAGCCTGCCCGGCGCGCGGACGGGTTGCTGATTGCCGAGATTAATCAGGAGCGCTTAGATTACGTGCGTAGCATCGGCGCCGCACGAGGCGACATGGAGCTGGCCAATTATCAGCCGGACATCGGCTTCAATCTGGCGAATGACCGATGGAACTTGGACGATGTTCAGGACATGGCCATTTTTGGCGAGTTCTCCTGGGCCGCCACGGACCGGCTGGAATTGACGCTGGGCGTGCGCTGGAGTTCGCGCGACGTTCGCGACGAGGAGTACCGGACCGGGCCCCAGCATGCAGCTTGGACCTTCGAAACACCTCAGTTCGGCGGCGGTTGGGGTTCCGGGCCGATGTACGGCGGTGAACTCTTCGACGTTGCGGTGCTGCCGGATCTCGGTTGGCATTTCACTCCCAAGCTGTCCGGCGTGTACAGCATCGGGGACAACTCGATGGTTTACGCCACATATGCAGAAGGTTTCAGCCAAGCGGACACCTATTTCAACGAGGACCTCGACACATGGATTGAACTCGATCCCGAGGTGGTTGAGAACTGGGAGATCGGCTTCAAATCCGATTTGCTCGACGGGAAGCTTCGCCTCAACGCAGCCTACTTCCGCAGCGACTGGACCGGCATGCGCGTCACCCGTCATCCGCCGGATCCCGATAATCCCGGTCAAGTGTTGCCGAATCCATATACGGTGAGCAGTGGCGTTGCCGAGGTGGAAGGTTTCGAAACGGAGATCACCTACTACCCGACAGACCAGTTCCGGTTGAACTTCAACGGCGGTTGGCTGGACACGGCGTATGTGGATATCGGCGACCCTGAGCTCAGCTCCATCGCGTTTGGCCGGCCATTCGCCTACGCGCCCGAGTACAGCTACTCCGTCGGCGCGCAATATGACTTCGATCTGCCTTCAGGTGCGTTGATCACCTTCCGTAGCGACTACGGGTGGATGGACGAGTACGAGCGCGACGCATCCACCAGACGACAGCCGCTTGACGGCTCCGAGCCCGCCTACGGATTGCTCAGTGCGCGAATTCGGTACACGGCGCCAAGCGAGGATTGGGAAGTCGCGCTGCACGGAAGCAACTTGACGAACGAGTACTACGTTGACAGCGGTTTCGATTCGCGGGGGCCGTCGGGATTCGATCTGAACACCGTGGGGCCCTCGCGTACTTACGGGGTGACCGTCTCCTATCGGTTTCAATAGGCCTCACCTACGTCCTTGCACGTGCAGCGAAGATCACTGGACTTCGGTCGAATACACGAGGAGATTCAACGGATGCGGAATTTTCGATTGAGGCTGGGGCTCGCGAGCGCGGCGACAATGGCGACGACTACGTTCGCGCAGAATGGCAACGTGTGGACGGACGAGGAAGTGCTCGCCCGGACGGTGAACCCGTCACCAGACCACCACACGCAGCCATGGCCGCCGCATCAAATCATCGGCAACACGTACTACGTCGGCACCCGCAACCTCGGCTCGTTCCTGATCACCACAACGGAGGGCCACATTCTCGTCAATACCGGATTCGAGGAGACGCTACCGCTTGTGCGCGCATCGGTCGAAGAACTCGGGTTCGAGTGGGAAGACATCAAAATCGTGCTAGGCAGCCACGCGCATCGCGATCACATGTCTGCGAATGCATTGATGAAGGAGCAGACTGGGGCCGAAATGATGGTGATGAGGGACGACGTGCCCCTTCTCATCGAGATGACACCGAAGGATAAACCCCACTCGATCGATCGCGTGCTGCAGCACGGCGACACGGTCACGCTCGGCGACATGACCATGACCGCGCACCACACGCCTGGACACACCCCGGGTTCCACTGCCTGGACGTACGTGGTCGAGGAGAACGGTGAAACGTATGACGTGCTTATTTTCGGCGCTGCCACTGCAACGCCGCGCATGGACGTTACGTCACCCGAGCTACAGGAACAGTTTCAACGCGCCTTTCTCGTTCAGCGCTCGCTTCCTTGCGACGTGCCGCTCGGTCCGCACACGCCGATGTACGACATGGAAGCCAAGCACGCGCGCCTCATCGCGAATGAAGGCGGTGAGAACCCTTTTATCGACCCTGAAGGCTGCCAGCAGCAGATGTCCTACGAGGAGCGTGTGTTCTACCTGCGCTACCGAGAAGCCCTGCGCGGGACGAATTGACGCCGGCGTCGAGACCGCGGCGGCAGAGCGCCGACGGGGGCGATCGCCCGCACAAGGTCGATAACGGACCCGCGCCGTTTCAACCGCGCCGACCGGGAACGCGCCAGCCCCTGAACAGCCCGCGCTTGCTCAGCGGCTCGAATATCGCATCCGGCCCTGCGGGATCGAGAATCTCGTTGTCGGCCAGCCATTCCTCGACATCGTTGAGCTCAGGAACATCGTAAGGCACCAGCGTACGTCCCGTGCCGCGCAGCGCCTCGATCGTGGCGATCAGGGATCCGCTCTTCTCGAGATGCGCCGTCACCGTCGCCGGCTCGACACCCAGATGCTCGGCCACCAGATCGTCGCGCAGGGCTGCAATGGTTTTCCGCACGTGGCCATTGCCATCCTCGTCGGCCGAGAGGATCACGTCGCATTCGCTGTCGAGGCGCATCGAACGGTTGTTGAAGTTGGAGGAGCCCACGCGCAGATAACGATCGTCCACCATCATGACTTTGGCGTGGACGTAGATCGGCGTGCCGTGCTTCGTCTGCGGATGATAGATCGCGAAGCGGCCGTTACCGCCGTCGATCCGCCGCAGTGCTTCCACCAGCCGCGCCCGCGCCGTGTCCATCGCGAGCGGCTCTAGCCAGCCTTCGGCGCTTTCCGGGTTGATGATGACGATCTCCAGCCCGTCTTCTTCTGCGAGCCGCTGCGCGATCGCGCGCGCGATTTTCGGGGACGCAAAGTACTGGCTTTCGGCGTAGATCGTGCGCTTCGCGCGAGCGATAAGGTCGAGATAGACCTGATCGATTTCATGGATGGGCTCGACATCGTCCATCTCGGGTCGCGTACGAGCGATTCCGAGCCTCACATTTTCCAATGTGGGCTTCAGCTTATCGGGCCAACATTCCCCGGCATCCTCGACCGCAGGCAGCGCCTCACCCGTCGCCGCCTTCCATCGATTCCGCGCCAGATCGCCCATAGCACGTGCCGCCGCGCCGTCAAAGGCGCTCGTCGCGTCGTGCCAAGGGGAGTAGGGCGTACCGTCGGGCAACACCCGCGCGGGGTCCTCGTCGGCATGCTCGCGCCGGTCCCAGCGTTCGAGCGTCATGTCGATGCCTCCGCAGAAGGCCAGGCAATCATCGATCACCAGGATCTTCTGGTGATGCGATCCACCTAGCGGATGCGCGCCGTCGAGCTTCAGCGTGATCCGGGAATGCGCCTTCCACCTCAAGACGGTGGCCAGCGTGCTGCCCCGGAAAAAGGTCTTCAACGCGCCGGTGTCCCAGCGCAGCAGACGCACCTCGAGGTCGGGCGTCCTCGACGCCAGCCAGAGGATGAAGTCGCCGAGCTTCGCCGGCCCCTTGTCCTCCTTTGGCTCCAAACGAATACGAGAGTCGAAATCCCAGCCAATCAGGAAAATGCTCTTGCGCGCGGCCAGCATTGCGCACCGTGCGGCGACGAAGTAGTCCGCGGCATCGGCGATGAACGTGAACCGCCCGGCCTGTTCGATGCGCCAGCAATTGCGACCCGGCTCGAGCAACGGCTTCGTCTCGCCGCCGTTCCTATGTTCGGAAGCTGCCGTCGCCATTCGCCTTGCCCTCCCGGTTCCCCTTTTACCCCTGTGGGGGCCAAAATCGCATCAATCCGCACTGGAATCCACCGTGGGGATTCGCGATGTGCTCGAGCCCTCGGCAGGCTGAGCCGATAGGCACACTCGCTGCCGCTCGCAGCTTCTTTGTTCAATGTTCGAGATTGCTTGCGCTGCGCTGCGCAGCGCGGAGAGTTCGATGCGGTTTCATTCGAGGATGGTCGCCAGCTTGAATTATCGGGCGTCGCTGCCGGATCCATCGGCGCAGTAGGCATGGCCGCATAACGCTCCTAGCTGTTGGGCACGTTGCCGAACAGCGCGTTCAAGCCTTCCGCCATGGTCGGATGGGTGAGAATGGCGTCTCGGAGAAACCCATAGGGAACAGCGGCTAACATGGCGACTTGCACGGTCGCCATGACTTCGCCGGCGTCCGCGCCGAGCATCGTAAAGCCGACGATACGGTCATCGTCACCGACGAGTGCTTTCATGAATCCGGCAGCTTCCGACGTCGTGCGCGTCCGCAGCACCGCCCGCATCGGCAACTTCGCGACGCGCACGCTCATACCCTTGGCGTGTGCTTCACCCTCGCTCAGCCCGATGCGGGCGAGGGGAGGGTCGATGAACATGCAATAGGGCACCAAGCGTCCATCGGTTGTTCGATTACCACCGCCCAGGTTCTCCCGGATGATGCGGAAGTCGTCGAGGGAGATATGAGTGAACTGCGGGCTCCCGGCGCATTCGCCAATGGCCCAGGTGTCCGGTGCCGTCGTCTCGAGCCGTTCGTTGACCCGGATATATCCCCGATCGGTCAGTTCAATGCCGGACTCTTCGAGACCGATGCCTCGCGTGTTAGGTGTGCGGCCGGCCGCTACCAAAATGTCGGAGGCATCGAGCGGCCTGTCGCCGTCGGCCGAGGATACCTGCGCCCGTAGCCGCTCTCCGGAGCGCCCGTCGATTCTCTCGACTTGGGCGGACAACAGCACCTCTATGCCTTCCGCCTCCACGATACTGCGGACTTCGTCGGAGACGTCCGGGTCTTCACGACCCGCTAGCCGCGGACCATGCTCGACGATGGTGACGCGGCTGCCGAAGCGGCGGTAGGCTTGCGCGAGCTCGAGACCGACGTACCCTCCGCCGAGGACAATGAGGTGCTCCGGAATCCGGTCGAGATCGAGCGCTTCGATGTTGGTCAGCGGTTGCGCTTCGGCCAAGCCGGGCACCGCCGGAATGCTGGCGTGTGTGCCCACGTTGAGAAACAGCTTGTCGGCGATGAGCCGCCGCGTCCCGCCATCGTTCAGCGCGACCTCTACGGCATTACGGGCGGCAAGGCGGGCATTCCCCATGATGAGCTCGGCGCCCGTCGACCGATATCGCTCCAGGTGGAAAGCGATGAGTCCGTCGACCATGTCGCGCTTGCGCTTCAACACCATGCGCATGTCGACCGATACCGGACCGGTCCTGACGCCGAACGCTTCTGCGCGCGCGACGATGCTCGCAACGCGGGCGCTCCAGATCTCGTTCTTGCTAGGCAGGCAATTGATATTCGGGCACGAGCCGCCAATCCAGCGACGTTCGACAACCGCCGTCCGCTTGCCGGCCTCGGCGAAGTGCCAGGCGAGGTACTTGCCGCCCTCGCCACTGCCGATGACCACCACGTCGTATCGTTCCTGCCCCGGCATCGCGGCCTCCTGCACCACGACGACGATACGCCGCGGTGCTCGATGCGGCAATGGTGGGGCGGAACTGCTGCCGCAGCCGGATGATTTCGCGATTCCGCCGGAGCGGCTTCAACGGAATTCCGTCGGAGCTTTTGTCAACGTAGCGCGAGTATCTTGGAGATAAGACTGGCGCACGCTGTCTTCGTGCCACTCCAGAACACGGCCTGACCCGGGAGGATCTCGAGGCGCGGCGTCCGGAACGAGCGGCACGTAGACGTCGGCGACGCGCCTCCGGCGGTTGATCGCCGCTACGCTGATGTATATCCTTCGCGTATATACACACTGAGAGGCCGCAAGTCATGGCCAAAGCACGCGTATTCCAGTCTGGCAATAGTCAGGCAGTGAGGCTGCCGAAAGAATTCCGCTTTGAGTCCAAAGAAGTGGAGATCTTCCGTCGCGGCGACGAGGTCGTGCTGCGAGAGAAGCCGACCTCGCTCGAGGAACTGCTCGAGAAGCTGCCGCCGTGGCCGGACGACTTCGAGAGTCCACCAGAGTTGCCTCAACAGGAACGGGACTTCTCGGACCTCTGATGGCAGCGCGCTACCTTCTCGACAGCGACATCTGTGTGTACATGCTGTCCGGCCGTCATCCGAATCTCGTGCGGACCTTCGATCGCAAGCTTCCGGGCCAGATCGCCGTTTCGGTCATCGTCATGGGCGAGTTATTCGCGGGCGCGGAGAAGAGTCGAGATCGGCTCGCGGCGAAGCAACGCATTGCGGCGCTCGCGAGTGCGGCTACGGTGCTGCCCCTGCCTCCCGAAGCAGCGGAACACTATGGGTCGATTCGGGCTACGCTCGAGCGAGCCGGCACTCCGATTGGCCCCAACGACCTGTGGATTGCATCACATGCCAAGGTCGAGAAGCTCATCCTGGTGACCAACAATGAGCGCGAGTTCAAACGCATAAATGGCCTCAAAGTAGAGAATTGGGCGGCATGACGACTCTCGACGACATTTTCGAGATTCCAGAGGCCGTCCACCAGGGCGACATCGTGGATGCGCTTGGCGCAGGGGCTCTCTGCCGAGCAGCGCGCCGAGACGCTGCGGCAGTACATCGTCACGCCGCAACTCGTCGAGTGCTTCGATCGCGCCCTGTCACTGGTTGGCAGCGCGGTCGAGACTAACAGCTCGAAGGGGGCATACCTGCCAGGTGACGCGCGTGGTCCGATTCCGATAGTGAGTTTCATTGCCCGGCAGCGCGACCTGCGCGAGTTGGTGGGTGGATGAGCTGCACGCCTTAAGCGGCTCGTGTTCTGCGACAGCCGCAGCACGGAACAGCGTTACCTTAATTTCGAAGGGCTACCGGAATTCGTTGTCCCGACAACAACGTCTTAGGAATCGCTCACGAGCCACCTTATTTGTCATAATACCCATTATGCGTAGTGTAGGATCCTTCGCAGGCGCGTCGCGGAACTGGTACAGCGTCGAGCGAGTTTACATGCTGCAGCGAACACATTAGGTAAAACGGCTCAACCTCCTGGCGTCAAAGCAAATTTTACGCGTGGCATCCGGCTTGCTTTAGTAGCTGCATGCGCACGCTAACAATAATCCTCATCACAGTAGCCGCTCTCGCGGTAGGTCCAACGCAGTCCGCGCACGCGCAGGACTGGAGCTTGGTCATCAATGGCAAGTCGTATCACGTCAATTCGTCAAAGGACTGGAACGAACAGAACTGGGGACTCGGCTTTGAACGCGAATTTCACTCTCAGTCCCGGTGGGTTAAAACGGCAGCCGGCAATGCCTTCCGCGACAGTCAAGACGAGATGTCGTACATGGCAGGCGGCGGAATCAAGCGCCGCTACAGGCTTGACTCCCTCGCGCCGGGTCTCTTCTTCGACGTCGGCGTCGTCGCGTTCGTGATGACTCGGCAGGATGTCAAGAATAATCAACCTTTTCCAGGCCTGTTGCCCGCAATGAGCGTTGGGACGCGTCGAGCGGCGCTCAATGTCACGTACCTATCGGAACGGATGATGGATAGCGCGACCAACGTATCCCGGGTCGATCCGACGGTGAGCGGACTGCTGTTCCTGCAGCTCAAGCTCGATCCGCGCATCCTTGGGCTGCCGTTCGGCCCAAGGCAATCGCTCCGACGCTGACGTAATCGACGTCGTCGGCACTAGTTCCTTCCGAGAAGCGACCGAATCCGCTGTGGTATGGTCGGAAACCTCCGGCCTCCGCAGCACTCCAAGCATTGGACCGGACCTCGGGGGATGGACTCAACGACGGGGATGACGACCATGCGCCATCGAATAATGTCACTGCATTCCGCCCTGCTCGTCGGCCTCGGCGCCGCGCTGCTATGGGCTAGCACCGGGTACGCCCAGCTCATCGTGACGGAACGAGAGATCGAGCGCCAGGCGCGGACTCAGTGGTTGATGATGAAACGGCAGATGCCCCAAGCGCCGTCACCACGGATCCAGGCGTATGTCGAGTGTGTGGCATATCGGATCATCGATGTCCTTGACCCGTCATACGACGATTTGTCCTGGGAAATCATCGTGTTCGACGACGAGTCGGTCAACGCGTTCGCGATGCCAGGCGGCAAGGTGGGGGTCTTCACCGGCATCCTCAACGTGGCGGATACGTCCGATGCATTGGCAGCGGTCATCGGCCACGAGATTGCGCACTTGACAGCGAACCACGTGATGGAGCGGGCTCGGCGCCAGACGGGGTCGAATGTGCTCGGCATTCTAGGCGGCGCCGCCACCGGCATGCGTGGGATGTCGCAAGCCGCTGCCGATATCGCGGTCGCCCTGCCGTTCAGCCGCAGGCAGGAAACCGAAGCGGACATTATCGGCCTCGAGTATATGGCCAAAGCCGGTTTCGATCCGCGCGCGACGATTACCCTGTGGAAGAGCATGGGCGAGGCGCGTAGCGCGCGGCAAGCCGAGTTCCTCTCCACCCACCCGTCGGACGATCGCCGGCTCGACGACCTCGTCAAGTCGTTAACGCCCGCGCTCATCCAATACAACGCGGCGCGCGAAGCCGGCAACATCCCAAACTGCTCGCTATAGTCCTCGGCGGACGGGGGAGCGGCGCCCGCCCTCCCATGCCGGCGCCCGGGATGCGGCGTCGCTTTCGCTATTCGGCGGCGCGAGAGTCCGCTCGATCGTCCGAGCGCGACCCTTCGGCCGGGCCTTCGGCGTCTTCGTCCGAGACGGTCTCCCCGGTCGCCTCCGCCGGCCCGTCCGGCATCTCGAGACGGCCGTCGCCGATCGGCGGCGGCGGCGCGTTCACTTCCGCCAGGAGCTCGACCAGCTGATCGTCGGTAATGGAACGGATGTCGGTGACACGACAAACGTCCCTCGAAAACGGATCCACGGGATACGACTCTTCAAACGGACCGGGGCTCGATAAGCCCCCCGGCCGGCGTATCGGCGATGCCCGTCCAATCTCCTGCTGGCCGATGAATGGGCTCATGATGCCGGTGTAAAGCACGAGCCCCCGCGTCGTCGTGCACACTCTATTGCTCGCGACCGGCGTCAGCCGACCGGCAGAGCCGACCGCAGTCTGAAAAAATGCGATTGCCGGCGTAAACGACAATTCACACGTCACGGCCTGCAGCTCGACGACGAACGGGCAGCGCTGCGGCCCTACGTACACGACGACGGTATCGCCGTCGACGACCTCGAAATCCCGAACATCACGCTGAGAGAAGCAGTCCGTGGTCTCGCAGGGCGCTGCCGTGCCTGCATCGGTGCCAAGCTGGCCGCTTGCACAGCCCGCCATGGCGAGCGGGATAACGGCCGCGGCGCATCTCATGACGCAACCTCCGAGGACGGATTACTCCACTCTATTTGAGGCGGTCGGTGCTGTCCATCGAACGGACGGCGTCTCCCGACGAATCGGCGCCGGCCGGATGCCGGACGAGGCGCTCTCGAACGGCAACAGCGACATCCGGGTGGTCGCAAAAGAGCGCACCGACGCCAACCTCCGCATAGAAGAATTCGAGCTGTTCTTCGAAATTCGCAAAGCCCGGCGGCAACGCATCCCGACGGAACGTATAGGGATGCATCTCCAGCCCCGCCCTGCTCGCTTCTCGGGCCGGCTCGCCCACTGCGAACGACGAGGTGGTTACGGGCCCGGGCGTGAGGAGCGCGGAATAGTGCGGCGCCCAGATCTGGGCATATACGGCGATCGCGTCGAACGCGGCGGCGTCCGTCTCGGACGAGCCGGCTTCCGAAAGTTGAGCAAGCTTCAGCGACGTACCGAGCTCGTCACGGCACCGCTTCAGTTCCGCGGCGTCGAAGCACTGCAGGACAGCCAAATCGTCCGCCGCAACATAACCGTAACGGCCGAGGGCGGCGAGTAAAAGCGCGGCCAGGTCGATGCCGTGCGCATGATGAAAGGCCGGCGCCTTGATCTCCGGATATACGCCTACGGCACGGCCGGTGGTCGCGTTCAGCGCCCGAACCAGACGCAGTTCCTCATCGAACGTGACGATCCGAAAGTCGAGCTCGTCCTCGGCGAAACGGTCGGGAAATACCCGCTGCTCCGTACCGTGCCGCCGGCGTTCGAGAAGGGTGAGCTCGCGCAGCTCGTCCAGCCCGAAGTCAATAACGTAGAACCGGCCGTCTCGCCGGCGGCGCTCGGGGAAGCGATCCGCCACGTTGGTCACGTCGTCGAGGTGGATGTCGTGCATCACCACGAGCTCGCCGTCTGCCGTCGCAACGATATCCTGCTCCAGGTAGTCGGCCCCCTGGCCGTAAGCGAGCACCTTGGCTTCGCGCGTGTGCTCCGGCAGATAGCCGCTCGCGCCCCGGTGGGCGATAACGAGAGGCGGCGCGCTCACCGGTGCCGAGCCCGGCGGCCCACCGCGATCACGCGGGGGCATGTTGCGCGCTTCCCAGCTAATGCCGGCAAGGCATGGCGAAGGTTGTCCGGCGACGCGCCGATCGCCGTCAGCCCTTCCAGTCTGGCATGTCGAACTCGATGACTTCCCAGCGCGTAGTGTCTTCGTGTCGAGCCTGGCGCCGCACCGCATCCACGATCGTTCGCTCGTTCCAGCTGACGATTTCGGCCGCTCGCTTGCGGACCTCGGGAGCCACGTTGCCGAGGCCGCCGAAAGGCTCGAGGGCGATCAACGGAAGGTCCATCGCCTGGGCCGCATCCATTTGATACGTCACCCAGTCGCGGTTCTGATCGAACAACGTGCTGGTGACGAGCACGACCTCGGCGCCCTTGATCTGGTTCCGTAGCTCGTCGCGCAAGGCTTCCTTTCCACCCGCCGCGGGGGCCCGATCCGGAGCGCTGCAATTCGAGTAGAAAAAATTGGAAGCCGCTTCCATATATTCGAATACCCGCAGGTAATCGTCGTGCGCGTCGAAAGCATGCGTCACAAAGACGCGAATTGGATCCTTTGCCGACATCGGCCACCTGTATGGAATTCGCGACCCGACGCTACTACCAGGCCGTTTCTTTTGCAACGAACAGGGGCGCAGATTCCGCAGTCGGGCCCGCGCCGCAGCGCTGCTATAGCAGAATCGTCTCGAACTAAGGCAATGCGCTCCGGTAGACTAGGTGTATGCGCCTTCTGCTATACAACATTCGCTATGGCATCGGGCTGGGTGCAGCCCTGCACTTCCCGTTGCCGGGGGCCGGATATCTGCTCGGCAACGCCGCGAATCTCGAGCGCATCACCGACTTCATCAAATCACAGCAGCCCGACATCGTGGCGCTCGTTGAAGTCGACACCGGGTCTATCCGCTCGCGCCGCATCAATCAGGCCGAGGTCATCGGCAGGGCCCTCGGGCATTACTCGGTTTATCAATGCAAGTACGGCGTCACCTCGCTGAATCAACGCCTGCCGATCGTCCGCAAGCAAGGCAATGCGTTTCTCGCGGCGCCGCACGTCCACGGAGAGCGGTTCCACTATTTCGACAAAGGCATCAAACGCCTGATCATCGAGCTCGAGCTCGAAGACTTCTCTGTGTTCCTCGTGCATTTGTCGCTGAAATACCGCCACCGGCATGCGCAGCTGCGTTCGCTGCACGATCTAATCCAACAATCCACCAAGCCCGTGATCGTCGCTGGCGACTTCAATACGTTTTGGGGCGAGCACGAGATGTACCTCTTCATGAAGGCGGCGGGGCTGCGCAGCGCCAATACGCACGGCCTCCCCTCCTACCCGAGTCGTTCGCCTCGCAAAGAGCTCGATTTCGTCCTGTATGGTTCCGGCATCGAGGTCACGAACTTCGCGATACCGAATGTCGATTACTCCGATCATCTGCCGCTCATCTGCGATTTCGAGGTCACGCGCAAATCGCAGGCCGCGGCGTAAGGGCTTCAAGTGGAAAAGACGACGTTACGGCATTGGCGCAGAACGACCGGTGAGGACGGCATCTGCCGCCTGGTTTTCGCGAAGAGCGGCTCGAGCGCTAATACGCTCTCGAGGGAGGTGCTGCTCGATCTCGGCGAGCATCTCACTGCAATCTCGAGCGAGCAACCCCGCGGCGTCCTAATCGAGTCGGCCAAGCCCTCCGGCTTCATTCTCGGCGCCGACGTCAAAGAGTTCGAGCACATCACCGATGCCGCGGAAGGCGCTCGGCTTGCGAAGCAGGGCCAGAGCGTGCTCGCCCGCATCGAAGCGCTGCCGATGCCGACGGTTGCCGTGATCAACGGCTTTGCGCTCGGCGGTGGTCTCGAGCTCGCGCTCGCGTGCCGATATCGGGTCGCGGCCCGCGGCTACGATCGCAACCTCGGGTTGCCCGAGGTGCAGCTCGGAATCCATCCTGGTTTCGGCGGAACGGTCCGCCTCGTCCGGCTGCTCGGAGCGCCGCGTGCGCTCGATCTCATGTTGACGGGGCGCTCGCTGTCGCCGGTCGAAGCGCACAAGGCCGGGCTCGTCGATCGGATTGCCGAGCCGGAGGAGCTCGAGCGGGTGGCGCGCGAGCTCATCGACACACAGCCGCGCGCGCGGCGGGCCGATTGGTGGCACGGGGCGTTCCGGCTGAAACCGACGCGTCACCTTGTTGCGAAGCGCATCCGCGCTCAGGTCGCGAGGCGTGCGGATCCACGCCATTACCCGGCGCCGCAAGCCCTGCTTGACCTGTGGGTCCGCCACGGGGGGCGTGGGGAGGCGGCATACGCTGCCGAGGCCGAGTCCGTCGGCACACTGCTGGTCGGCCGCACTTCGAAGAATCTCGTACGAATGTTCCTGCTGCGCGAGCGGATGCGCAACCTCGCGCCGCGGGAGGCGGGAATCGAGCGCGTCCATGTCGTCGGCGCCGGCGTCATGGGCGGAGACATTGCGGCATGGTGCGCGCTGCAGGGGCTGACGGTCACGGTGCAGGACCGTGCGATGGAATACGTCACGCCGGCGCTCGAGCGTGCGCGCCAACTGTTCGATAAGCGCTTGAAAGCGCCCGGTGCCGCGGCCGGAGCCGCCGAGCGTCTGCTGCCGGACCTCGAAGGGGCGCGGCTCGGTGAGGTGGACCTCGTGATCGAGGCGATCATCGAGCAATCCGAAGCGAAGCGCTCGCTTTACAGCGATCTCGAGCCGCGGCTTCCGCCCTCGGCCATCATTGCGACCAACACATCGAGTATTCGGCTCGAGGAGCTCACGAGCGCGCTCGAGCGGCCGGGCCGCTTCGTCGGGCTGCACTTCTTCAACCCCGTCGCGAGTCTTCCCCTGGTCGAGGTCATTCTTGGGGCCGCTACCGACGACGAGACCATGCGGCGCGCCCTCGCCTTCGTGACACGGATCGGCAAGCTGCCTCTGCCGTGCCGCAGCGCGCCCGGCTTCGTCGTGAACCGTGTGCTCATGCCCTACATGCTCGAAGCGTTGCAGGCACACGAAGACGGTCATGCTTTTGAGACGATCGACGCCGCCGCCACGGCCTTCGGCATGCCCATGGGCCCTGTGGAGCTGGCCGACAAGGTCGGGCTCGACGTCGCGTTGCATGTAGCACGCATCCTAAGCGAGGCCGTGGGTCGTGACGTGCCCCAAGCGCTCGAAGGCAAGGTCGAGGCTGGCAATCTCGGCCACAAGACCGGCGCCGGCTTCTACAGCTACACCAACGGGCGGCCCAACAAGCAGCGTCAGTTTCCGGCGCCGGACGCGGATCTGACCGATCGCCTAATGCTCGCGATGGTCAACGAAGCGGTGGCATGCCTTGATGAAGGCGTCGTGGAGGATGACGCGCTTCTCGATGCCGGAGTCGTTTTCGGTACCGGATTCGCCCCCTTTACGGGCGGACCGATTCACTATGCTCGCCAACGCGGCATACCGGAAGTAGTCGCTCGCCTCGAGGAGCTCGCCGCCCGGTACGGTGACCGGTTTACGCCGCGCGAGGGATGGAGCCGGCTCGAAGCGCGATCTCGGTAACAGCGGCAGGCGCGCGCGGTATGCTAGACTCTGGCGCTCTCGCGCGCCCATGACCCGTTACAAAACAACAGCATGAGCAGACCCATCGACATTCAGGAGCTGCGCCGCCTCTCCCCGATGTCCAGCCTCAAGAAGGACAACTTGCATGCGCTGGGCAAGAAAGTGAGGGTTCGCAGTGCGCAGCCCGGCGAGCTGCTGTTCAGCGAGGGAGATTCGGAGAAGCGCACCATCTACGTGCTCACGGGCACAGTCGAGCTTCGCGAGAACGGTAACTCGCTCGAGAGCATCGTCGGGGGCACGGAGGAAGCCTCTAATCCGATTTCGCCGATGCTGCCCCGCCGATGTAGCGCCGTCGCAATGACGCCGTGTGAGTACATCGCGGTCGACAGTGACCTGCTGGACGTGATGCTGACCTGGGATCAAACGGGGTCCTACGAGGTCAGCGACTTGCGCAAGGATGCCGCGGCGGCGGACGACTGGATGACGACGCTGCTGCAAACCAAGGCGTTCCATAAGATTCCGCCCGCACACATTCAGGCGATCTTTATGCGCTTGCAGCAGATCAACTGTCGCGCCGGCGATGTCATCATCAAACAGGGTGAAGAGGGCGACTACTTTTACATCATCACGCGCGGCAAGTGCATCGTCACCCGCGAGACACCGCTGAATCGGGAAGGCATTCGCCTCGCAGAGCTGAACGTCGGCGATACCTTCGGCGAGGAAGCGCTGATTTCGGAGACGAAGCGTAACGCCACCGTTTACATGGAAACGGATGGCTCCTTAATGCGCCTCGGCAAAGAGGACTTCCGTACGCTGCTGAACGAGCCGATGTTGGACTGGGTGGACAAGGACGGCGCCGAGGCTATTATTCGCGCGGGCGGCCAGTGGCTCGACGTACGGTTGCCGAGCGAATTCGAGGCGTATCACAACCCGGGGGCGATCAATGTCCCGCTCTATTTCATCCGCTTGAAGCTGAAAACGCTGGATCGCAAGATCAAGTACGTGGTTTGCTGCGATACCGGCCGCCGCAGCTCCGCGGCAGCGTTTATTCTCGGCGAGCGGGGCTTCGAGACGTACGTCCTCAAGGGCGGGCTGACCCGCACGGACCTAAGCGACGAGGACTAGCCAATGCGCGTCCGAGGGTAGGCTGGAGCTGCCGATGCGGTGCCCCTCCGCTCCGCTCAAAGGGTGTGCGTCGGCTTATCGCCGCCGAGCGCACCGGCAAGGTACGTCTCGATGCGCTTTTGGGTATTGCCCTGGTCCTGGTCGCTGAACTGCACGCCGATACCCGCCGTGCGCTTGCCCTGAGCGCCCTTCGGGGTAATCCAGATCACGCGGCCGGCGACGGGAATCTTCTCGTCTTCCCCCATCAGGCTGAGCAGCATGAAGACTTCGTCTCCGAGCTTGTAGCTGGAATTGGTCGGAATGAAGAGCCCGCCGTTTTTCACGAACGGCATGTACGCGAGATAAAGCGCGCTCTTGTCCTTGATGGTCAGCGTCAACAGCCCAGGTTTGGTCACGATCTGCCTCGTTCCGCTCGAAAGCCCAACAGCAGCGCGTGCAAGGCCAACTCCACGTTGATACCGCTGCCGAGCCGGTCCAGAAGCCGTTGGGCGGCCTCGCGCCGTTCGAACAGCGTTCGCAACGGCAGGGCGAACGGTAGATTATGAAAGGAATCGCCGCGCTTCGGTGTGACGCCTTTCGAATCTCCGCGTTGCGCGGCCTGAGCCCGAACTGCCATCTCCAGCCGGCCGATGAGCCACTCGAGCGCGAGTTGCGTGTCTTGCCGCGCCCATTGCTCGGCGACCTCTCGAGGGTCCGTGCTCGAGCGGTAAACTCCTTGAAATTGCTCTTCCAATTTTTGGATGAAAGACAATTTTTCGTCTTGGCTGAGTTCCGCGGCACGCAACGGCGAGCGCCCGCTCAAGAACAGCACCGGATGGTCGGCCCGCTCGAGGCCGAGCCACTCGACGATCATGCTCGGATCTGGCGCCGGGACGGCGAGGCTCTGACAGCGGCTGCGAATGGTCGGCAGCAGCTTTTCCGGCTGGTGCGAGACGAGGAAGAGGTAAGTTGCCTCTGCCGGCTCTTCCAGCGTCTTCAGCAACGCGTTGGCCGCCGACGCGGTCATCGCTTCGGCCGGCTCGATGACCGCGACTTTAGCGTTGCCGCGGAAAGCTTTCATTGCCAGCGCTTCGGAAAGCGCGCGAATTTGCTCGATGCCGATGGTGCGCTTCTCGGCCTCGGGGAACACCCGATGCAGATCGGGATGATGATCCGCTGGGGTGCGATACGCGCGCATGGCCGCGACAGCGTCGGTGGGGCCAAGCGCGGCGGGCAACTTGCCGGAATCGCCGAGCTCGAGAATGCGCTGCGCCAGCACGTAGGCGAGGTTCACCTTGCCGATTCCAGCCGGCCCTTTGATCAGCCAAGCGTGACCTAATCGCCCCATGCGCCGCGCCTTTTCGAAGCGGGCGAGCGGCTCCTGCAGCCACGGACACAGCCTTGTGCCGAGCACGGCCAGTGACGATTCCGCCTGCACAGCGCTGCTCATGTCGAACGCTGCTCGATGAACCGCTCGAGCGTCTGCCGGATTTGGAGGTCCACATCCTCTCGCGCCCGCGCCGCATCGATGCGCTCGATCCGCGCCGGATACCGGTCGGCAAGTTCGAGATATGACGCCCGTGTTCGCTCGAAGAACGCACGCTGCTCGCGCTCGAAATGGTCGTGCTCACGGGCGGCGATGCGCGCGCGCCCGACCTCGACCGGAGCATCGAGCAGCAGCGTAAGCTCCGGCTCGAGCCCACGCTGGACGCCGGCTCGTAAACACTCGAGAAGGTCGCGGGCGACGCCCCGACCGCCGCCTTGGTAGGCGAACGTCGCATCCGTGAAGCGATCGCAGACCACCCACTCGCCCCGCTCGAGCGCAGGCTTGATGACACGCGCGAGGTGCTGCGCACGTGCGGCAAACATGAGCAGCGCTTCGGCCTCGGGCGCAATCGATTCCTCGTGGGCGCCGTTCAGCAGCAGGTCGCGTAAGCGCTCCCCGAACGCTGTGCCGCCGGGCTCGCGGGTCATCAGCGGGCGCAACCCCCGCTCGAGGAGATAGCGCTCGATAGCTGCCAGGCTCGACGTTTTGCCGACCCCTTCGATGCCCTCGAGTGTAATGAATGCGCCTGCCACCCGTGCCGCCCTCACTCGCGCGTCTCGGCGAGCCGCTCGAGATACCGGCTGACGGCGCGATTGTGTTCCTCGAGCGTGGCCGAGAAGGCGTGGCTGCCATCCGGCAGGCCGGTGGCCACGAAATAAAGCGTATCGCCCTCCTCGGGCTGCACGGCGGCATCGATGGATGCGGCGCCCGGCAGTGCGATCGGAGTCGGAGGCAGGCCGAAGCGTGTGTAGGTGTTGTAAGGCGTGTCGCGCTGGAGATCAGCGCGGCGGATGTTGCCGTCGTACGCGTCGCCGAGCCCATAGATGACCGTGGGATCGGTTTGCAAGCGCATGCCCTGCTGCAGGCGGCGCATGAATACGCCGGCGATCATGCGTCGTTCGCTATCGAGCGCGGTTTCCTTCTCGATGATCGAGGCCATGATCCAGGCCTCGTACGGAGTGGCGAGCTCGATGCCTTCGGCACGGCGATCCCATGCGGACGCAAGCCGGGTCTCGAGCGCGCGGTGCGCCCATCTCAGCAGCTCGACGTCGCGGGTGCCGCGCGGGAAGGCGTAGGTATCCGGCAGGAATTGCCCCTCCGGATGGAGCCCCTGTTTGCCGAGCGCCGTCATCAGCTCGGGACCGTCGAGCTCGGTGAGCGTAATTGCAGGGTGTGCGCGCACGACACGAAGCATGTCCGCGAAGCGCCAGCCGTCTACGATCGTGAGCTGATGCAAGTAAACCTGGCCGTTGACGAGCTTTTCGAGCATCGCGACCGGCGTGAGCCCTGGAGTGAGCAGGTACTCCCCGGCATGGAGCCGGGTCGCATCGCCCGTCCACCGCCCGTACCAGGCGAGCAGCCGCGGGTGCCGCAGCAGGCCGCGATCCGCGAGATCCTGGCCGAGTCGCGTCAGCGACGTGCCGCTCGGCACGTCGATCATCACCCGCGGCTCGTCGATCGACAGCGGCGAATTGAGCGCCCGCCAGGCGTACGAGAAGGAGAGCCCCGCACCCGCGAGCGCGATGATGAATGCCGCGACGCTGCCGAGCACCCATCTATACATGAGCACCGTCTCCGAGCAGCGCCATCAGCTGCAGCGTCAGCGGCCCGACCGGGAACGCCGTGCCGTCGAGCTCCCGCACGGGCCGGATACCCATCACGGCATTCGTGACGAACAGCTCCTCGCACTCGACGAGCGCCGCCGGCGAGATATCGACCTCGCGCGTAGCGAGCCCGATTTGTGCCGCCTGCTCGAGAACGGCACGCCGCATGACGCCGCGCACACCGCAACGAACGATACGCGGTGTCAGTAGCGTGTCTTCACGCACGCCGAACACGTTGCTGGAAATACCGCTGACGACATATCCGCTCGAGCTTCGCACCAGACCTTCCTGCGCCGCAGTGCCTTCGATCTCCATCTGCGCGAGCACCTGCTCCAGACGGCACAGGTGCTTCAACCCAGCAAGCTGAGGATTCTCGCCCAGCCGCATCGCACAGGTTTTGACGACGATGCCTCGAGTGTAGTCGTCAGCCGATAGCGGCGGCCAGGGTCCAATCAGCACAATGCGTACCGGTTCTGCGGATGAACTGACACGATAACCGCGCGCGCCGCTGCCGCGTGTAATGATCAGCTTGACGACGGCAGACTCGTCGCGCGGGATATGCGCTTCGATCTCGTCCCTGAGCAATGCGCGGTCCGGCGGGGGAATGGCCAGCCGCCTGCAGCCTAGCAGGAGGCGGTCGAGATGATGCGCCAGCCAGCGTATCCGTCCCTGACGCGACGCCATGGTCTCGAATACACCGTCGCCGTAGGCGAGACCGCGATCACGGGGATCGATCGAGCCGCGCTCTCCATTGATCAACGAGATCTGCTGCACCTCGAACCTCTGCCGGCGCCGTGATCGCAGCAGTGAAAAGCGCCCTCTGCCGCCGTTGGCGCGCGTGACCCGAGCCGCGGCTCAGACGAACCGCTTGAACGCGAGCGTCCCGTTCGTGCCGCCGAAGCCGAAGGAATTCGATATCGCGATCTCGAGCTTCGCCGCACGCGCCTCATTCGGCGTGTAATCGAGGTCGCACTCGGGATCCTGATTATCCAGATTGATGGTCGGCGGAATGACCTGCTCGCGCAGCGCGAGAATCGTAAAGATCGCTTCGGCCGCACCGGCCGCACCGAGCATGTGGCCGGTCGTCGACTTGGTGGAGCTGACCGCGAGCTTCTTCGCATGGTCGCCGAAAGCCGCCTTGATCGCGTTCGTCTCCGCAAGGTCGCCCAACGGAGTGGACGTGCCGTGCGCATTGATGTAGTCGACCGCCTCGGGCGCGATGCCGGCGTCCCTCAGGGCGTTGAGCATGCACACGCGCGCGCCCTCGCCCTCGGCCGACGGCGCGGTGATATGAAACGCGTCGCCGCTCATGCCGAAGCCGACGACCTCGCCGTAGATCGTTGCGCCGCGGGCCCGCGCGTGCTCGTACTCTTCCAGCGCGATGCATCCTGCGCCATCGGACAGCACGAAGCCATCCCGATCGACATCCCACGGCCGGCTTGCGCTTACCGGGTCGTCATTGCGCTGTGACAGCGCGCGCGCCGCGCAGAACCCGCCGAGACCGAGCGGCGTGATCGCATGCTCGGCGCCGCCCGCATAGATGACGTCGGCCTCGCCGTACTGGATCAGGCGTGCCGCGAGACCGATGCTGTGGGTCGCTGTGGTGCAGGCCGTGACGATCGCGAGGTTGGGGCCTTTCATGCCATGCATGATCGACACATGACCGGAAATCATGTTGATGATGCTGCTCGGCACGAAAAACGGCGAGATTCGTCTCGGACCGTGCTTCGACCACTTCTCGTAGTTGGTCTCGATCGTCTCGACGCCGCCGATGCCGGACCCCATCATGACGCCGATGCGATGGGCATTCGCATCGGTCACGGTGATGCCCGAGTCGGCAATGGCTTGCGTAGCGGCCGCGATGCCGAAGTGAATAAAGACGTCGCACTTGCGTGCTTCCTTCGGCTCCATGTACTCGGTGATGTCGAAGTCGACGATCGTGCCCCCGAAACGCGTCGAGAATGCCGAGACGTCGAACGCTTCGATCGGCCGGATGCCGCTGCGGCCTTCGCGCGCATTGCGCCAGCCCTCCTCCACGGAATTACCGACGGGAGCGATCAGCCCGAGCCCGGTGACTACGACTCGTCGTTTCGACACGCGTTCGGTCCTCTAAGCGGCAACATGATGCGGTCCAATGTACCAGGAGCTCAGGATTCGTTCTTCTTCGCAAGAATGAAGTCGATGGCTTGCTGGACCGTGGTGATCTTCTCGGCCTCCTCGTCGGGAATCTCCGTCTCGAATTCCTCTTCGAGAGCCATGACGAGCTCCACCGTGTCCAGAGAATCGGCACCGAGGTCGTCGACGAACGAGGCATCGTTCTTGATCTCGTCGGCCTTGACACCCAACTGCTCGGCAATAATTCCCCGAACCTGGTCTTCGACGCTGCTCATGTGTATGAAACCCCTCATTATTGACAGGCCGGACCAAGTGGCCCGGCCGGCGTGGCGCGTATTGTATTGAAATCGTGCGGGCCATTCTACAACGGTAACCATCGCAGCGAACGCCGCTTCGTCTGCTCGGGATCGACGTCAATTACCCGAGCAGATTCAAGGACTCTGGCTCATGCGGCAGAGACTACTTCATGTACAGGCCGCCGTTGACGTTGAGCGTTTCGCCGGTGATGTAGCCGCCGGCGTCGGAGGCGAGAAATACGACCGCCGCTGCGATGTCCTCGGGCGTGCCGAGACGGCCCGACGGGATCTGGGCCCGCAGCTGCTCGATCTGATTCTCGTCGAGCGCACGGGTCATATCCGTGTCGATGAAGCCGGGCGCGACGACGTTCACGGTGATGTTGCGCGATGCGAGCTCGCGGGCGAGTGACTTCGAGAAACCGATCATGCCGGCTTTCGCCGCAGCGTAATTGGTCTGCCCCGCATTGCCGGACAGGCCGACGACCGAAGCGATGTTCACGATGGCTCCGTGCCTCGCCTTCATCATGCCGCGCACGCAGGCCTTACAGACCCGGTAGAGCGAGGACAGGTTCGTCGAGATGACGTCGTCCCATTCCGCAGTCTTCATCCGCATCAATAGATTGTCGCGAGTGACGCCGGCGTTGTTGACTAGAATCGTCGGCGCACCTTCGTGCTGCTCGATGTCCTGCAATGCCTCGTCGACCGATGCGGCCTCATCGACGCGCAGCACGATGCCCCGCCCGGCAAGGCCGAGCTCCGCGAAGCGGCGCGTGATGGCGTCGGCCCCGTCCCCGCTCGTGGCCGTGCCGATCACAGTCGCACCCTGCCGCGCCAGCGCTTCCGCGATGGCTCTGCCGATGCCGCGCGACGCGCCCGTGACGAGCGCGACTCTTCCGGCGATGCCGGGCCAAGGTTGTAAAGACGATAGATCCATCGTTTGTTCTGATCAGCGTCCGGCCTGACGGGAGCGCGGCAATTATAGCGGCGCCGCGGCGCGGCGTCGCGAAGTCGCGAGCAGCGCACCGTACGCCGCACCCGCCGCGGCGCCGTAGAGATGCGCATCGACGATCACCCGCCCCCCGGCGGTCGCCTCCGAGATCGACAGCGGGCCCGCCGTCTGCTCGAGCATAAGCTTGATGATCAGGCCGCCGCCGAGAAACGCACCGAGCACCGGATGCACACGCAGCAGCACGAGCGCCGCGGCGGCCAGTAACCCGTGGAGCACGCCGGAAAGTCCGACGTACCAGCTAACGCCCGGCGAGCACACGTATAGCCCCGCGTCGATCGCGAGCGCCGAGACGACGGCGGCGGTGGTCCAATCTATGGGCGTCAGCGCGTCGCCCGCGAGCATCCGGATCAGCGCGAGCGCCGCGAGATTCATCCACAGATGGCTCCAGCCGAGGTGAACGAGATGCGCCGTCAGTAGCCGCCATGCTTCCCCGCGCTCGAGCGCAGCGCGCTCGTAGCGCAGCACGACCCGCGCCTCGTCGCCGCCGAGCGCACAAAGCACGGCGAGCAGCGCGAGCAGTAGCACGGGCGCCCACCCTTCGAGCCATTGGCGAATCGGCAGGCTCACGAGCCAAGGGCGGATCTCGTTCACATAACACCTATAAAGGTTGTGCTATCTTGCGGGCTAGCGTCCATTTGTCGTGCTCGCGAGCGTGCCTGCGCACACGAGCCTCGGACGCCGAGCGGGATTTAGCAAGGTTAAAAGCATGAGCGCAATGCCAGCAATGCGGCGTCCGCCGCGAGCTCAACACGGTTTCACATTGGTCGAAATCATGGTGGTGGTCGTGATTATCGGCTTGCTCGCGGCCATTATCGGTCCGCAGCTCCTCGGCCGTGTCGATACTGCCACCGTCAATCGGGTCAAGTCCGACCTGCGCGGCATCGAGGCCGCGCTGGATTTGTACTATCTAGACAACTATCGTTATCCGAGCACCGCGGATGGCCTCGAGGCGCTGGTCCGCAATCCGGGCGAATCGGTGGCGCCGAACTGGAATCCGCGCGGCTATCTCGGCCGCGGGCAGGTGCCGATAGACCCGTGGGGCAACCCCTATCAATACGCATATCCGGGCCAACGCGGCGAATATGACCTCTACTCCCTGGGGCGCGATCGGCAGCCGGGCGGACAGGGGCTCGATGCAGACATCGGTATCTGGGACGCCAACTGACAGGAGGAGCCGAGCCGCCGTGGGCGACCGCGCCAACGGCTTCACGCTGCTCGAGCTGCTCGTCGTCATGACGATCATCGGCCTGCTGGCCGGTGCAGTGATCCTCTCCACCGGCGCAGTGCGCGAAGAGCGCGACATCGAGCGCGAAGCATTGCGCCTGCGGAGCCTGATCGTGCTGATGCGCGAGGAGGCGCTGATGCAGTCGCGCGAACACGCCGTCCTGTTCGGCGAGTCCGGCTATCGCTTCTATCTCTATGACTATCAGCAGGAGCGCTGGGTGGATCCGCCCGGCGACTCGCTGCTCGCGCCTTACGAGCTCCCACCGTCGATCAGCCTCGAGCTGCGCGTCGAGGAGCGCGATCTCGCGCTCGACCCGGCTGCGCACCGCGCAGGCAGTGGCAGCGCGAGCGACGAGGCGGCGCCGCAGCCGCAGGTCATGATCCTGTCGAGCGGCGAGATGACGCCGTTTCAAGCCGCATTCTTCCGCGATTTCCGCGACGGCCGCATTACGCTGACGGCCGAGCTCGACGGCTCCTTGACTGTCGGCCGGGAGGGCTTCGATGCCCGCTGAGCGCGCCGCCGGCTTCACGCTGATCGAGGTGATGGTCGCGCTCGTGATCGTCGCGCTCGGCATGACGGCCGTGCACGCGCAGCTTAGCCGCTACGCGATTGGTGCAGCGGTCATCGAGGAGAAGACGCTGGCCAGTTGGATCGCGACCAACAAGCTCACCGAGCTCAACATCGACCCGGTCTGGCCGGAGATCGGCGAAGGCGAGGAAGAGATCGAGTTCGCGGGCCGGTATTGGGTGCTGCGCACGGAAGTGGCCGCGACCGAGGTCGAGAATCTGCGCCGCGTCGACGTGTACGTCTACCTCGCCGATCAGCCGGAGCGCACGGTGCATCGCATGATGGGGCTCATCGAGCCGCCGCCGCCGCGCGGCTTCCCGCCGCTCGAATGGCAGCCGCCGCAGCTCGGAGTCGAGCGGTGAGAAAGACGGCGGGCTTTACGCTGATCGAGCTGCTGATTGCGATGGCGATCGTCGCGATCATCGGCGCGATGGCGCTCACCGGCTTGAGCCAGGTGATCCGCCAGCACGAAATTGCGCGCGAGCGCAGCGATCGTTGGCGCGACGTGCAGCTCGCGGTGCGGATGATCGCCCAGGATCTTGCCCAGACGCATCCGCGCCCGATTCGCGACGAGCTGGGTGAAGGCTACCAGCCGGCGCTGCTGGCGAGCCCGAACGCGATCTTTGCGCTCGAGCTGTCGCGCGGAGGCTGGGCGAATCCGGCCGGCTTTCGGCGCGGCTCGATCATGCGGGTCGCGTACGATTTCGAAGGCGATACGCTCGTCCGCTACCACTGGCCGGTCCTCGATCGGCTGCTGTCGACGCCGCCGCTGCGGCACGAGCTGCTGGACCGGGTGACGAACGTCGAAATTCGCTTTCTGGATGCGGCCGGCGAATGGCATTTCGAGTGGCCGCCGCTGCGAGTGCAGGATGCGCGCCGCTTCGTCTTGCGCCCCCGCGCCGTCGAGATCGCGATCGAGCTCGAGGGCTTCGGTCGCATCTGGCGGCTCGTGGAGACGAGCGCCGGATGAGCCGACGCACGAGCAACACGCACGGAAGGAGCCGGGCTACCCCGCACGCCCGCCGGCGCCGCGGCACGCCCGCCGCCGCACGCAGCCGGCTACCGCGCGGCCGGCGCCGCGAGCGCGGCGTCGCCGTCATCACCGCGATGCTCGTGGTCGCGATCGGCACGATCCTCGCGGTGAACCTGATGTGGGACGCGACGCTCGACCAGCGG
>CAZFJU010000017.1:0-11251 GCA_964518995.1 uncultured Gammaproteobacteria bacterium
GAAGATGATGTCGAAGCCCGTGACCAGCACGTTGGTCGGGTACCATGTCGCGAGCGCGTTCGTCTTCTCGGGCCAGCCGAGCGTCGAGAACGGCCACAGCGCGGACGAAAACCAAGTGTCGAGCACGTCGTCGTCCTGGCGGAGCGGGATCTCGGGCGCGAGCCCGTGCTTGGCGCGTGCGTCGGCCTCGTCGCGGCCGACGTAGATCCGGCCCTGGTCGTCGTACCAGGCCGGCACGCGATGGCCCCACCAAAGCTGGCGAGATATGCACCAGTCCTGGATATTGTGCATCCACTCGAAATACGTCTTCGACCAGCTCTCCGGCACGAAGCGCACGCGGCCGTCCTCGACGGCGGCGATTGCAGCTGCCGCGAGCGGCTGCACGCGCACATACCATTGATCGGTGAGAAACGGCTCGACGACCGCGCCGCTGCGGTCGCCGCGCGGAATCATCGATACATGATCGTCGATGCCGTCGAGCAAGCCTTGCGCGCGCATTTCCTCGACGATGCGTTCGCGGGCGACGAACCGGTCGAGGCCGCGATAGGCCTCGGGCGCCGCCTGATTCAGCATGGCGTTCTCGTCGAGAACATTGATCAGCGGCAGGTCATGGCGCTGGCCGACCTCGTAGTCGTTGAAATCGTGCGCGGGCGTGATTTTCACACAGCCGGTGCCGAACTCCGGGTCCACGTACTCGTCCGCGACGATCGGGATCGTGCGCCCGGCAATCGGCAGCTGCACATGGCGACCAATCAGCGTCTGATAGCGCTCGTCATCGGGATGCACGGCGACCGCCGTGTCACCCAGCATCGTCTCCGGCCGTGTGGTGGCGACCACCAGATAGCCGTCGCCATCGGCGAGCGGATAACGGAACCGCCAGAGTCTGCCGCGTTCCTCGGAGGAGAGCACCTCGAGATCGGACAGCGCCGTATGCAGGACCGGATCCCAGTTGACGAGGCGCTTGCCGCGGTAGATCAGCCCCTCGTCGTGCAGGCGCACGAACACTTCCGTGACGGCCTGCGACAGGCCCTCGTCCATCGTGAAGCGATTGCGGGTCCAGTCGACCGACGCGCCGAGCCGCCGCATCTGCATCGAGATCGTGCCGCCGGAGCGTTCTTTCCAGTCCCAAACCCGCTCGACGAAACGTTCGCGGCCGATCTCGATGCGCGAGCTGCCTTCACCGTTCAGAAGACGCTCGACGACCATCTGAGTCGCGATGCCGGCATGGTCAGTGCCGGGCTGCCACAGGACGTTGCGGCCGAGCATGCGGTGCCAGCGAGTGAGCGCGTCCATGATCGTATGCTGGAACGCGTGCCCCATATGCAGCGTACCGGTCACGTTCGGCGGCGGGATCACGATGCAGTACGGCTCGCCGCGACCGGATGGCTCGAAGCAGCCCGATCGCTCCCACCGGGCATAGTGGCCCGATTCAATTTCGACCTCGGCAGGGCGGTATCCCTTGCTCAAGTTCCGTTCCTCTGAATCTGATGAGTCTTCAAAGGGTAGCCGCGGTCTCGATAGTACCGGTATCGCTCGCGGCCGTGCGCCCGTCGCTCGCCGTCGCCGTCGATCACCTCGACGAGGCGTGCATAACGGCTAAAGTACTCCGGCACCTCGGTGCCGAGGTTGATTAGCAGATCCCAGTGCTCCCCGGCCGGCCCGGGACCATCGTCGATCAGCACCCGCTCGACCGGCGGCGCATCGCTGAGCTGGCTGACGAGCCGATGCGGGAGGAAGCTCCCTTGCGAGTAGGTCCACAGCAACTCGTCGAGACGCCGCGCCGCAGCGGGCGAGGCGGGGCGGATCAGCACATGCTGCCCCTGGTCGACCGCTCGCTCGGCGAGCCGACATGCGAATATCGAGCCTGCGTCCGCGGAAGCCTCAGCGAGAATGTAGAAGTCGATCTCGGTCACGCGCTCGCGGAATTCAGCAGGAAGTCGACGAGCAGCGGCACCGGACGGCCGGTGGCGCCCTTGTTCGAGTCGCCGCGCCATGCGACGCCGGCGATATCGAGATGCGCCCACGACAAATCATCGACGAACTTCGCGAGGAACGCCGCCGCGACGCTTGCGCCGCCGTCGCGGCTGCCGGCGTTGGCGAAGTCCGCGAAATTGCTTTTCAGCGAGTCCGCGTACTCGTCGTCCACGGGCAGCCGCCACACGTGATCGAGCGAGCGCGCTGCGGCGGCCAACAGGTCGCTCGCAAGCGCATCGTCCTTCGAGAAGAGGCCGCTGTACAAATGCCCGAGCGCCACCACGCAGGCACCGGTAAGCGTAGCGATGTCGACGACGCAGCGCGGCTCGAAACGTCTCGCGTACGTGATCGCATCGCAAAGTATCAGCCGCCCTTCGGCGTCCGTGTTCAGGATCTCGATCGTCTTGCCGGACAGGCTCTTTACGATGTCGCCGGGCCGCGTCGCGCGGCCGCTGGGCATGTTCTCCGCGGCCGGAATCACGCCGATGACATTGAGCGGCGCGTCGATCTCGGCAATAGCTGCCAGTGCGCCGAATACACTCGCCGCACCGCACATGTCGTATTTCATCTCGTCCATCTTCGCGGGCGGCTTCAGCGAGATGCCGCCGGTATCGAACGTGATGCCCTTGCCGCACAGGACGACCGGCTTCGCATCTTTGGCGCCGCCGTTGTAACGAAGAACGATGAGCCGGGGCGGCTCTTCGGCACCCCGCGTGACCGAGAGGAGCGCGCCCATGCCGAGACTCTCGATCTGCCGCTCGTCGAGCACCTCGACGGCAAGCTTCGCGTGCGATTCCCCGAGCGATTTCGCAGTGTCCCCGAGATGCGACGGCGTGCAGACGTTGGGCGGCCGGTTGCCGAGATCACGAGCGAGATCCATGCCGTTCGCGATGGCGGCGCCGTGCGCCGTCCCGCGCTTGGTCTCGGCCGTGTCCGCGGCATCGGCGATGGCGATGCCGAACCGGGCCAAGCGGCGCTGCGCGCCGGTGTCGTCGCTTTTCAGCTCGTCGAAACGATAGGCGGCGCCACGGACGGTCTCGACCGTCAGCCTCGCCGCATAGTACGCATCGAGCGAAGCGGGCCGTTCCCACGTGAGGTAGCTGACCGCGTCCTTGATGCCCTTGTCTTGCAGGGCGCCGACCGCGCTCCCGAGGGCTTTGCATAGCTTCTTGGCATCGAATTCCGCGGTTTTGCCGCAGCCTACGAGCAGCCAGCGCTCGGGCGCAGTGCCCTGCGTATTCGGTACGAGCAGCGTAGAGCCGAGCTTGCTCGACGCATCGCCGCTGCGGACGAGCCGTTTGATGAGGCCGCCCGACGCGTCGTCCGCGGCCTTGGCCGCGCCGCTCAGCCGCCCTTCGAAAATAGGTAGAATCGCGCTGGCTGCGCGATGCCCGGCCGCCGTCCCGGTCCTTACGGGAAACTCCATTTTCTACTCCTTAAAGACTTCGATCGGGTCGTCGGTGGCCAGCAGCGTTTTGGGCACGATGTTCTATGTTGTTGCCCGCTTCAGCGCTGGCCGCTAGTGTACTCGATCCTCCGAAGCGACTGGAAACGGACCCCCCGCGTGAGCCTCGTCAGCCGCTACGTCTTTCGAGAATGCGTCGGTACGGTCGCGGTCGTGCTCGGCGTGCTGTTCCTGATCCTGCTGAGCAATCAGCTCGCAGACGTCCTCGGCGACGCGGCTGCGGGGTCACTGCCTCGCGAGGCGGTTTTCCCGATTCTCGGGCTGACGTCGTTGAGCTACGTGACGATGCTCGCACCCATCGGGCTGTTCATCGGCATCATGCTCGCACTAGCGAGGTTGAGCCGCGACTCCGAGATGGCGGCGCTCGGCGCCTGCGGAGTCGGGCCGGGCCGCTTGCTGCGCCCCATCGGTCTGCTTACCGTGCTGCTCGCGGGCGCGATGAGCTGGCTTGCGCTCGTCGAGACTCCTGCCGCGAGCCAGCGTATCGAGCAGATCAAGCTCGACGCACGGGAAGCGTTGCGGATCTCAGCCATCGAGCCCGGCAAATTCGCAAGCCCGGATTCCGGCGACACTGTCGTCTATGCGCGCGAGGTAGACGGCGAGCAGCTTCGAGGCGTGTTTGCGCAGCAGCACGTCGACGACGACCGAGTCGTCGCGATCGTTGCCGAGCGCGGCAAGCGCGTGCAGGATCCCGGCACCGCGCTGCTGTCGTTCGTGCTGTACAACGGCACGCGCTACGAGGGCGTGCCGGGCGCCGCCAATTTCTGGGTGCTGCGCTTCGGCGAGCACGGCATTCCGTTACGCATCGAGCGAGACGACGACTACGAGCCGCCGATCGAGACGACGCAGACGGCGGCGCTGCTGCGATCGAACGATCCGCGCGACGCCGCGGAGCTGCAGTGGCGGATCTCATCGCCGTTGTCGCTGCTGGTGCTCGGGCTGCTGGCCGTGCCGCTGAGCCGCTCGTCGCCGCGCGAGGGGCGGTATTCGCGGGTGGGGCTCGGGCTTTTGCTTTACATCATCTACGCCAACATGTTGTCGATCGCGCGCGTATGGCTCGAGCGGGGCGTCGTGCCGGAATGGATCGGCCTCTGGTGGGTGCATGGGATCGCGGCGCTGGTTGCGCTCGGGCTGCTCGCGCGGGACGGCGGCTGGTTTATATCCGCGCCTAAGGTCACGCGGGCGCTGGACGAGGGGCGCTGATGCGGCGGCTCACGCGCTATATCGTCCTCGAGGTGCTGAAAGGCGTCGCGCTGGTGGTGCTGGTGCTGCTTGCCGTCACGAGCTTCGTGGAGCTCGTCGGGCAACTCGACGACGTCGGCACGAACGACTACAGCTTTACGCTGGCATTGTCTTATGTCGCGCTGCGGCTGCCTCGGGCGGTGTTCGAGATCTTGCCGCCCGCCGCGCTGATCGGCTCGCTGTTGAGCCTCGGCAATCTGGCCGTGCATCGTGAGCTCGTCGTCATGCGGGCGAGCGGCGTGTCGAATCTACAGCTGCTGCGTGCCGTGGCGGTGGCCGGGGGGTGCCTGCTGGTCGTGATGGTGTTGCTCGGCGAATCGCTTGCGCCGTCGCTCGGCGCATACGCGCGCGAGATGCGTACCCAGGCTCTGCATCAGGACTTGATCGAGACGGGACAGTCGACGTGGCTGAAAAGCGGCGACCGCATCTGGAACCTGAGGCGCGGGCAGGGCGAGTTCGGTTTCGGCGGCGTTTATATGTTCGACCTCGATTCGGACTGGCGCCTCGAGAAGATCGCCCGGGCCGATTCGGCTGAGCCCGGCGTCGAGGGTCAATGGCTGCTGAGCGGTTACGCCCATACGCGGTTCCTCGGTGATCGTGCCGAGATCCTCAACGAGCCCGTGGTGCAGCAGCGTACGAATCTCGATGCCGATCTGCTGGCGTCATCCACCGTCCGCGAGGACCTGCTGGACACGCCGGCTCTGCGCCGCTACATCGCCTACCTCGAAGAGAACGGGCTCGATTCGAGCAGCTACCGGATCGCATATTGGTCCCGTATCGCGAGCACGGCATCCGTGGTGCTGATGACGGTGCTCGGTCTGCCGTTCGTGTTCGGCGGGTTGCGCTCGGCCGGAACGGGGGCGCGGCTGCTCGCCGGGCTCGTCATCGGGCTCGGTTACTACGTCGCGACGCAGATGCTGCACAGCGGCGGCGAAGTCTTCGATCTCGATCCGCTGATCGTCGCGTGGGCGCCGAGCGGCCTGCTGCTGGTCATTGCAGCGATTGCGTTTCTCAGGCTGCGCTGACGCGGCGGCCCGGCTCGTAAAGCAGCCGTGTGCCGGACCAGCGATCATGCCAGCCGCGTCCTTCGCGATCGAATGCAGCCCACCAGAAGCCAAGACCGGCGGGTAACGCGGCCAACAGGCCTGCGCCGAGACGGGCGAATGCCGCTGCCCAGCCGACGGCGCCGCCGTCCGCTGTGACGATCCGCAGCCGCCAGGCTCTCATGCCGAGAGTCTGCCCGCCGTGCGCCCAGAACCACGTGAAGAACAGCACGACGATCGCGATCAGCGACAATTGGAACCACAACGTGCCGGGCTCTACGGCGCGCCCGCCGCGAACGATCGAAACGACCAGCGTATACATGAACAGCACGGCGACGAGCAGCATCCCGTCGTAGACGAGCGCCGCAATGCGGCGCATCAGATAGGCCGGCGTGCGCGTGCCGCGGAGATGACATGCTTTGCTCAAAGTGCGTGCTGCCTGACGGAGAAAAACGGCAGTTTACCGGCTGGAGCGGCCGTGCGCCGATTGCGCGCAAGCCTGCGCGGGCCGCGGCGACGGTCCCCGGGTCGATGCCGGGGCCGGCCGAAAAGCGGGAACGAGTCGGCCTTCGGAGCTCGTTCGAATGTCGAGCAGTTCACACGTCCCGAAGCTGCCGGATTGGACGTGAACTCGTTGCTTGTTGGGCCGTTCAGCCGCGTGTTACACAGCCGGTCGCCGATCCGGACAAACGGCAACCAAAGGTCGATTCATGAAAGAGCACTCGAGCAACCGCATCCACGATATTCGCTTCCGCCCCGTGACTGCCGCAGTGGCCGCGGCGATGGGCGCCCTTGCCACGGCTCCCGCATGGACCCAGCCGGCGGCGGGGCCGCTCGAGGAGGTGGTCGTGACGGCATCGCGCCGGCAGACGACCGTCCAGGAAATTCCTTACAACATCACGGCCCTCAGCGGCGACGTGCTCGAGCGCCAGCGACTCCGGGATCTCGCCGACTTCGCACGCTGGGTGCCGGGGCTGGTCGTGGTCGACCAGGGCGGCCGGGCGTCGAATCGGATGACCGTTCGAGGTCTGAACGTCGCGTCATTGAACGCCAGTGAGTTTCTCGAGAACTCCTCCGGCGACACGGTGCAAACCTACATTGGCGAGATTCCGCTTTATCTCGATCTGAAGCTGCACGACATCGAGCGGGTCGAAGTGCTGATCGGTCCGCAAGGCACGCTGTACGGCGCGGGGACCTTGGGCGGCGCCGTCCGCTATCTGCCGCGTGCGCCAAACCTTGAAAGCTTCACGCTCGACGTGCAGGGCGACGTGTTCGACGTGTCGCATGGCGACAGCACGGGTTTCGAAGGCTCGTTCACCATGAACGTGCCGCTCGTCGATGATCGTCTGGCGCTGCGCACGTCGCTTGCGTGGCTCGATGATCCCGGCTTCATCGATTACCCGTATCTCGTGCGAGAACCAGGCGTGTCACGGCCGCAGCCCGACCTCGAAGATCCGGCGGACGTCGCGGCGAATCTACGCAGCGAAAAAGATGTGAATTGGGAAGACACGCTTACCGGGCGGGTCTCGTTGCTGTTCCGGCCGGGCGACCGCGTAGATGCCACTTTCAACTACTACTTTCAGGATCAGGCGGCCGGTGGCCGCACGGTCAATCACCGGCACTCATTCGGCACGGGCCGATACGAGTCGGCGCACCGCTTCGTCGAGCCGAACGATCAGGAGAACCGGCTTTTCAGCGCCGAGATCGTCGCGGACCTTGGCTTCGCGGAGCTGACCTCCGCGACCGGCGTTTCCGACTACGAGCAGCGCGGTCAACGCGATCAGACAGACATGCTGCTCGACTTCGGCTGGGGCTATGAGGAGTTCCCGTCCTTCGCGGCCTACACTCGCGAAGCTTCGACCGATGAGCGCGTCAATCAGGAGATCCGGCTCGTCTCGTCCGGCGACGGACCGTGGGGCTGGATCGGCGGGCTGTTCTACAACGACTATCGACGCAATGCGGTCAGCGAGGAGTACGCGCCCGGTTATCCGGGTTTCCACGGTGTGTCGTTTCCGACCGGCGACCTCGAGTATCGCCAGCTGACGAATATTCACCTGGAGGAGCAGGCGGTCTTCGGCGAGGTGACCTATCGCTTTGCGGACCGCTGGGCCGCGACGGTCGGCGGGCGGTTCTTCGATTACGAGACGGAGCTGCACGTGTCGCGCGATATGCCGTTCATCGGCGATTTCGGTGAGCCGCAGATCAATACCGCCAGCGACGACGGCTTCCTCGGCAAGCTCAACCTCGCTTACGACCTGGGCGACTCGTCGCTCGCGTATTTCACGGTCAGCGAGGGGTATCGCATCGGCGGCACCAATTCGATTCCGGAATGCGAGCTGCCGATTCAGCCGGGCGATCAGCAGCTCTGCGCGATGCCGGACGAAGTCCTGATCAAGCCGGACCAGACGACGAACTACGAGATCGGCGTGCACAGCGGGCTTGCGGACGGACACGTGAGCCTGACCGCCGCGCTGTTCTACATTGACTGGAAGGACATTCAGACGATGAGCCGCACGGAGAACGGAGCGCTGCCGATCTTCGTAAACGGCGGCGGCGCACGATCGCGCGGACTCGAGCTGTCGGCCAATGCACGCACGCACGGCCCATGGTCCTTTCGGGCATCGTATGCCTACGCCGAGGCGGAGCTCACGACCGATGCCCCCGGTCTCGTCGATGGCGCCGATGCATATGCCGGCGACCGGCTTGCCGGCACGCCCGAGCACCACGGCAGCTTCTACGCAAATTATTTCCGCATGCTGCCGACCGGCCTGCGGCTCGATATCGATTACGGCCTCGCCTTCACGAGCAATGTGCTGACGAAAGTTGGGCAGCGGAACTCCGGCGAGGTGCTGGGCGGCTACACGTTGCACAACGCGTCAGTCGGCGTGGGCAAGGGCAAGTGGTCAGCGATGCTTTACGCCGACAACCTGTTTGATAAGTTTGCAGAGACTGCGGTGCGCGAGAGCCCGGCATTCATCCGAGAGATCGACGGCGTCGTATCGCGCCGCTATTTCCGCGATGTCCTGCGGCCGCGCACCTTCGGGGTAGAATTCCGCTATAGCTTGGGGAACTGACGCCGGGGGCGCCATCGAGCCGTCGAACGATCTCGACCGTCTGCAGCGCGCGGCCGAGCAGCGCCTCGGCCGCGGCGACCTCGATGGCGTCTTTCGAGCTTGCGCCCGGATGCTCGAGCACGCGCCGCGGCACGCGGACGCGCACTTCCTGCTCGGCGTCGCGGCCGTCGAGTCGGGCCGGTTCGTGCGTGGCCTCGAGGCAATCGACCGGGCACTCGCGATCGAGCCCGGACGCGCGGAGTACCACGCCCAGCGCGCGCGCTGCCTCGCGATCCTGAGGCGCAACGCCGCCGCACGCGATGCGGCGACCCGCGCGCTCGCGCTCGAGCCGCGAGAAGCGCTGACCTTCGACACGGCAGGCGTCGCGCTCGCGCGCGTCGGCGCGCACGAGCTTGCGACCAGCGCTTTCCGCCGCGCCGCGTCGTTGGCGCCTCAGCGGGCCGATTTCCTCTACAACCTTGGCACGTCGTTGCGCTTTCTCGGTGACTTTACCGGCGCGGAGCAGGCGCTCGAGCAAGCCGTGCGGATCGAGCCTCGGCTCTGGCGGGCCTATAGCGTGCTCGCGGAGCTGCGAACGGCCGCGCCGAGTCCCGAACGCGTCGAGCGCGTGCGCAACATGCTCGCGGAGGTCCGCGACGACGTCGATGGCGAGCTGCACTTGCGGCATGCCGCCGCTACGGAGCTCGAGGGCCTCGGCGATTATGCGGCTGCGTTTGCCGAGCTCGAGGCAGGCAAGCGGCGCAAACGCTCGGCCGTCGGCTACGACTTCGCGGCCGACGCAGCGCTTTTCGAGCGCGTCGAAACGGTCTGCGATGCCGCGTTCCTGGCCCGAGCCGGTGCGGGATGCGCGGATTCGACGCCGATTTTCGTCATCGGTATGCCGCGCACGGGCACAACGCTCGTCGAGCGTATTCTGTCGAGCCATTCGCGAGTCGGTTCCATCGGCGAGCAATCGACGTTCGGCGGGCTGTTGAAACGCGGGGCTGCGACCGCAACGCCGAACGTGCTTGACCCACCGACCGTTAGCGCAGCAGCGGGCTGCGACCTGGCCGCGGTTGGGCGCGCCTATATCGAGACATCGCGCGAGCTGTGCGGCGACGCGCCGCGCTTCGTCGACAAGATGCCGCTCAACCTGTTCTATGCGGCATTCATCGCGGCGGCGCTGCCGAACGCAAAGATTGTATGCGTGCGGCGCCATCCGCTCGATACCTGCATTGCGAGCTATCGGCGCCTGTTCGCGACCGGCTTCACCTACTACCACTACGCCTACGATCTGGCCGATATCGGCCGCTATTACGTGGCGTTCGACCGGCTCATGCGGCACTGGCGCCATCTACTCGGCGATCGGTTCATCGAGCTCTCGTACGAAGCGCTCGTCGCGGCGCAGCGGGGCGAAACGGCGCGGCTCCTCGAGCGCCTGGATCTCGACTGGGAGGAGGCGTGCATGAGCTTCGATCGCAATGCACGTCCTGTGACGAGCGCGAGCGCCGTGCAGGTTCGCGAACCGCTGCACGGCCGATATGTCGGGCGATGGCGGCGCTACCGGGCCGCGCTTGAACCTGTGATCGAGCAGCTTCGGTCGGCCGGTGTCGAGGTTGAGCCATTGGAGGGCTAAACGCCTCCGCATTGGGCCCCGGCGCTCGGCGCTGAAAGCGGTGTCCACAGCCCGACGCGATCACCGTGAAACGGCCCATTGCGGCGCCGTTTGACTAAACCTGGTCAGGACGCTCTTCTAATTCATTGTTTTGAAAAGGTAACCATCTCTCGGGCCGGTCGCAGGATTTGGAAACGGAGAGGGCTGCCGCAGTCATGCAGCTTTTTTTCCACCGAGTTATCCACAAGTCGTCATTAGGCGACGACGTCCGAGAATGAAGGCTCTCGCTGTATCGTTGCCGCCACATAGCTGCAGGTGGGGATCACTTTGATGCCATGCGCACGGGCATCATCGAGCGCAAAGCGGACGATCTGGCCGGCGAGGCCGCGGCCGCGCAACGCCTCGGGAACGAAGGTCTCGACGAAATCACGTGTCCGCTCATCCACCTGCCGGTACTCGAGAAACGCCTTGTCGCCGTCGAGCTCCACGTAGTACCGGCCCGCGGTCGGATCGTGCTCGATATTCACCGTCATTGTCGGCCTACCGCGTTCCGCGCTGCGCAGAGTCAGGATCGGCCTCGGGAACCAGCGGCGGCGGCGCAACGCGGTCCGTAGGGACGCTCGGAATGCTGACAGGCACGCCCGGCACGCCCGGGTCGCGCGGCACGCGAATATCGATTTGCGGGCGCTCTGGCGGAATGGCCGGGGCAGGCGGCGGAGTCGGCCGCCGGTCGCGCGGCAGTGCAACGAAATCCGTGATCCCGAAATAAGTATTCGGGGCCCGCTCTTTGAATTTTTCCGCGATCTGATTCATACCGACCAACATGGCCCCCGTGATCAGGCTCGCGCCCACTGTCGCC
>CAZFJU010000017.1:11261-32419 GCA_964518995.1 uncultured Gammaproteobacteria bacterium
CTCGCGATCATTTGCGAATACTCGCTCCTTCGACGCGTATCGATTCTACAGAATACCGGGCACGTGCGCTTTTGGTACGCGCCGGAAAAGAAAAAAGAGCCCGACGGTTGAGCCGGGCTCTCAGGGGAAGGTGAAGATTCAGAATAGGGGGGAGAACCTTCGACCGAGGCCAGTATATCGCCCTGGCGGCGCGTTATTCTGCAAAGAAGTTTCAAGTTCGGGCGTATTTATGTTGCGACAAACCGAGAGAGCTGGCGCCGGCGGTCTGTGCTGTAATGGAGCGATGCGGGACTGGGACGAGATCAAGCGCTGGCGACGGGCGCAACGCGCCCGCTTGATCGAGGCGCGGCGTGCATTGCCCCTCACTGAGCGTCATCGCGTCGGCGAAGCGATCGCGGCTCGGCTCGCACAGCTGGAGGAGCTGAGCGGAGCGCCGCGTTGCGTGGGTTTCTATTGGCCGATCCGCGGCGAGGCCGATCTCAGGCCGTTCATCAGCACGCTTCTCGAGCGCGGCTTCTCGGCCGCGCTTCCGGTGGTCGTCGAGAAGAACGCGCCGGTCGAATTCCACCGCTACACGGCAGAAACTCGTCTGACCCGGCAAAGCGTGTGGGGAATACCGATTCCGGCCGAGCGCGACCTGGTGCAGCCGGATGTGCTGCTGATCCCGCTCGTCGGCGTCGATGAAGCCTGCTATCGGCTGGGCTACGGCGGCGGATACTACGATCGCACGCTGGCAAGCTTGGCTCTGCAACCTTTCGCGGTAGGTGTCGGGTACGAGCTCGGCAGGTTGGAGACGATCCACCCGCAGCCGCACGATATACCGATGGATGTCGTCATCACCGAGGAGCGGATGATCGAGCGGGCCGGCCGCTGAGCTTGGCGGCGGCGGAACGTCGAGGAGCCCTGCCGCCGAGCGCGCGCCTGCTATGATGCGCGCCCGGCAGAAGACTTTCGGAGCGGCAATGGGCACGTTTTTGGACGAACGTCACTTACGGCTCGTCGACGAGTGCATCGGAGTCGGCGAGCTGGCGATCGGCGAGCGCCGTTTTCCCGGTGTCCGCTACGAGGTGCGGCGCCTCCAGGGCATCGCACCCTCGGGGCTGCCGGTGCCGGGGCTGCATCGGATAGAAGGGCAGGTCGGCGTCGACGGCCACGCGGACCTGCCAGCACTCGCGCACTCAGATTGCACTCTGCACCTCGAAGACGGTCGTACCATGCGCCTAACGCTGATTGATGCCGAGGGCCGCGTGCTGGCGGAAGGGCACGGTCCATCCCGCTGTCACTGTTGCTGACCAGGCTCATTCGAAGTCGAGCACGCGCGAGAAGAACGGCAGCACGTGCTGGCCGTAGCGCTCGGCGACGCGGTTCGTGTGATCGCCTTCGTAGGTCTCGAACGAGTGCTCGACACCGTATCCGGTCAACACGTCCGAGAGCTCCCGGTTCTGATCAAGTAGCCCGTCCTGGAGCCCGATGTCGAGCGCGAGCGCGTCGAGCTGCTGCAGGTTTGGAATGTACTGATCGATCATGACGAGCGGTACGTTGGCGTTCCACTTCGCGAGCGCGAGCGCGTCCACCGCGCCGTTGTCGAGCGGAAAGTCGTAGAACAGCGGCGGGTTTTGCGGGTTCGGCGACCATGCCGACGCCTGCGTGAGCTGCACGCGCGCAAAAATTGCCGCTTCCTTCCCTTGCTCGACCGACTCGACCGCCGCGGCTTGCTCCATGGCCGGACCCTGCGCGTCGAAAGGCGCGACGCAGCAGGCGCTCATTGCGTACAAGCTCGAGTAGAGCTCCGGGTGCTTCATGCCGATGCGCAGAGTGCCGTAGCCGCCCATCGAGTGGCCGGAGAGCCCGCGGCTGCGGCGCTCCGCGATCGTGCGATAGCGGCTATCGATCTCGGCCACGAGGTCGTGCGCGATGAAGCCTTCGAAGTCGCCGCTCGTGATCGAAGTCGAGTACATGCTGCCGCCGTAGATCGTCAGCGAATCCGGCACCACGACGATCATCTCGCGGGCTTCGCCGGACGCGATCGCCTGATCGGAGCTTTCCTGCAGCTCGATCATCTGCGCCCACTCCTCGGCGCCCGGTAACCAACCGTGCAGCTGATACACGACAGGATAGCGGCGGGTATCGTCCTCGCCGTAACTCGGCGGCAGATAGACGAGCACATCCCGCTCGGCCGAGTTCCCTTGCAGGTTGCCTTCGATCGATGGCGAATGAATCGTGATCTTCTCGATCGTCCCGCGCGCACCATCCTGCGCCAAGACGGGCTGCGCGCCGATCGCGGCGAGCCATGCGGCGCCCGCGATCGCGAGTGCCGTGACGCGTGCACGCGTAAGGCGTCCGTTCGTCGCTTGCATGAGTGACCCTCTCGGTTGGTGATCCGGAGCATGTTAGCAGGCCTGCCGCGGCCAGATTCCGCCGTGAGCGCCGTATTGCGGCCCTCCGCGATTGTCACCACTATTACTCGTCGCTGCCCGGATAGCCGCAGAGCCGTACTTGAAGCTCATCGTCATCATTCGCATGCTCGGCGCGCTGTTCATGCTGTCCAGCGCCACGTTGATTGCACCGCTTGCCGTCTCTTTGTGGGACGCGGACGGAGAATGGGGTCGCTTCCTGCTGCTCTTCGCGGCCGCGGCGGCCTTAGGCTTCGCGCTCTGGTGGCCAGCCAGGCAGGCCGATACGACGATTCGCACGCGGGACGGCTTTGCGATCGTCGCCATGATGTGGACGGCCATGAGCCTGCTCGGCAGCGTGCCGTTCATGCTGACGCTCGACTTGTCGTTCGCAGACGCCGTATTCGAATCCGCGTCCGGCTACACGACCACGGGCGCGACTGTGCTCAGCGGCCTCGACGCGATGCCGAGGTCCATTCTTCTATACCGTCAAGAGCTGCAGTGGGTCGGCGGCATCGGCGTCATCGTGCTGTCCGTCGCGATGCTGCCCGTGCTCGGCGTCGGCGGCATGCAGCTGTACCGGGCGGAGGTGCCGGGCCCGTTCAAAGACGAGCGGATGACGCCGCGAATCGCACGAACCGCACGCCGCCTTTCCGAGCTCTATGCGGCCTTCACGGCCGTCTGCGCGCTGTGCTACTGGCTCGCCGGGATGGATATCTTCGATGCAATCACGCATGGCATGGCGACCGTCGCCACGGGTGGCTATTCCACCCATGACGCGAGCATGGCGTATTTCGACAGCCCGGTGATCGAGGCGATCGCGATCGTTTTCATGCTGATCGGCGGCATCAGCTTCAGCGTTCACTATCTTGCGTGGCGCATGCTCCACCTGCGGCTTTACGGCCAGGACACGCAGACGCGCGTTTTCTTGCTCATCGCCGCCGCCTTGACGGCGTTCGTTGCGATCGTGCTCTATGCAACTGGTGAGTATGAGACGGGGCTCGAATCGATACGCTATGCGGCGTTTCAGGTCGTCTCGGTGATCACGACCACGGGCTTCGCCACCGCCAACTTCGCTCTTTGGCCGCTCGCGCTACCGGTGCTGCTGATCTTCTCGAGCTTCATCGGCGGTTGCGCTGGCTCGACGTCGGGCGGTCTGAAAGTGATCCGCGTCGTGATCCTGGCGAAGCAGGCGGGTGTGCACGTGCGCCGCCTGATTCACCCGCGCTCGCAAACGGCGGTTCGCATCGACGGCCGAACAGTCCCCGAAAGCATCAGCGACGGCATCTGGGGGTTCTTCACCGTCTACGTTGCGGTATTCGCCGTCCTGATGGTCGTGCTCATGTTGGACGGCGTCGATCAGGTGACGGCCTTCGGCGCCGTATCGGCATCGATGAATAATCTCGGCCCGGCGCTAGGTGATGTCGCCGTGACTTTCGCCTCGATGAGCGACCACTCGACGCTATTGATGGCGTTTTCGATGCTGCTCGGCCGCCTCGAGATTTTTACCTTTCTCGTGCTGCTGACGCCCGCGTTCTGGCGGCGTTGAAGAGCTCGCGATCCGCACCACGCGAGAAAAAAGCCACATCCAGGGCAGGCGCAAGTGCAGCGTTATCCTGCATACGGAGCGTTCGTGGCTATGGTCTAGCACTGCGACCGGCCAAACGTCGGCATTTTCCCCATGTCGCCAATCCGGGACGCAATCCGTGCGGCGCCGTGGCCGGGGTAAACTGCCGGCGGTCGAACCTAGGGAATGCAAGCGGATGCTCAAGGCGCTTTCGATCGCGTTACTCACGCTGCTCATTGCGCTCTATGGCACGACGCCGGCAGCGGCGCGAGACTCGAGCGCCGCCTTTGCGGCGGGTACTGCGGCATTCGCCGAGGAGCGCTTCGACGTCGCGCTTGCGCATTTCGAGTCGGCGCTCGCCTCCGGTCTGGATGAGCCGGCTATCCACTACAACATCGGAGTGTGCCGGTACAAGCTTGGGCTGTTCGGTGAAGCGCAGGCGGCGTTTGCGCACATCGTGGAGCACTACCCCGAGATGCACGGAATCGCGCACTACAACCTCGGGCTGGTCGCCCTGCGGCAGAACGATCCGGAGCGTGCGCATGATCATTTTCGCATTGCGCACGAGCGCAGCCAGGACGCCGCCGTTCGCTATCTTGCGGGCGAGCAGCTGCGCCTTGCGGCCGATCGGGATCTCGACGTACCGCCGGCAGGAGCGGTCGTCGACTCGCCGTGGTTCGCCGCGGTGGATGCTCGGGTCGGTTTCGACGATAACGTGCTTCTATTGGCGGAGGATATTCCGCTTCCGAGCGGTCGGCGCGCGGAGAGCCGGTTTACTGAGCTCTCCGGGCTCGTGAGCGGGCCGCTCGCCGAATCGGGCGTGCGCTTCGACGGCAACCTCTACGTGCTGCGTTATCACGAAGCGCGGATGTTCGATCAAGCCGTCCTACAGTTGGGGCTCGCCTACGGGTTCGATATCGGCGGCTGGGACGGCGAGATTCGCCCGCAGCTCAGCTGGTCGTCGCTCGACAAAGATCTGCTGGACCGCCGCGTCGGTATTGGCGCCCAGGTTTCGCGGCAGCTGATGTCCGGAACGACGGTCGGGTTTCGGTATGTTCACGATGAAGTCGGCCAGGGCGACGCGCGGTATGCGGTTCTGAAGGGGGACAGGGACTCGCTCGAGGTACGCGTCGATCGACATGGAGAGCGCGGCACGTTGACCCTTTCGCATCGCATCGAGCGCAACGCTCGAGAGGGGCCGGCGGTCTCGCCGCGGCGAACGCGCTGGTCCGCGCGCTACCGCTACGACTTGAACGCCGATTGGCTGCTCGATATGCGAGTCTCGCGACGGGACAGCGAGTACTCGAAGCTCGTCGAGCCGCGGGTCGAGGAGTTACAAGAAATCGAAGTCGGCGCGACGCGCACGCTGCCTGATGGCTGGCTCTTGAACGCGAGCTTGATCACTGGCGATAACGCTTCCGATGACGATGCGATGGGCTACCGCCGGAAACGATTCGGGCTCGGGCTGACGAAGCAGTTCTGAGCGCCGAAAGCGGCCGGCGAGGATCGCGGCCGCGCCGGAACGCTGTCCACTACGTCACAGAAGCCGATAGTGCGCAGCCGGTTCGCGCGAGGACAAGACCGCAGTCACAAAATCCGGGTTGCGATTCGTGTGAATCTGCGCCTTCAGCTTCCATTCATACGCGGCACGTAAGATCGGCATATGGTTGCAGAAAAAGGCTTGGATACCGCACTCCGCGAAATCTGTCTGTGGGAGATCCTCGATGACGACGAGGCGGCCGATGATCAGCCCGCAGTTGACGAGGACGCCGATATGGCGCCGGTGATTCCGCCGGGCAAGAGGGACTGAGGTCGCCGCCGTCGCGGTGGTGCTGCGGCTCCTCGCTGTAGGTTTTGGCGACGCCCTGTCAGCCCGTCGTCCCGTCCTAGTTGCGCTCGCTGATGATGTGGCCAGATGCGGGTTACAGCGCTCTCGTTGTGCGCGCTTCCTGACATTCGTCGGTGGGCTTAGCCAAGGGACGGGGCGGTCGACTCAAGGGCCCTGGAGTGCCAGCCCTAGGCTCGCTCCCCGCTTGGCGCGCCGCTTGCTCCCGATTGACGCGCGTGGGACCGTTGACGCCATATCCGCGCACATGGTCGCAGGTCGCCGCCTCGGCGGCGTGAGAATATCCACCTGTAATCTGATAGAAACGACGACTGACCGACCCGATCGAATGGCTTGTCTAGGCGCCGTTCACCCCGTGCGCACGGGGTGTGCAGATGGAGCTCGCGGACATTCTGGGCAATGCGGAGCAGAATCGCTGCTCGCAGATTGGCGGCGTAACCTGTGGCTTTCTCCCTGCATCCATAAACGTCCGCGCGGTGCGGCGACGTAGCGATGAGCCGAGCAACTCCTGCGACGATTGCCGGATGAATTACCCGAAACTGACTGGGGCGAGGCGCAGGTAAAGTAACTCGTTGATCGATTGGCGCTCCCTACGAGAATCGAACTCGTGTTTCCGCCTTGAGAGGGCGGCGTCCTAACCGCTAGACGAAGGGAGCGCTGGGTGCCTAGGTCCGGTGAGGGCTGCTATGATAGCGGGGTTCGCATCGAGGTTAAATACACGGAAGCTTTTTGAACTCCACGGACACGCAGCCCCGGCCCCGCCCGAGAATCATCCCGCGCGCGGAGCACCCGATCAGCCGGGCCAACATCTCCAGCAACGCGCTCAAGGTTCTGTACCGGCTGAAGAATGCCGGGTACTCCGCCTTCGTCGTCGGTGGCGGTGTCCGGGATCTGCTCCTCGAGCGCCACCCCAAGGACTTCGATATCGTCACCGATGCGCTGCCGGACGACGTGGACGCGCTGTTCCGCAATTGTCGGCTCATCGGCCGGCGCTTTCGTCTGGCACACGTGCGCTTCGGCGGGGACATCGTCGAGGTCGCGACGTTCCGCGCGACTAGCACCAGCGAGGACGACGATCGCCTGCATGATGAAACCGGCCGCATCCTCCGCGACAACGTCTATGGCTCGATCGACGAGGACATCTGGCGGCGGGATTTCACGGTCAACGCGCTCTACTACAACATCGCCGACTTCAGCCTTTGGGACTACACCACGGGCCTCGAGGACATCGAGAACCGCACGCTCCGGCTGATCGGCGATCCGGAAACGCGTTATCGCGAGGATCCGGTTCGAATGCTGCGCGCAGTGCGGCTGGCGGCGAAGCTCGGCTTTTCGATCGCGCCGGAAACGGCGGAGCCGATCCCTCGGCTGGCCCGGCTGCTCGGCGATGTGCCGCCGGCCCGGCTGTTCGACGAGGTGCTGAAACTGTTTCATTCGGGGGCCGCGCTCGACTCGTTCGAAATGCTGCGGCGGTACGAGCTCTTCGGTTACCTCTTTCCGCAATCCGAGGCCGTTCTGCAGGGGCCGGAAGGCGAGGCGGCGCTTGAGTTCATCCGGCTGGGTCTTGCGAATACCGACCAGCGCATTCGGGAAGAAAAGCCCGTGACGCCTACCTTCCTCTACGCCGTATTCCTGTGGCCGGCAATTCGGCATCTCGCGGCGCAACTCGAAGGAGAGCGTTTCGGTCCCGTCCTCGCGCTCGCCGAGGCGGCGCACCGTGTGATCGGCGCGCAGCAGAGCAGCACGACGCTGCCGAAGCGGTTCAGCGGGCCGATGAAGGAAATGATTGCGATGCAGCCCCGATTCGCGGGCCGGCGCGGGCCGCGGGCGGCCAAGCTGCTCGAGCATAAGCGCTTCCGCGCGGCCTACGATTTCCTGGTGCTGCGTGCGCGCTGCGGCGAAGTCGATGCCGAGATCGCCGAGTTTTGGACGAAGGTTCAAGAGATGTCGCCTGAAGAGCGGCAGGAAGCCTTCGGCGACGGCAAGCGCCGGCGGCAGAATCGCCGCCGCCGCGGCGGCGCGCGCCGGCGCACGGCGGCGAGCATCGATGCCGCCTGACGGCGGTCGGCTTCCGCTAGCGCGCATCCGTCCTCACGAATCCCCCGTATAAGCCATGAGCGACAACGACGGCGTCATCCCGGTCGACGGGCCGCGCTTTATCGCTATCGAAGGGCCAATCGGCGTCGGCAAGACCAGCCTTGCGAAGCGATTGGCAAAGAGCTTCGCGAGTGAGCTGATTCTCGAGCAGGCCGACGAAAACCCGTTCCTCGAGCGCTTCTACCACAACCGGCGCCACGCGGCGCTGCCGACACAGCTCTTTTTTCTATTTCAGCGTGCGCGGCAAATCGAGCAGATCCGCCAGACGGATATGTTCTCGCCGGTGCGGATTGCCGACTTCTTGTTCGAGAAGGATCGCCTGTTCGCGGAGCTGAATCTCGATGCGAACGAGTTGCGCCTTTACGAGCAGATCGCCGCAACGCTCGATCTCGATCCGCCAACGCCCGATCTCGTCGTCTACCTCCAGGCGCCGCCTCAGGTGCTGATGCGCCGGGTCGCCTCGCGGGGGATCGGCTACGAACAATCCATCGATGAGGGTTATCTCGAGCGGCTCGGCGACGCGTATGCGAAGCTCTTCTACGAGTTCAACGCAGCGCCGCTGCTGATCGTGAACGCGGCCACGATCGACCCGATCCACCGCGAGGCGGATTACCAGCAGTTGCTGGAAATGATCAAGACCATGCGGCACGGCCGGTACTACTACAACCCTGCCCAGGGAGCGATCGGGTGAGGGCCGTGTCCAGCGGCGCTGCCATCGCCGACCCTCGCCACACCTGTCTCCTTCGACCGGGTGTTGCCGGCCGTCCGGTACAATAGCGGCCCCGGCACCGAGGTCCCGCATTGGCCAGCTTGCAGACTGTCTCGTCGGCGCACGATGTGCGTGAGCAGGTGACCGCGTGGCGTGCCGCCCAGCAAACCGTCGCGCTCGTTCCCACCATGGGGAATTTGCATGACGGGCACCTCAGCCTCGCGCGACTCGCAGGCAGGGTCGCCGATCGTGTGGTCATGACGATCTTCGTGAACCCGACTCAGTTCGGTGCGAGCGAGGATTTCGCGCACTACCCGCGCACTCTCGATCAGGATCGGGCGCTGCTTGTCGCGGCCGATACGGTCGATCTTCTTTTCGTGCCCGGCGAAGGCGAGATCTATCCGTTTGGAACGGCAGATGCGGTGTCCATCCGCGCGCCGGCGCTGGCTGCGGAGCTGTGCGGCGCCAGCCGGCCAGGGCATTTCGACGGCGTCGTGTCGGTCGTTTGCCGGCTGCTCAATATCGTGGCTCCGAACGTCCTGGTGCTGGGTCGCAAGGACTATCAGCAACTGGTGCTGATCGAGCGGATGATCGCGGATTTGCATATGCCCGTGCGCGTGGTGCCTGGAGCGACCCGGCGCGAGCCGGATGGTCTCGCGATGAGCTCGCGCAACCGTTATCTGAGTCAGGCCGAGCGCGAGAAGGCGCCGCTGCTGCAGGCGGCGCTCGAGCGCGTCCGCGCGGCGCTCGAAGACGGCGCGTCGGACCACGCGCGGCTCGAGCGCCACGCGCTCGAGTCATTGTCCAGCGCCGGCTTCTTGCCCGACTATGTCGAGATTCGGCGTGCGCTCGACCTCGCGAAGCCGCGACCCGAAGACCCCGCCCACGAGCTCATCGTGCTCGGCGCCGCGCGCCTCGGGTGCGCGCGGCTGATCGACAACACCAGCCGCTGATCAGCGCAGCCGCCTCTGCTCGAGGGCCCAGCGCACGTGCTCGCGGACGATCGGCGAGGGGTCGTCGGTGCGCTCCCGCAGCGCCGTATCGATATCCGGATCGGCGGGTGCGTTGCCGAGGGCGACCGCGATGTTGCGAAGCCATCCTTCATATCCTGCCCGACGAATCGCGCTGCCTTCGGTTCGCGCGGACCATTCTGCTTCGCTCCAACGAAACAGTGTGACCAGGGCTGCCGCATCGAGCCCATGTCGCGGCTCGAAGTCAGGCAGGGACGCGGGCCTCGCAAATTTATTCCACGGGCAAAACAGCTGGCAGTCGTCGCAGCCGAAAATTCGATTGCCTATCGATGTACGCAGCGCTTCCGGGATCGAGCCGCGCAGCTCGATCGTCAGATACGAGATGCAGAGGCGTGCATCGACCTCGTAAGGGCCAACGATTGCCCCGGTCGGGCAGACTTGCATGCACGCGGTGCACGTGCCGCAATGTGCGCTTGCGGGGGCATCCTCGGGCAACGGCAGATCGGTGAAGATCTCGCCGAGAAAGAAGTAGGAGCCCGCCGATCGATCGATCAGGTTCGTATGCTTGCCGATCCAGCCGAGGCCGGCGTTGCGCGCAAGCGCTTTCTCGAGCACGGGCGCGCTGTCCGTGAACACGCGATAGCCGTGCTTCCCGACGCGCATTTCGATGCTCTCGGCGAGCCGCTGCAGGCGCTTGCGCAGCACCTTGTGATAGTCGCGGCCGAGCGCGTAACGCGAGACATACGCGCGCTTGCCGTCACGCAGAACATCGAGCGCATCCGCGGCGTCGGGCGGCCAATAGTCCATGCGCGCAGAGATGACGCGGATCGTTCCGGGCACGAGCTCCGCGGGCCGCGCGCGTTTCATGCCGTGCCGTTGCATGTAGTCGAGCTCGCCGTGACGCCCGAGCTCGAGCCAGCGCGCGAGCCATGCCTCGTCGCTCTCGAGGTCGATTCCGGTAATGCCGATGCGCGCGAAGCCGAGCGCGGCCGCCTGCTCGCGGAGCTCGGTCACGAGGGCTTGGAGCTCGCTATTTGACAGTTCGTGGCAGTGCATCGCAGAACACGCTCGGTGGGGAAAAAAACGGCGCAGATGGCTCGTTGATAGCCCAAGTATAATCGGCGAGGCCGCGACCACTGGAGTGCGCTGATGCAATCGAAATATGTTGCTCATCCGGTCACGAATCCGGAGCGCTACGGCGCGGAGATGCTGGATTGAGCGTCTTTCGCGCATGAGCGATGCTCACGGCCGCCTGCCGGCAGCGGTCTACACGGCCGAGCAGGTCCGCGCGTTGGATCGCGCCGCGATCGACGAGCGCGGCATCGCGGGTTACGAGCTCATGTGCCGCGCGGGCGATGCCGCGCTGTCGGTGTTGCGTGCGCGCTGGCCCGACGCGCGCCGCATCGCCGTGCTGTGCGGGGCAGGCAATAATGCCGGCGATGGTTACGTCGTGGCCCGGCTCGCCAGCGCGGCGGGTTATGCGGTGGAGGTGGCCGCCGTGGTGCCGCCGGAGCGGCTGCGCGGCGACGCGCAGACGGCATGGCAAGACTGTCGGGCAGCTGGTATCGATGTCGAGCCGTTCGCTGCCGAGCCGGGCCGATGCTTCGCCGCGGACGTGATCATCGATGCGCTGCTCGGCACGGGGCTCGATCGTCCCGTCGAAGGGGTATTCGCCGCAGCCATCGAGAAAGTGAACGGGGCCGGAGTGCCGGTTCTCGCGCTCGACATCCCTTCTGGGCTCGATGCGGATACGGGTGTCGTGCGCAGCGTCGCCGTGCGCGCCGATGTCACCGTCACGTTCGTCGGCCTGAAGTCAGGGCTGTTTCTTGGCGATGCGCCCGATCACCGCGGAGAGCTCGAGTTCTCGGCTCTGCGGTTGCCGCCCGATCTTGCAGCGAGCGTTGTGCCGGCCTTCGAGCGCCTCCAGCCGCAGCTGCTCGGGCGGGCGCTGCCGCGCCGGCGCCGGTCGGCGCATAAGGGCACTAACGGCCGCGTGCTTCTCATCGGCGGCGGATCGGGAATGCCGGGGGCCATCCGGCTGGCGGCCGAGGCGGCACTGCGGGTCGGCGCCGGCTTGGTCGAGGTTGCGACGGTTCATGACAGCGTGATACCGGTGATGGCGGGCCGACCCGAGCTCATGTGCCGGCCCGTCGATACGGGCAGCGATCTCGATCCGCTGCTCGAGCACGCCGATGTCGTCGTGCTCGGTCCGGGTCTCGGGCGCTCGGCGTGGGCGCAGGAACTCTTCAGATACGTGCTCGCGGCCGCTCGGCCGCTCGTCGTCGATGCGGACGGCTTGAACCTGCTCGCCGACCAACCGGCGCCGCGGGCGCGATGGATTCTGACCCCGCACCCGGGGGAGGCGGCCCGGCTTCTTCGCCGCAGCACACAGGCCGTGCAGGCGGATCGGCTCGATGCCGTGCGCGCGCTCGCCGTGCGTTTCGGCGCGACGGTCGTGTTGAAGGGCGCATGCACGCTCGTCGGCACGCGGCAGGACACGCGAATCGCAGCCGCCGGTGATGCGAACGCCCGCGCCGCGCCGAGCCCCGCGGCGCTGATCGCGGCGGATATCGATGTCGCGGTCTGCGACTATGGCAACCCCGGAATGGGAACGGGTGGAACGGGCGATGTGCTGGCCGGTGTCCTCGGCGGCCTGGTGGCCCAGATCGGCGATTTGAGCTTGGCGGCGCGCGCCGGGACGCTGCTGCATGCGCTCGCCGGTGATGATGCCGCCGCCGATGGCGGCGAGCGCGGCATGATCGCGGGAGATGTGCTCGCAGCGCTGCGTCACAGGGCGAATCCGCGATGACGAAAGGGCCTGACGCCGACCATCCGGGCGAGCCGCCGGCGACCCGCACGCAGTTGCTCGACAGCGAGGCGGCGCTCACTGCGGCCGCGAGCGAGACGGCTCGCAGCTGGGCCGGTCTTGGCCTCGCGCCGCTCGTCGTCGCCTTTCACGGGGATCTCGGCAGCGGCAAGACGACGTTCATTCGAGCGATGTTGCGAGGCCTCGGCTACACGGGACGCGTGCCGTCGCCGACGTACACGCTGGTTGAGCACTATCCGCTCGCGACGCACGATCTCACAGTGGTGCACCTCGATCTTTACCGATTGGCCGATGAAGGCGAGCTCGACCATCTTGGGCTGCGGGACTGGCTCGCCGAGCCGCGGGTGTGGCTGCTCGTCGAGTGGCCGGAGCGGTCCGCCGGGCTCCGCGCCGTGGCCGACCTCGAGCTTCGGCTCGAGATGATCGCCGCCGGGACGTCGCGGCAGCTCGCAGCCAGGGCCCGGACGGCTAAGGGTCTGGCCGCGCTCAAGGCCTTAGCTGAGCCTTATTCGAGGTAGCCCACATAATTGGCTCATTCATATTGCGAAAAGAAAAAAAACCGGCTAGAAAGGCCTCTACCATAACGAATAAGCATGCTCGAGGGAGGCTAGCGTGAGCATCCGGGCCTTCGCTCCCATCGCGGCTGGGTTGGTATCGATCGCGTTGTCGTTCGCGATCCGTGCGGCAGAAGTAGAGGGCGTCCGGGTCTGGTCCGGGCCGGAAGCGACGCGGGTCGTTCTGGACCTGTCGGGGCCGGCGGATCACCGCGTCTTCTCTCTGGCCGATCCGAATCGAATCGTTATCGATTTACCGCGCACGTCGACTCGCCGAGCGCTCGTGCTGCCGGAAGCGAAGGGCTTCGTGTCGGCAATCCGTACCGGTTCCCGGCCGAACGGCGAGCTTCGCGTCGTGCTCGACCTCGCGCAGTCCGTGCAGCCGCGAAGCTTCCTGCTGCCGCCGAATGATCAGTATGGACACCGGCTCGTCGTCGATCTCGAGCCCGGCACGGCGGCGCCGGTGGTTCGGCGCGCCGAGCCGCCCGCACGCGGACGCGATCTCGTCGTCGTGATCGATGCGGGGCACGGCGGCGAAGATCCGGGCGCGACCGGCCGCCGCGGCGTGCGGGAAAAGGACGTCGTGCTCGCCATCGCGCGCCAGCTCGCGTCGGAGCTCGATCGCCAACCCGGCGTGCGCACGGTGCTGACGCGTACCGGCGATTACTACGTCGGCCTGGACCGGCGGCGGCAGATCGCACGCGAAGCGCAGGCAGATCTCTTCGTCTCGATTCATGCCGATGCCTACCGCGACGCGAGCGCTCTCGGCGCCACGGTGTATGTGCTATCGGAGAAGGGCGCGAGCGACGAGGTCGCGCGGCGGCTCGCGGCACGCGAGAACGCCGCCGATACGATCGGCGGCGTATCACTTGCGGAGGACCCGGTGCTGCACCGCGTGCTGCTCGATCTTTCGCAAAATTGGGCGATCAGCGCCAGCACGGCAGCCGGGGAGCGGCTGATCGATCGGCTCGGCACCGTCACGGCGATGCGCCGGCATCAGGTGCAGCGCGGTCAGTTTCTTGTGCTGAAGCAGCCGGATGTCCCCTCCGTGCTGGTCGAAACCGCCTATATCTCGAATCCGACCCAGGAGCAGGCACTCGGCGACGCCACGTATCAAGCGCAGCTGGCGCGCGCGCTGCATGCGGGCATCCTCGATTACTTTCAGACGCATGCCCCGCCGGACAGCTACCTCGCGCAGAATCCCGACGCGCGCGTCCTCGCGCCGGTGCAGCATGTGATCAGCCGCGGCGACACTCTGTCGAAGATCGCCGAGCGATATAACGTGAGCCTGCCTGCGCTCCGCCGCTCGAATAGCTTGAAGTCCGACGTCATCCGAGTCGGGCAGGTTCTGACCATCCCGCCAGGCTGAGTGCAGCGGCCCCGCCGCGGGCCACCGCCATTTTTTGCGCCGACCGCCTACAATGCGGCGCGTGGTCATCCGGATTCTTCCTTCACAGCTGATCGATCAGATTGCCGCCGGCGAGGTTGTCGAGCGGCCGGCGTCCGTCGTGAAGGAGCTGGTCGAGAATGCGCTCGACGCTGGCGCCCGCCGTGTCGAGATCGAGATCGAGGAGGGCGGCGGCCGACTGATCCGGGTGAGCGACGATGGTTGCGGCATCGAGCCGGCCCAGCTGCCGCTCGCGCTATCGCGGCACGCGACCAGCAAGATCGGCACGCTCGACGACCTCGAAGCGCTCGTCTCGATGGGGTTTCGCGGCGAAGCGCTGCCGAGCATCGCGTCGGTCTCCCGGCTCACGTTGACGTCGCGCACCGCCGACGGCGACAGCGCGTTCAGCATCGTTGCGGACGGCGGCCACATCGCTGACGTGCGGCCGGCGGCACGGCCTCGCGGCACGACGATCGAGGTCCGGGATCTGTTCTACAACACGCCGGCGAGGCGCAAGTTCATGCGTACGGGACGGACCGAAACGGGCCATGTCGAGGCGATCGTGCGGAGCCTCGCGCTCGCGCGCTTCGACGTCGAGTTTCGCTTGCGGCGCGATCGCAAGCTCGTGCTGGCCCTGCCGCCGGCACCGGATCGCGCCGGGCAAGAGGCGCGCGTGGCGGAGGTTTGCGGACGGGAATTTCTGGACAGCACACGGTACGTCGAGCACGAGATCGAAGGCCTCGCGTTGCGCGGCTGGCTTGCCGCGCCGACCTTCTCGCGCACGCAGCAGGATATGCAGCACACCTTCGTGAACGGCCGCTACGTGCGCGACAAGCTGCTGCGTCATGCGGTGCGGCTGGGTTATCAGGACGTGCTCTATCAAGCACGCCACCCGGCGTACGTGCTGTATGTGGCGCTCGATCCGCGCCGCGTCGACGTCAACGCTCATCCGGCGAAGCTCGAGATCCGCTTTCGCGATTCGCGGCTCGTGCATGATTTCGTGTTTCGGACGGTCGAGGCGGCGCTCGCTCGGCCGCTCGACGATGATGCGAGCCACGTGCCGCCGGCAGCGCTGCGCCCGCCCGCTCGCGAACCCGCGCTGCGCGAGCAGGTCGCGCTTTACGAGCAGCTGCATGCGCCCATTGCGCCCATTGCGCCCGGTTCGCCTGTGGCCGACGGGGCGGTCACCGATGACCGTCACCCGTGGAGCAGCGGCAACCCGAGCTCGATCGGGGATCGCGAGACGCACGAGCACGTGCGCCGCCGCCCGCTCCCCACGGCTGCCGGCGATATCCCGCCGCTTGGGTTCGCCCTCGCCCAGCTCTCCGGTATCTATGTGCTTGCCGAAAATCGCGATGGTCTCATCATCGTCGATATGCATGCGGCGCACGAACGCATTACTTACGAGCAGCTCAAGCGCGAATATCACGAGCACCGCCTCAAGCCGCAGCCTCTGCTGGTCGGTGTCGACGTCAAGCTTGGCGTCCGCGAAGCGGATCTCGTCGAGACGCATACCGAAGCTCTCGAGCGGCTGGGGCTCGTCGTCGTTCGCCGCGGACCCGAGGACGTGCAGATCAGCGCGTTGCCGCAGCTGCTCACTGGCGGCGATCCGGCGGCGCTGCTTCGCGACGTGCTGAGCGATCTGGCCGAAGGCGGCGGCTACGAGCGAATCGAAGCACGCATCGATGAGCTGCTCGCGACGATGGCCTGCCATGCCGCCGTGCACGCCCACCGCAAGCTCGGCGTCGCGGAGATGAACGCCTTATTGCGGCAGATGGAGCAGACCGAGCGCATCGACCAGTGCAATCACGGCAGACCGACCTGGACTCGAATCACCCTGCCGGAGCTCGATCGAATCTTCCTGAGAGGCCAGTAGCGGTGGCCGCAGCCCGCTATCGCGCCGTCTGTCTTACGGGGCCGACGGCTTCCGGCAAGACCGAGCTCGCGCTCGAGCTCGCGCGGTCGATCCCGCTCGAGATCGTCAGCGTCGATTCGGCCATGGTGTATCGCGGCATGGATATCGGCACGGCTAAACCGAGCCGAAGCGTGCTCGCGTCCGTGCCGCATCATCTGATCGATATCGTCGATGCGGGCGATACCTATTCGGCCGGACGCTTCGTTACCGATGCGAACGCGGCAATCGATGCGATCGCTGCGCGCAAACGATTGCCACTGCTCGTCGGCGGCACGCTGCTGTATCTGCGTGCACTACGCCGGGGGCTTGCGACGCTCCCGGAAGCCGACCCGACGCTCAGGGCGCAGCTCGACGGCGAAGCCGCACGGCACGGCTGGCCCGCGCTCCATGCGCGGCTTGCCGAGGCCGATCCCGAAGCGGCAACGCGGATCGCCCCAAACGACAGGCAGCGCATCCAGCGTGCGCTCGAGGTATACCTTCTTTCCGGAGTGCCGCTGAGCCGCTTGCAGCGGCAGCCTGCGCGGCAGACCGGCGTGCCGGCAGGCGAGATTCTGATGTTGGCCGTGGTGCCGCCCGACAGGACCCGGTTGGCGGACCGGATTGAACACCGTTTCGACGCGATGGTCGAAGCAGGTTTCGTCGCCGAGGTCGAGCGACTGATGTCGCGTAAAGACCTTCATGTCGGACTGCCCGCGATGCGCGCCGTGGGTTACCGTCAGATATGGGCTTACCTCGAGAGGCGGTATGATTGGCCGAGCGCGCGCCAGAAAGCGATTGCGGCGACTCGCCAGCTGGCGAAACGTCAGTTGACTTGGTTGCGTTCGGAGCCCGGAGTGGAAACCTTCGATGCGTTCGCGCCGGGGCTGGCTGGGCAGTTGCTCGAGCGATTGAGGCCGGAGTGCAGTAGCCTTTGAATTACGGCATTGTGCTAAGATCTGCCGTTTGTGGGGCTAGTTTTTCGTTCCGTTGTATAGGTCGATCGATAGCGGAGCGAAATTTCGAAAGCGCGTTCTTTGCGGGTCGAAACTTCGGGCCTGAATCTCGACAACCCTAACAATAAAGGAGACGTCCATGGCGAAAGGTCAGTCGTTGCAGGATCCGTTTTTGAATGCGTTGCGCAGGGAGAAGGTTCCTGTCTCGATCTATCTCGTGAACGGGATCAAGCTGCAAGGGCAGATCGATTCGTTCGATCAGTTCGTGGTGCTCCTGCGCAATTCCGTCAGCCAGATGGTTTACAAGCATGCTATTTCCACGGTCGTGCCGGCGCGCAATGTGCGCCTGCCGGCAGCAGACAGCGATGACAGCGACGACTAACCGAGGCCGACCCCCGCGGCAGGGAGCGCCGCTTGCTTGAACGTCCCCCTTCGGGCGAACGATCTCTGCTAATCCACATCGGTTGCGGTCGGCCAAGCAGCGCCGACGAAATCGACGAATTTGCAGCGCTGGCCGATTCGGCAGGCGCTACCGTCGTCGGATCGATGCATGTTCAGCGTGCGCGTCCCGATCCCCGCTACTTCTTGGGCTCCGGTAAGGTCGAAGAGCTTGCACAGCAGGTGGCCTCGACGGGCGCCGAGCTGGTGCTCGTCAATCGCGCGTTGTCGCCAAGCCAGGAGCGTAATCTCGAAGGTGCGCTGAAGGCGCGGGTGCTCGATCGCAACGGCTTGATCCTCGACATCTTCGCGCAGCGTGCGGCGAGCTTCGAAGGCAAGCTGCAGGTCGAGCTGGCACAGCTCGAGCACCTCTCGACGCGGCTGGTACGCGGCTGGACCCACCTCGAGCGGCAAAAGGGCGGCATCGGCTTGCGCGGTCCGGGCGAAACCCAGCTCGAGACGGACCGCCGCCTGCTCGGCAAGCGCATCCGCTTGCTGAAAGAGCGGCTGGCGCGGGTCGAGCGGCAACGTGAAACGGGGCGCAAGGAGCGGCTGCGGGCAGAGTTGCCGGCCGTCGCGCTGGTCGGCTACACGAATGCCGGCAAGACGACGCTGTTCAACGCGTTGACCGGCGCGAGTCTCGAGGCCAAGGATCAGCTGTTCGCGACCCTCGACCCGACAGTGCGGCGGGTGGCTCTCGGCGGCGGAGACGAGGTCTTGCTCGCCGATACGGTCGGCTTCGTGCGCGATTTGCCGCACGAGCTGGTCGCCGCGTTCAAAGCCACGTTGGCCGAGGCGCGCGATGCGGCGGTGCTGTTGCACGTGATCGATGCGAGCGATCCGCACCACGTGGACCGCATGCGTCAGGTGCTCACTGTGCTCGCGGATATCGGCGCGGGAGAGGTGCCTCGAATCCAAGTGTACAATAAGCTCGACCTGGCACCGGACGAGACCTTTCGAGATCTGCGCGACCGCAGCGAGTCCGCCGTCTGCGTCTCAGCGGTCACCGGCGAGGGGCTCGAAACGCTGCTCGAGACTATTCGCCAACGAACCTTCGGCGAGCGGGTATCCGGCCAGGTGAGATTGGGTCCCGAGCAGAGCCGGGTTCGGGCGAAGCTCTTCGACTGGCAGGCGGTTCGGGCCGAGGAGCATGATCCGTCCGGGGGCTGGACATTGACGGTCGAGTTGACGGCAGGGCGCTGGAATGAGCTTTGCCGCCACGAAGGTTTGTCTTCGGCCGATGTCAGCCGGAAGGCGTAGATGCTCGATCCGGACAGCACGTTCTTCGGGTCTTGCAGAATCATCTCGGGGTGACCGCACGGTCGCTCTCGAGTCATTCTTTTACCACGGGCGCGTTGCGTGTTCGGAGGCTGAGGTTGTGGCCTGGTCGGATCTTTTTGCGGGCTTCGCGTTCTACCTGATACTCGAGGGGCTGCTCCCGTTTGCGTCACCGCAGGGGTGGCGACGGGGGCTCGCGTCCCTTGCCGGGCTGAACGATCAACAGCTGCGCACTTTCGGGCTGGTGGTTGTCATCAGTGGTCTTTTGCTGCTGCTCATCGTACGAGGATAAAGTGGGTCGGAATGTCGTCGTGATCGGCACCCAGTGGGGTGACGAAGGCAAGGGGGCAATCGTCGACGAGCTCGCGGAGCGCGCGCACGCGGTGGTTCGTTTCCAGGGCGGTCACAATGCCGGGCACACGCTCGTCATCGACGGCGAGAAGACGGTGCTTCATCTCATTCCGTCCGGCGTGCTGCGCGACGGCGTGATCTGCCTGATCGGCAATGGCGTCGTCGTGTCGCTGGACTCGCTCGTTGCGGAGATGCAGGGTCTTGCGGAACGGGGCGTGCCCGTCACCGAACGTCTGCGCATCTCACCGGCCTGCCCGCTGATCTTGTCGTCGCACATTGCGCTCGACAAGGCGCGGGAGCGGGCGAGCGGCCCGCTCGCGATCGGCACGACCGGACGCGGCATCGGTCCGGCCTACGAAGATAAAGTGGCGCGGCGGGCGCTGCGCATGTCGGATCTGCTGGCGCCGGAGACGCTCGACGAGAAGCTCACGAGGCTGCTCGAGCTGCACAACTTCATGTTGCGAAACTACTACCGGGCCGAGACGATCGACAAAGACCAGGAGCTCGATCGGCTGCTCGGTTTCGCCGAGCAATTCCGGCCGCTCGTCGCGGATGTCACGGAGATTCTTCGCACGGCACGCACCGATCAGCGCAACGTGCTGTTCGAAGGGGCGCAGGGCGCGATGCTGGACGTCGATCTCGGCACCTATCCCTTCGTCACCTCGTCCAATACCACGGTCGGCGGCGCGCTGACTGGCGCCGGGGTCGGGCCCGGCGCGATCGCCGACGTGCTAGGCATCGTCAAGGCCGATACGACGCGCGTCGGCGCCGGGCCCTTTCCGACCGAGCTCGATGACCACGTCGGCCGGCACCTCGCGACGGTCGGAGCCGAGTTCGGCGCGACGACGGGCCGTGCGCGCCGCTGCGGCTGGTTCGATGCGCCGCTGCTCCAGCGCGTCGCGTTCACGAACAGCCTCACGGGCCTCTGCGTGACCAAGCTCGACGTGCTCGATGGCCTCGACGAGATCAAGGTGTGCGTCGGCTATCTCCTCGATGGCGAGGAGCTGAGCACGCTGCCGCTCGCGATCGAGCGTTTCGCCGAGTGCGAGCCGATTTACGAGACGCTTCCGGGCTGGTCCGGGACGACGAAGGACGTGCGCGACTATGACCGGCTCCCTGCGGAAGCGCAGCGGTACCTCGAGCGCCTCGAAGCGTTGGTCGGCATCCCGGTCGATATCGTGTCCACGGGGCCGGGCCGCGACTCCGTCATCATGCGCCGCCATCCGTTCGACTGAGTAGTCCCGCGCGTATGCGTGACGTAAAGCGCTGGACGACGCTGCGCCGCGAGCCGGTCGCCGATTGCCGCGTGTTCGCGGTCGAGCGGGCGTTCGCGCGCGCGGACGACGACGGGCAGGAGAGCGACTTCTACCGCATTGTTTCGGCCGACTGGGTTCAGGTAGTTCCGGTCACTGCGGCGGATGAGATCGTGATGATCCGCCAGTATCGGCACGGGGCCGACGCCGTCACGCTCGAGATTCCGGGCGGGCTGGTCGATGAGGGCGAGTCGCCTGCCGAGGCGGCAGCCCGTGAGCTGCTCGAGGAAACGGGCTACCGCGCCGCACGGCTCGTGCCGCTCGCCGCGATCAATCCGAATCCGGCTCTGTTCTCGAACCGGCTGTACGCGTTTGCGGCCGAGGGCGCGGTGCGGGTTGCCGAGATCCGCAACGACGCGAACGAGCATACCGTCGTCGAGTCGGTGCCGCGGGCGAGGCTGCCGGAGCTCCTCCGCGACGGCGCCATCGATCATGCCCTCGTCGTGGCGACGCTGTGGCGCTACTGGCACGAGCGCGGCGCCGACGCGAAGTGACGTTGACACGATCGCGTCGCCCGACGCGGCCGTGACCGTCCAGCCGATCCCCCATTCGGCGACACACTCCGGGCGCTTTTGAGGTA
>CAZFJU010000018.1:0-10760 GCA_964518995.1 uncultured Gammaproteobacteria bacterium
TATCGCGTCGACCCGGGGCGGTCGCGGGCCTCCGGAGGCACCGGTCTCGGGCTCGCCATCGTCAAGCATGCGCTGCAGCGCCACGGCGGCTCGCTCGAGATCGAGAGCCGCGAAGGCGAGGGCAGCACGTTCACCTGCCGTTTCCCGGCGTCGAGATTGGTGCGGCGCGGCGACGAAGCCGCTGGCAATGTCTCCGCGCCGGCCGTCGTATAATCGCTGACCGCTGAGCCGCGGCCTCGCGGCGGGAGCTCGATCGATGGAAGTCGAAGATCTGGGGCATCACATCTCGAGACGCTTCAATGAAGATCTCGAGCGCGTGCGCAATTCCGTGCTGACGATGGGCGGGCTGGTCGAAAATCAGCTCGACCGCGGCATGCGTGCGCTGGCAGAAGCCGATAGCGAGCTCGGCCTCAAGACGGCCGAGGACGATGCAAAGGTCAACCGGATGGAGGTCAGCATCGACGAGGAATGCAGCCGCATCCTCGCGACGCGCGCGCCTACGGCCGGCGATCTGCGCCTGATCATCGCGGTCATCAAGACCATCACCGATCTCGAGCGGATCGGCGACGAGGCGGAGAAGATCGGCGTGCTGGCCGCGCGGCTGGCCGGCGTGGAGCGCCCGTCGACGAACTATCGCGAGCTGCGTAACCTTGCGCAGCACGTGCAGGACATGCTGCGCGGCGCGCTCGACGCGTTTGCTCGGCTCGATGCCAAAGCCGCGTTGGCCGTGGTCAAGGCCGACGATGTGGTCGACGAGGAGTACGAGTCGATTTATCGTCAGGGGCTGACATTCATGATCGAGGATCCGCGCACGATCTCCCGGGTCATGGATACGATGTGGGTCGCTCGGGCGCTCGAGCGAATCGGCGATCATGCCAAAAACATTTGCGAGTACGTGATATTCATGGTGCACGGCAAGGACCTCCGTTATACGGGTCTCGAGAACATCGAGGCGGAAGTGCGGGAAGCGGTGCGGCGGCGCGAGGGCCGCTCGTGATCGCGGCCGTCGAGGAGAGCGGGTCGCGCGTGGCGCTGGATACGCGCCGCGGCCGCAGGCTGCTGAACTGGGTCGGGGTCGCAGCCGTCGTCGGGCTGATGGCGTACGCGCTCTACCAGGAGCACGTCGTCGGTCTCGAGGTATGTCCGCTGTGCGTATTTCAGCGGGTCGTGATGGTGGCGCTCGGCGCCGTCTTCCTTGCGGCCGCGCTGCATGCGCCGGTCGGCAAGGCGGCGCGCGCTTACGCCGGCGTGGGCGTCGTCACGGCGCTGATCGGCATCGGCATCTCTGGCTGGCACGTGCGGATGCAGAATCTGCCGCCCGACGCTGTGCCCGCGTGCGGCCCTGGGCTCAACTATTACTTCGATACCTTCCCGATGCTCGAGGCGTTGAGCTATGTGTTCACGGCCTCCGGGGAATGCGCCGAGATCAATTGGTCGTTTCTCGGCCTCAGCATGCCGGCGTGGGTGCTGATCTGGTTCGTGCTGCTCGGGGCGCTAGTCGCGGCCGCGAACTGGAAACGGCTGTCCGCATAAAGGCGGCGACTGGGCGGCCGCCGCTCGGCGACCCCCAGCTAGCCGACGCGGAGCCGCTCGGCGGTCTCCGCCCGGTTAACCGGCTAGCAACCGCTGGATGATTTCCGCTCGGCTAGCCGACCAGCAGCCGTTCGGCGATTCGGAAGTACATCCGCTCCAGCCGCTCGAGATCGGCGATGGCGACGCATTCGTCGACCTTGTGAATGGTCTCGTTGAGCGGGCCGAGCTCGACGACGTCGATGCCGTAAGGGGCGATGAAACGGCCGTCCGACGTGCCGCCGCTGGTCGAAAGCTCGGGCCGGGTACCCATCTCCTCCTCGACCGCATCGGCCACGACATCCGTCAGCCGGCCCGGCCGGGTCAGGAACGGCTCGCCGGCGATGCGCCAACGGATCGAATGATCGATGCCGAGCCCGTGCAGCTCGCGCTCGACGCGGGCCGCCAACGTCTCGGTGGTCCATTCCGTTGAGAAGCGGAAGTTGAACCGGCAGTTGAGCTCGCCCGGAACGACATTCGGCGCGCCGGCGTCGCAGTGGACATTGACCATCTGGAAGGTCGTCGGCGGAAAATGGGCGTTGCCGCGGTCCATCGGCTCACGAGTAATCGCGGCGACGAAGCGCGCGAACGCATGCATCGGGTTCTCGGCGCTGAGCGGGTAGGCGACGTGCCCCTGCACGCCGCGCACGGTCAAAAACCCGGTCAATGAGCCGCGCCGGCCGATCCGCACCGTGTCGCCGAGGCGCTCGCCGCTCGACGGCTCGCCGACCACGCAGTAGTCGAACAGCTCGCCGCGCGCCGCAAGCCGCTCCATCACCTTCACCGTGCCGTCGTCGGCAGCTCCCTCTTCGTCGCTCGTGATCAGCAGGGCAATCGAGCCGGGGGCGTCCGGATAGCGGACGGCGAATCGTTCCGCCGCCTTGACCATCGCTGCGAGGCTGCCCTTCATGTCGGCGGCGCCGCGCCCGAGGAGCATGCCGTCGCGGACCGTTGCGGCGAACGGCGGCGCCTGCCATTGCTCCGTCGGCCCGGGCGGCACGACGTCGGTATGGCCGGCAAAGACCAGCACCGGGCCGGTCGTGCCGCGCCGCAGCCACAAGTTGTCGACGTCGCCGAAGCGCATCGGCTCCGCGCGGAAGCCGGCCGGGACGAGCTGCTCTGCGATCAGCGCCTGACAGCCGGCGTCCTCGGGGGTGATCGAACGGGCTTCGATCAGCGCGCGGGCGAGCGGCAGCAAATCGAGACTCACGCCGGACCGCCTGTGCTGTCGAGGTCGAGCAGAGCCGCGTAACATACTGATATCAGAGTATTTCGTTTCCCATCGAAGACCTTCGACGGCGACCCGCAACAATTCCGTAACATTTCTCGGCTACCTTTCGCTCCGTGATGCCAGCCGACGATTTCTCGCCAGCGCCGCCCGGCGTCCGATCGACACGGACGGTGCCATTCGCCCGCCTCCTGCGGGGCCTGGGATTGGCCCTGTTGGCGGCGACGACCTCCATGCCCGCGGCGGGGCAAATCGCCCGCGACTATATCAATATCGTCGGCTCGTCGACGGTCTATCCGTTCGCCACCGTCGCCGCCGAGCGATTCGGCCGGGCCACTCGGTTCAAGACGCCGAAGGTGGAATCCACCGGAAGCGGCGGCGGTATCAAGCTGCTATGCAACGGGTTGGGCGTACGCCATCCGGATATCGCGAACTCGTCGCGGCGCATCAAGAGCTCCGAAATCGAAGATTGCGCGCGTAACGGCGTGGAAGTGGTCGAGGTCATTCTCGGTTACGACGGCATCGTGATCGCCGCGTCGCGCGAGACGGCGCCAATGTCGCTGACGCTGCAGCAGGTGTATCTGGCGCTCGCGCAGCGGGTTCCGGATCCGTCCGGCGCCCGGAGGCTGATACCCAATCCTTATCGAACCTGGTCCGATATCGATCCGTCCCTGCCTGGCACGCGCATCGAGGTGCTCGGCCCGCCGCCGACGTCCGGCACGCGCGATGCGTTCCTGGAGCTCGCGATGGAAGGCGGATGCGATACCTTCGACCTGATCGGCGAGCTCGGCGAGGACGAGCGGCTGATCGCCTGTCATACGATTCGCGAGGATGGCGCTTACATCGAAGCCGGCGAGAACGACAACCTGATCGTGCAGAAGCTGAACGCCAATCCGAATGCTGTCGGCATTTTCGGCTACAGCTTCCTCGATCAGAATCGCGATCGCGTACGTGCGGTCGCGATCGCTGGCGTCGAGCCGACGTTCGAGACCATTGCGGACAACAGCTATCCAATTTCGAGGCCGCTCTATTTGTATGTCAAACGCGCGCACGTTGGCGTCATTCCCGGCATCGACGGCTATTTGCGCGAGCTGATGAGCGATAGCGCGGTCGACGAATTCGGTTATCTGTCCGATCTCGGGCTCGTGCCGCTGCAGAACGCGGAGCTGCAGGCGATGGCCGAGCGCATCCAATCGCTCGAATCCGTGACGCTCGCGAACCTCGCCGAATGACCGGCGCAGCAAAGCCAGGCCGGCGTTGGCCGGGCGACTGGCGTTGAGGTGATCGTCCGGTGAGCGGTTCCACTGTTCTCATCATGCTGCTCGGCCTGTCGGCCCTCGCGTATGCCGCGGGGCGGCAGCGGGCCGTCGCGGGCGCAGCCACGGCGTCGAGGTCCACGTACCATTCGCTGCCCGGCTACTACGGCGGCTATGTGGCGCTCTGGTGCCTGCTGCCGACGGTGGCGCTGCTCGCCGTCTGGCTGGCGGTGGAACCGGTGGTGCTGCGGGCCGCGGTGATGGATGCGTTGCCGCCGGCGCTGCAAGCGTTGCCCGAGGCCGAGCTGGGGCTGCTATACAACGACGTCCGTAATCTCGTCGACGGGAACATCGTATTCGGCGAGCCGCAGCAGGCGGTGGTCGATGCCGCGGAGCGCTACGCCCAGCTGCAGGCAGTCAGCCGTTATCTGCTCGCGGGCGCCGTGCTGGTCGGCGGCATCGCGCTGTTCAGCATCGGCTATCGACGGGTGCGGCCCGAGATGCGCGCGCGTAATCGGGTCGAGAAGATCATCGAGTATCTGCTGGTCGGCGCGTCGATGGTCGCTATCCTGACGACCATCGGCATTTTTCTCTCAGTGCTGTTCGAGGCGCTCAGATTCTTCCAGCGTGTGTCGGTGCTCGAGTTCCTGTTCGGGCTGAACTGGAGCCCGCAGACCGCGATCCGTGAAGACCAGGTCGGCTCATCGGGGGCGTTCGGCGCGATACCGCTGTTCACCGGCACGCTGTTGATCTCCGCGATCGCGATGTTCGTCGCCGCGCCGCTCGGGCTGATGTCGGCGATCTATCTCTCCGAATATGCGAATCCGCGCGTGCGCAGCATCGCGAAGCCGCTGCTCGAGCTGCTCGCCGGTATCCCAACCGTTGTGTATGGATATTTCGCCGCGCTCTGGGTCGGCCCGGCGCTGCGACGCTTCGGTGAATCGATTGGGCTCGAGGTGGCGTCCGAAAGCGCGCTCGGCGCGGGCCTCGTGATGGGCATCATGATCATACCGTTCGTCTCGTCGTTATCGGACGACGTGATCAACGCGGTGCCGCAGTCGCTGCGCGACGGCTCGTACGGCCTCGGCGCGACCATCCGCCAGGTCGTGCTGCCGGCGGCGCTGCCCGGCATCGTCGCCGCGCTGCTGCTCGCGGTGTCCCGCGCGATCGGCGAGACAATGATCGTCGTGATGGCCGCGGGGCTTGCGGCCAACCTGACCGCGAATCCGTTCGAGGCCGTGACGACGGTGACCGTGCAGATCGTCACGTTGCTGGTCGGTGACCAGGAGTTCGATAGCGCGAAGACGCTCGCCGCCTTCGCGCTCGGGCTCGTGCTCTTCGTCGTGACGCTGCTGCTCAACGTCGTCGCGCTGATCGTAGTACGGCGCTATAGGGAACAATATGAGTGATGCCGGCGGGGAGCGGCCCGCGCCGCCGCAGCAGCCCGAGCAGTCGACGCGCCGGCGCGTCGCTGAAGGTCTCGCGCGCCGCTATCGACGCGAGCGGCGCTTCCGGCGGCTTGGCTTGGCGGCGCTCTTGTTCGGCCTCGGCTTCCTCGCGGTGTTCTTCGTCACGCTCATCATCAACGGGCACAGTGCGTTCGTGCAGACGCGTATTCTGCTCGAGATCACGCTCGATCCCGCGACGATCGATCCGGATGGCCTGCGTGATCCGGTCGAGCTCGAGACCGCCAACTACCAGGCGCTGATCCGCGCCGCGCTGAACGAACGCTTTCCGAACGTGACGGAGCGGCGCGAGCAGCGCGACCTCTATGCGCTGATCAGCCCCGCCGCGGATCTCGAGATACGCGCGTTCGTGCTCGATGATCCGCGCGTGCTCGGCGCGACGCGCAGTTTCTGGCTCCTCGCGGACGATGACGTCGATATGCTCGTGAAAGGCAATATCGATCGCGCCGCGCCGGAGACCGGCCGGCGTCTGTCCGATCAGCAGATCGGCTGGGTCGAGGCGCTCGAGGACGAGGGGCGCGTCGAGCTCCGGTTCAATCGCTATTTCTTTACATCGGGCGATTCGCGCGATCCGGAGCTCGCCGGCATCTGGAGCGCGACCGTCGGCTCGTTCTTCATGCTGCTCGTGACCCTGCTGCTGTCGTTTCCGCTTGGCGTGGCGACAGCTGTATATCTCGAGGAGTTCGCGCCCCGCAACCGCTGGACCGACCTGATCGAGGTGAACATCAACAATCTCGCGGCTGTGCCGTCGATCGTATTCGGGCTGCTTGGCCTCGCGCTGTTCATCAATGTATTCGGGCTGCCGCGCTCGGCGCCGTTAGTCGGCGGCCTGGTGCTCACGCTGATGACGTTGCCGGTGATCATCATTGCGTCGCGTGCGGCGCTTACGGCCGTGCCGCCGTCCATTCGCGAGGCGGCGCTCGGAATCGGCGCCTCGAAAATGCAGGTCGTCATGCATCATGTGTTGCCGCTCGCGCTGCCGGGCATGCTGACCGGGACGATCATCGGCATGGCGCGCGCGCTCGGTGAGTCCGCACCGCTGCTGATGATCGGCATGGTGGCGTTCATCGTCGATGTGCCGGAATCGCCGCTCGACCCGTCGACTGCATTGCCGGTGCAAATTTTCTTGTGGGCCGACAGCCCAGAGCGCGCGTTCGTCGAGCGCACGTCCGCGGCCATTCTCGTGCTGCTCGCTTTCCTCGTGCTCATGAACGGCGTCGCGATCCTGCTGCGGAAGCGGTTCGAGCGGCGCTATTGAGGGAAAAAGGGCTCTGACCCCAATTCTTTTAAAAGGGCTCTGACCCCAATTTTGGCTTGGAGTAGACTCGATGCCACTGCAAAAGCGAGCCACCGCAGATTTGATTCCACGGCCCGACGTCGCCGCCTCGCCTGCGTCGTCTGCTGCGACTGCCGCACCGGCTGCGGCGGCGCCGGCCGCGGCGGCGCGCGAAGCGGGTCACGCGCCGACGTATCGCACGGTCGGCGACTATCGTGCCGCGACGCCGATCATCACGGCGCGCGATGTCAACGTGTTCTATGGCGAGAAACAGGCCATCGAGACCGTGAATCTCGATATCGGTCTGAACGAGGTGATCGCGCTGATCGGCCCTTCCGGCTGCGGCAAGTCGACGTTCCTGCGCTGCCTGAACCGGATGAACGACACGATCGAGTCGGCACGCGTCAATGGCGAGATCAAGCTGTACGACGAAGACATCTATGCGCGGCAAATGGATGTCGTGATGCTGCGCGCCCGCGTCGGCATGGTGTTCCAGAAGCCGAACCCGTTCCCGAAGTCGATCTACGACAACGTGGCCTACGGCCCGCGTATCCATGGTCTGGCACGCGACCGCTCGGAGCTGGACGAGATCGTGCAACGGAGCCTCGAGCGGGCCGGCTTGTGGGCCGAGGTCCGTGATCGGCTCGAGGAGCCGGGCACCGGCCTTTCGGGCGGGCAGCAGCAGCGGCTCTGCATCGCCCGCACGATCGCGGTCAGCCCCGAGGTGATTCTGATGGACGAGCCGTGCTCGGCGCTCGACCCCATCGCCACGGCCCGCATCGAAGATCTGATCGACGAGCTGAAGCGCAACTACGCCATCGTGATCGTTACCCATTCGATGCAACAAGCGGCCCGCGTCTCGCAGCGCACGGCCTACTTTCACCTCGGCAAGCTGATCGAGGTCGGCGAGACCGACGAGATCTTCACGAACCCCCGCCACAAGCTCACAGAAGACTACATCACCGGCCGCTTCGGCTGAGCATCGGCCCGACGCTCGTCCCTTCGCTCCCGCGGGCTCCGTAGCGGTCCGAGTGCCATGCCGAGCGCCGGCGTGGCGAAATCAGAGTACGCGCGGATGGACGCACCGTTCGCGGAGCGCCGCAAGGGAATGTGAGCAGGAGCTGCCATGGGTGGGCCGCCGGTTGACGATCGCGATGCGCGCGGGTCGGAAGCCCGTGCGGCGGACCGCTCGACCGATCGAGCGACGGAAACCGCGCCCGCTGCCGACGCCGAACAGCACTTTTGGCGGACCCGCGTTCCGTATCACGATCTGATCGAGCAGATTCGCGATTACGCGATCTTCTGCACCGACCCAAACGGCTGCGCGACCACATGGAACCGGGGCGTCGAGCGCGTGCTCGGTTTCGCGGAGCACGAGTTCATCGGCCTCAACGTCGCGACCCACATCTTTACGCCGGCGGATATCGACGCAAAGGTGCCGCAGCGGGAGATGGAGGAGGCCGCGCGGCTCGGCGCGGCCCATAACAACCGCTGGATGAGAAAACGCGACGGCAGCCACTTCTTCTGCCTCGGCATGACGACGGCCCTCCACGATGACGCCGGCGGTCTGATCGGCTTCGCGAAAGTCATGCAGGACCGGACGGCGCAGCATGACCAGGCCGAGGAGCTGCGGGCGGCCACCGCCCGGCTGACGCTCGCCAATCAGCACAAGGACCGGTTCATCGCCTTGTTGTCGCACGAGCTGCGCAACCCGCTCGCGCCGATTCGCATCGCCGTCGAGGTGCTGCGCAGAGCCCCTGCGGGATCCGCCGCGGCCAGACAGGCCGTGGACGCCGTCGATCGACAGTCGAACCACCTGAAGCACCTCGTCGATGACTTGCTCGACATCGCCCGGATCGCACAGGGGAAGATTCATCTCGAGATGAAGCGCGTCGAGCTGAACGCTCTGGCGAGCTCGGTCGCCGAGGATCAGCGGGAGGCGTTCGATGCGAGCGGCCTCCAGATCGCCGTCGAGCGCGCTGCCGAGCCGCTGTATGTGTACGGGGACCGCACACGTCTGACGCAGATGATCGCCAATCTGCTCGACAATGCCCGCAAATTTACGCCCGTCGGCGGCCGCGTTACGTTGATGATGCGGAAGGCGGGTGATGAAGCGCGCCTGCAAGTGAGTGACACGGGGATCGGTATGACGCCCGATCTGATTGCATGCGCGTTCGAGCCGTTGGTGCAGGCCGAGACGACGCCTTCCCGCCACGGCGGGCTTGGCCTCGGGCTCGCCCTGGTCAAAGGCCTCGCCGAGCTGCACGGCGGGCGCATCGAGGCGCGCAGCCCGGGTCCTGCGCGCGGCACCGATATGCTCGTCTCGCTGCCGCTGCACACGCCGGGCGAGCTGCCTAAAACAGCCGTGCAGGCCCAGATGAAACACGGCGGCACGCGGCGCGTGCTCATCATCGAGGACAACGCCGATACGGCGGATATGCTTGCGACCGCGCTGGTGCTGCGTGGCCATCAGGTCGAAGTCGCCAATACCGTGCGGCAAGGGCTAGACACCGCGGCAACGTACCTTCCGGATGTCATTCTATGCGACGTCGGTCTGCCGGACGGCGACGGCTACGACGTCGCGCAGCGCTTTCGTGCGCTGCCGGCGTTCTCGCACGTCCCTTTGATCGCACTGACCGGCCACACGCTGCCCGGCGATATCGAACGCGCGCGGCGTGCGGGGTTCGACCGACACATTGCGAAGCCGCCGGATCTCGACGTGCTGGACGAGTTGATTTCGAGCGGCCGCTTGCTGCAACCCGCTTTCGGAGGCGGCGGAAAATGAGCGCTGGCAACCTGCGCCGAATGGCAGCCGGTCACTCGGCGATGCGTTTCGCCTCGCCCGTCGCAAGAATCTCTTTATGCTCGACCCGGCGCGGCCGCTCGAGCAGCGGGTGGATGAACACTGCGGCAAGAATGATCGCCACGCCGAGATAGAAGAGCGCCGTCAGCTCGCGCTGCTCGCCGAGCAACGGAATCGCGAGCAGCACGGCGTACACCGGCTCGAGGTTGACCGCGAGCTGCGCGCCGAACGCGCTCATATGCCGCAGCGCCGCGAGCGACAAGGCGAACGGCAGCAGCGTGCACGCGAGCGCGAGCAGCACGAGCAGCGCGGCATCGCGGGCATCGGGCAGAACGAAGCTTGCGGCCGCCATGTCCGGGAATAGCCGGCCGAGCAGCGGCGCGAGCGCAATCAGCGCGATCGTCCCGGCGCCGAGCTCGACCGCGGTCACGGCCAACGGGTCGGCATGCGCGATGAGCCGCTTGTTCAACGAGCTGAACACCGCCACCAAGAGCGCCGAGATCACGCCGACGACGATGCCGATCCGCATTTCGTCGGGCACGCCGCCGACGACCAGGCCGACGCCGGGGATGATCGCGATGCCGAGGCCGAGATCGCGGAACGAGAAACGCCTGTCGGCGATATGCGGCTCGACGATGGCGACGAAGGCTGTCGCAAGCGCCATGCAGGTCGCGGCGACGGACGCATTCGCAAGCTTCACGGCGCCGTAGAATGTCAGCCAGTGCAGCGCGACGAGCACGCCGATCGCGGCATAGGCGGCGATGAGTCGACGCGGCATCGCGCGCACCGTTCGCCATACCCGCGGCACGAGCGCGAGCGCGGCCACGACGATCAGCATCCGCCACAGCACGAGCGGCAACGCGCCGAGCGTGATCAGCTTGCCGAGAATCGCGGTGAAGCCCCATAGCAGCACGCAGAAGTGAATCTGCAGCCTGGCTTTCGTCACCGCCGTCATCGCGTATCCGGGTACTGGAGCGGCGCGCCAGCGCCGGGTCACGCTTGCAGCGCCGCGGGTGGCTTGCGCCGCAGCGCCGCGGGTGGCTTGCGCCGCAGCGCCGCGGCGGGCTCGCGCCGCGGGCCGCGCGTCAGTCCGTCGGCCGCAACAGTTCGTTCAAGCTCGTCTTGGACCGCGTTTGCTCGTCGACCTTCTTCACGATCACTG
>CAZFJU010000018.1:10860-22293 GCA_964518995.1 uncultured Gammaproteobacteria bacterium
TCGTTCAAGCTCGTCTTGGACCGCGTTTGCTCGTCGACCTTCTTCACGATCACTGCGCAGTAGAGGCCGTACTTGCCGTCTTTCGACGGCAGGGTGCCCGGAACGACAACCGAGCCTTCCGGCACGCGGCCTTGCAGAATCTCGCCCGTCTCGCGGTCGTAGATGCGCGTGCTTTGGCCGATGTATACGCCCATCGAGATGACGCTGCCGCGACCGACGATCACCCCTTCGACGACCTCGGAACGAGCGCCGATGAAGCAGTCGTCCTCGATGATCGTCGGCGCGGCCTGTAACGGCTCCAGCACGCCGCCGATACCCACCCCGCCGGAGAGATGCACGTTGGCGCCGATCTGCGCGCAGCTGCCGACGGTCGCCCAGGTATCGACCATCGTCGCGCGATCGACATAGGCGCCGATGTTGACGTACGACGGCATCAGCACTGCGTCCGGAGCGACGTACGCGCCGCGGCGGACGATCGCATGCGGGACGACCCGCGTACCGGCCTCGGCGAAATCGTTCTCGGAGTAGCCGGCGTATTTCAGCGGCACCTTGTCGTAGAACTTGGTGAAGCTCGCCTCGATGATTTGGTTCGGCTGGATACGGAACGAAAGCAGGACCGCCTTCTTCAGCCATTGATTCACGACCCAGTCGCCGTCGCGCTTCTCGGCGACGCGCAGCCGGCCCGCGTCGAGACCCGCGATCGCCTGCTCGATCGCGTCGCGCAGCTCGGCGTCGACACTCGTCGGCGTCAGGTCCGCGCGCCGCTCCCAGCCTGCGTCGATGATTGCGCTGAGGCCCGTCATTACCCGCTCCTTGTCTGAAAACCGGACGCGGCACTGTACCTCATTCGGACCCGCTCTGCGGCCTTGCCGCGGCGGCGTCCGGCATACCCGAGAAAGCGCCGCGACCGGGCGCGCTCAGCGCCCGAACTCTACCGTGTACAGCACGTCGCCGCCGGTCGCATCACTGCTCGACTGCGTGACGACCGTCCAATTCCGCGAGATCTCGTACTGCATCTGCAGCACGGACTCCGGGTTGAACAGCCCGACGCCGTAGCTCACGTACAGCTTCGGCGACAGGTACTTGCCGATGACGAGCGCCGCTTCGCTCGGGTCGCTCGGCGCACCGGCCTCGCCGGAGCCCGTCTCGATGCCGAACTGGTCGAAGCCGGCGCGCTCGCCGATGTTCTTGGCGAGGAAGTCGCCGCCGCGCAGGCCCATGGCGAGCGCGGCCTGGCTGAGCGCATTCCCTTCCCCTTCCGGCGCCTCCTGCAGGGAGCGCCCGAGCACGAGCCACGAGAGCTGTTCCTGCTGCGTCATCGGCGGCTCCGAGAAGAGCTCGAAGGACGGCGTTTCGAGCGTGCCCTGCACGTTGGCGCCGACCACGATCCCCGCGCGCGGACGGCGAACGGCCCGCACGTCGAGCGCGGGCTGCGTGATCGGGCCGCCGGCAAAATAGATGCGCCCGCTATCGATCACCAGGCCCTGCCCGTACGCACGATATTCGCCGTCGAGGATGCGCAGCTCGCCGGTCGCCGTCGTCGGGGTGCGGGGCTCCTGCTCGACGAGCACCTCGCCTTCGATGCGCGCGGCGAGGCCGAAGCCTTCGAACAGCACGTCATTGCCGAGGCTGACCCGGATGGCGGCGAAGAGATCGCGCTCGGCCGCGGCTTCCGCCGGCGGCTCGTCGCCGAGCAGCACCTGATCGGCCGTGACCGTCACCGCCGAAGGCGCCTGCTGGCCCGGCGTCAGCGCCGCGCGCGGCACGTGCACCGTGCCCGTGACGCTCAAGCGCTGCGCATCCGCTTCGATGCGCAGATCGGGCGAGACGAATACCCGCGCATCGCTGCTATCGACGACCTGGAACGCGTCGCCGCGAATCTCGAGGTGCGCCTCGAGCGGCGCGCCGGGGAGGCTCATGAGCCCCTCCATGCTGAGCTCGCCGCCGCCGGATGCGGCCGCTGCCGCGAGCGCAATGCCTTCTCGGCCGAGGCCTTCGAGCGTCGCGTTGAGCGCGGTCAGCGCGATCCCCGTTTCGGGCACGAGCAATGCGCCGTCGGCGAGCTCGACCGTGCCCGACACGGCCGGCGCGCCGACCGTGCCCGCGAGCTCCAGCGCGCCGCCGAGGGTGCCTTCGACCGCTTCGAGCGTCGGCACGAAATCCGCTACGAACGCGAGGCTCGGGAACGACAGCGCAACGCGCCCGGTCAGGCTCTGCTCGGCCAGCGGCGCCGCGGGTGCCTCGGCCGTTGCGCGCGCGTCGACGCTCACGCGGCCGTGCTCGAGATTCAGCGCAGCCGTGACCTCGGCCCCCGCGTCGTTCAAGTCGAGGCGGAGTTCGCTCGGCTCGAGGCGTAACGTCGCCGCGCCGTCGGCGGTGCCGTCTGCGGGCAGCGTGATGTGCGTCGCGGAGACGGCGACGAGCGCCTCGGCCGTCAAGGCGCCGTCCGGCGCTTGCGCGACGTGCGCCGCGACGCCGATGTCGCCGTCGACGTCGATGTCATCCGGCAGGAACGCGGCGAAATAGTCGAAGCGAAGCGCCGTCAGCTCGAGGTCGGCGGCAAGGCCCGACGGATCGCGCTGGGCGTTCAGGCACAGCTGTCCTTCGGCGGCCTGCCAGCAGTGCGGCTCGACGTTCAGCGTCTCGGCCGTCACGCTGCCCGCGGCCGGTGCCGTGAGCCGCCACGGCACGAGCTCGCGATAGCCGAGCTCGCCGTCGGTCAGCGTGAATTGCCAAGCCGGATCGTCGCCCCACGGATCGGCCAGCGCACCGGTCAGCTCGAGCGCCGCACGGCCGTCGGCGGCGTCGACCGCGACGCTGATGCGGTGCGCCGGCGCCGTGCCGCCGGCGTCGACCACGACGCTGCCGACCGCGGTGCCCGCGACCAGTGCGTCCCGCAAAACCACGGAGAGGCCGGAGGTCTGCTCGCCGCCGAGGTCCAGATCGGCGTTGACGTCGATCCTCGCGACGCGATGCTCGTCGAAGGCGAGATCGCGGCCGCCGATGCGAGCGGCAACGCGCACCCGCGGGATCGGCCCCGACACGCTTCCGGTCGCTTCGACCGCGCCGGCAGCTTGCGGCAGCACGGCGGAGAGGTCGTCGCTGACGAGCCGCCAGGCGACGTTCGCCTGCTCGGCGACCTCGCCGCTGACTTCGACGAGCGTGTCCCCGAGCGCGGCGCGCAGCTCGGCGATGTTCGCCCGGTATTGCTCGCCCGCCTGCTCGTAGCGGCCCGAGCCGGCGGCGGCGAGGCGCTGCCCGCGCAGCGTGCCCGCCGCTTCGAGCCGGTCGACGACCACCTCGATATCATCGCCGTCGACCGAGCCGCTAGCCGCCAACGCGAGATCGATCGCGCCCGGCCAATCGGCCGCGAACGGGGACGGGTCGAAATTGGCCGCGTCGAGCGCAACCTCGGCGTGCACGCTCGGCGACCAGACGGCCTCCACGCTGCCGGTCAGCGTCCCTTCGCGCTCCTGCGCCTCGAGCGTCAACGCGATCGATTCGAGGTTGCCGTCGCCCGCGAGGCGAAGGTCGACGGGCGGCGCGGCGCTCGGCTCGAGACGCGTGTCGACGCTGATGCGATAGGCGCTGAGCGGCCCGTCGAACTCGAGCGCGCCGCGCGGGCTGACGACCGTCGGCTCGCCGGTCAGCGGCCACTGCAGCGCGCTCCAGCGGATCGCGAGATCCGCGCGAGTCTCGCCGGCGAGCGCGATCGTGCCGCTGCCCTCGAGCACGCCGTCGCGGCCGGGCTGGCGTACGGCCAGCTCGCGAATCGTGACCGCGTCCGCGGCGACGGTCGCGGCGAGGTCGGCGGTGAAGCGGCGCTCGGCCGGATCGATGCCGCTCGCCTGCAAGGCGACCTCGAGCGCGTCGACCGGGCCTTGGAGCCGAGCGGCGACGGTGAGCGTCGCGTCCGGCAGCCCGGCTTGCACGTCGATCAGCCGCAGCGCGTCGATATCGAGATCGAGCGCGACCGCGACCGGTTCTGCCGGCTCGAGCAGCTCGCGTACGCTGCCGGCGACGGACAGCGAATACGGGGCGGCGATCTGCTGCTCGATGGTCAGCGCCGCGAGGCTGCCGCCGAGCGCGGTCTGCGCGACGAGCTCCGCGTAGTCCGGCAGCCGCAGCTGCCAGTCGAGCCGCGCGTCGAGCGGATAGTCGTTTGCCGCGACCGCCGCTGCGCGACCGGTCGCGGACAGCAGCGGCGACTCGATCTCGAGCCGGTCGAGCTCGAGCCGCGAGTCGACGAACGAGACGTCTGCGAGCAGCATGCGCTCGACGATGATCGGCTCGACCGCGACATCGGCATCGGTATCGACGTCCGCACCGATATCGGCAGCGAGCACGGCCGCAACGTCCTCGATCGACACGCGCCGCACCTGCACGGACACCGGCAGCGCGATGCGCTCCGGCAGCGCAAACGGCTCGGACTCCGCCGCGGGCGGCGCGCTTGCGTCGCCCGGCAAAGCCCGATAGCGGACGCCTTCCGCGCCGAGATCCTCGACTTCGAGGCGCCGGCCGAGCAGCGCCGTCGGCGACCAGCGCAGCCATAGCCGCGTAACCGTCAGCTCGAACGTGTCGGTGACGACGGCGACATCGCGCAGCTCGAGATCGTCGCCGAGGCGGCCGTGCGCGGTGCCGAGGTCGATGCCGGGCGGCAGCAGCGCGGCGGTGCGCGCAAGCGCGAAGCGGGTGCCGCCCTCCGTGCCGATGAGCCAGGCCGCTGCCGCGGCCGTGACCAGCACGACCACGGCGATCACGATGCCGACGACTTTCGCGCCCGTGGCGAGATAGCGCATGGCGGCGGATCGCGCCGGCGGGCGCGCTCGGTCGGATGCCGGGTCGGATGCCGGGTCGGACACTGGGCCGGATTGCGGGGCCGAGCTCGTCTTGCGCGCGTCGTCCGTCACAGGTCCGCTCCGATCGTCAGATGGATGCTGTAGTCGTTGCTCGGGTCGTCGAATGGATGTGCGACATCGAGACGCACCATGCCGATGGGCGAGCGCCAGCGGGCGCCAATGCCGGCGCCGACTTTTACGTCCGGCGAGTCGTCGAACGCGTCGCCGGCGTCGACGAAGACGGCGGCGCCGAAATCGCCGACGAACAGGCGCTCGAGCTCGACGCTCGCGGCGAGCATCCGCTTGCCGCCGATCACATTGCCGGCCGCATCGCGCGGGCCGACGTCCCGATACGCATAGCCGCGGATGTGGCGGTCGCCGCCCGCGAAGAAGCGCTGCGACGGGGGCAGCGCGTCGAAGTCATCCGTGCGCAGCACGCCGGCATCGCCGCGCAGCAGCAGCCGCGTTTGCGGCGCGATCTCGCGCACCCAGCGGTGCGACAGCTCGAACCGCGAAAACGTGACGCTCGACAGCAGCGAGTCGGAGCCGGCGCGCAGGTCGGCCCGCGCGCTATAGCCGCGGCGCGGGAACTGCACATTGTCGGCGCGCTCGCGGGTCAACGTGATGCCGGGATAGAACAGGTCGCTGTTGGTCGTCGGCCCATCGCCGAAGCTGAAGTGCTCACGCTCGGCTTGCATGTAGAGCCGGCGGCGGAAGCCGAACCAGCTCACGACGTGGCTCGCGCCGGCGGAGTACTGCTCGATCTCCGCGTCGCCGATTTCCTCGGCGCGGGCGGTGGCCGAGAAGGTCAGCAGATCCGTCGCGTAATTGCGGATCGGAATCTCGTAGCGCGTGCCGATCGCCTGCTCGATGGCGGAAAGCTGCAGATCCGCGCGCAGCCGGTGGCCGCGCAGGTTGACGCGCCGCATCAGCACGCCGATCGTGGTGCGCGGGCCGGTGTCCGTGCCGTAGCCGAAGCCGACGGACCACCTCTGCCGCCGCGCCGGCTCGAGCGTGACGCTGACCGGCACGCGTTGCGCGGCATCGGCCGCGGCGCGCGGCGCGCGGACCTCGACCCGCGAGAAATAGCCGGTCTCGTTCAGGACTCGCTGCAGATCGAGCAGGCGGCCGACATCGTACGGGTCGCCCGGCGCGATCGACACATAGCCTGCGATCATGGCCGGATCGAGCACGTCTTGCTCGATGCGGGTGGCGCCGAAATGAAAGCGCGGGCCGGTGTCGAGCGCGAGCACGATCGCAGCGCCGAGCCGGTCCGGGGACACGAGCACCTGGCTCGCTTGCCAACGCGCGTCGAGAAAGCCGTTGTTGTAAGCCGCGTCGTACAGCCGGCCCTTGGCCGCTTCGTACTGGGCATGCTGCAGCACCTGCCCCGGCGCGAGCCGGATGCTGTCGAGCGCCGCGCGCACGGCGGGGAAGTCGGCGCCGTCGCCGGTGACGCGCACGTCGACGTTGCTGAGCCGTGCGGGCTCGCCCGGCTCGATGCGATAGGCTGCGCGGAAACCGTCGGCGGTGCGTTCGAGCTCGGCGTCGACGCTCGCGAGATAGTGACCGAACGGCATCAGCGCCTCGCGGATCTGCGCCGGCGCGACGCGGTGGCGGCGCCGCACCTCCGCCTCGGAGATGCCGTTCCCGCGGCCGCGGCCGAAGGACGTCAGCCGCGACACGAAGCTCGCGTCCTCGTCGAGCTCGGCGATAGAGAGGAACGCACGGGCGTTCGCTAGCAGCGGCCCGTCGATGCCGCTGATCACCACCTCGACGTCGAGGTTTTCCGCGCCGCTGCCGTCCTGCGCGGCCGCGCAGGGTGCGAAAGCGGCGCAGAGCAGGGCGCCGAGCGCCGCCGTGATATGTGCAGAGGCTATTATGTTCAAGATCCGCTCGCGGCTGTCATGGGCGGCAGATTACCGTGGAATGCGTCGCCCCGGGAGGCGCTGGCGCCTCAAACGCGCTCGTGCTCCATCAGCGCCTGTTTCAGCTGTCGCTGCAGCCGGCGCGATTGCTCGTCGTCCAGCGGCGCGCCGTCCGCGGTGGTGACGAAGAAGACGTCCTCGGCGCGCTCGCCGACCGTCGAGATCTTCGCGTTCTGCAATGCGACCTGCTCGCTCTCGAGCACTTTGGCGACCTGCAGCAGCAGCCCGGGCCGGTCGCCCGCGACGAGCTCGACCACGGTGCGCTCGTTGGTCGCGTCGTTGGTTACGCTGACTTGCACCGGCGTCGAGAACATGCGCACCTGGCGCGGCGCGCGGCGGCTGACCTTGAGCGGCGGCGCGTCCGGGCTGGCGAGGATCTTCAGCAGGCGCTGCCGGATCTCGCCGAGGCGCCGCTGTCCGGCGAGCGGACTGCCGTCGCTTTCGAGCACGCGGTAGGTGTCGAGGTTCTGCGCTTCCGTCATCGGCACGATACGCGCGTCGATGATCGTGAGGCCGAGCTCGTCGAGCACGGCCGTCGAGCGCATGAACGAGTGCAGCTCCTTCGGCGCATAGACCATCACGACCGTGGGGCCCTCGGCGCCGACCTGCTCGACGTCCACGACGACCGACGTTGGTGCATCGGTGAGCACGCGCGTATGCCACGCGATCTCCTCGGGCCGATGGCGCAGGAAGTATTCCTCGGTGAAGCTCGCCCAGATGTGCTGCCAGCGCGACGGCTCGAGCCCCTGCTCCTGCAGCAGCATCTCGGCGCGCGACTGCGTCTCGAGGATCAGCTCGTCCTTGTCGATCGGGTTCGCGAAACCGCGCCGCAGCGCCCGCTTCGTCAGCTGATAGAGCTCCCAGAACAGGGAGTCCTTCCACGAGTTCCACATCTTCGGGTTCGTGCCGCGCACATCGGCGATGGTGAGCACGTAGAGATAGTCGAGGTGCGTCTGGTCGCCGATGGTCCGCGCGAACTCGTCGATGACGCGCAGATCGTGCAGATCCTTCTTCTGCGCCGTCATCGACAGCAGCAGGTGATAACGCACGAGCCACGCGACGAGGCGTGCGTCGTAGCGGCTCATGCCGTGCTCGAGGCAGAACGCCTCCGCATCGACCGCGCCGAGCTCGGAGTGATCGCCGCCGCGCCCTTTCGCGATGTCGTGAAAGAGCCCGGCGAGATACGCGATCTCCGGCTTCTCGAGCTGCTGCATCACCGCGCTGCAGTTCGGAAACTCGTGGTTGAAGCGCTCGAGGGTGAAGCGCCGCAGATTTTCGACGACGAACAACGTGTGCGCGTCGACCGTGTAGGCATGGAACAGGTCGTACTGCATGCGGCCGACGATGCGGCCGAAGGCGGGGATGTACAGGCCGAGCACGCCGTAGGTGTTCATGCGCTTCAGCGTGCGCGTCACGCCTTGCGGCGCGCGCAGGATGTCGAGGAACAGCCGGTGATGGCGCGGGTTCTGGCGAAACTCCTCGTCGATGAGCCACAGGTGCTGCTTGATCAGCGCGATCGTGCGCGCGCTGATCCCGCGCAGCTCGAGGTTCTGCTCGAGCAGCAGGAAGATCTCGAGCAGCGCCGACGGATCGCGCGCGAACACGTTCTCGTCGACCGCCTCGATGTAGCCGTGCCGTTCCTGAAAGCGCGGATTGATCGGGCTCGCCGCGGCGGTTCTGTCGAGCAGGATCGCCTCCTCGAACAACTGCAGCAGCATCTCGTTGAGACGCGACAGCTCCATCACCGTGCGGTAGTAGCGCTGCATGAGCTGCTCGACGGCGAGAGTGAAGCTCGCATCCTCGTAGCCGAGCATCTGCGCGAGCTTGATTTGATAGTCGAACAACAGACGATCTTCGCGGCGGCTCGTGAGCAGATGCAGGCCCCAGCGGATTCGCCATAGGAACGCCTGGCCGTTCAGCAGGATCCGGAGCTGGCCGACGGTCAAGAAGTCGTGGTCGACGAGCTGCTCGAGCCGGTCGATGCCGAGATGCCGGCGCGCGACCCAGCCGATCGTCTGGATGTCGCGCAGGCCGCCGGGGCTGCCTTTGACGTTCGGCTCGAGGTTGTAAGCGGTGTCGTGAAAGTGGTGATGACGGGCCTGTTGCTCCTCGACCTTCGCGCGATAGAAGGCGTCGGTGCTCCACATGCGGTCCGGGGCGATGCGGTCCGGCAGCTCGCGAAACAGCGCGCCGGGGCCATCGAGCAGGCGCGTTTCCATCAACGCCGTGAGGGTCGTGACATCGGCGCGCGCCTGCGTCTCGCAGTCCTCGAGCGTGCGTACGCTGTGACCGACCTCGAGACCGATATCCCACAGGAACGTCAGGAACCGGCTGATCGGATCGTCGGTCGTGCGGTCCGTTGCGTCGACGAGCAGCACCAGCAGATCGATGTCGGACTCCGGATGCAGCTCGCCGCGTCCGTAGCCGCCGACCGCGACCAGGTCCGCGACGTTCGCGATCCCGCGCGCGAAATACCGCCACGAGGCGACGATCACGTCGTCGACGATGCGGGCGCGATCGCGCACCAGCGCCTCGATCGGCTCGTTGGCAAGGAAGCGCTGGTTCAGCGCGGCGTTGGCGGCGGCGAGGGCGCCCTTGAAGGCCGTGAGCGGGCTCGCGCTGCCGAGGGAGGCGGTCAGCGCATCGCGATCGACCGGCGGCACGGTACGCGCGTCGCCGGTCGATTCGATCGATGTGGACATGTCAGCTCTGCCGCTCCGCGCGGCTGAGGGTTAGCACTTCGAAGCCCTGCTCGGTGACGAGCACCGTATGCTCCCACTGCGCGGACAGCGAGTGATCCTTGGTGACGACCGTCCAGCCGTCCGAGAGCAGCTTCACGTCTCGACGGCCCGCGTTGATCATCGGCTCGACGGTGATCGTCATGCCGGGCACGAGCGCAGCGCCCGTGCCGGGTTTGCCGTAGTGCAGCACCTGCGGATCCTCATGGAACTGCTGCCCGATGCCGTGGCCGCAATACTCGCGCACGACCGAGAACCGCTCCTGCTCGACGAAGCTTTGAATGGCATGGCCGAGGTCGCCGAGCTGCGCGCCGGGGCGGATGGCCTCGATGCCGCGCCACATCGCTTCATGGCAGATGCGGCTGAGGCGCTCGCCGATGACGGTGGGCTCGCCGACCAGGAACATCCGGCTGGTATCGCCGTGGAAGCCGTCTTTGATGACGGTGATGTCGATATTCACGATATCGCCGCTCTTCAGCCGCTTGCCGCCGGGGATGCCGTGGCAGACGACGTGGTTGACCGACGTGCAGATCGACTTCGGAAAGCCGCGATAATTGAGCGGCGCGGGCACGGCGTCCAGCTCGTTGACGATGTGCTTGTGGCAGATGCGATTGAGCTCGTCCGTCGTGACGCCGGGAACGACATGCTCGCCGATCATATCGAGCACGTCGGCGGCGAGTCGGCCGGCGACGCGCATCTTGTCCTGCTCTTCAGGCGTTTTGATCGTGATCGACATGGGATAAGGTAGTGGGGTAACCGGGGCGCAGAATTTTGTTGCGCCGAGTGCGCTATGGTATAAAGCGCGCGCCTTACAGGCAATCTAACGACACACACGCGCTGCTCACCCGTAGTCGGGTGCCTGGCCCCGGAAGGGTATCCAGGTCGCTACGGGGGCGCGTGGAGGATCAACCCGACCAAGGAGCTTCAGATGGCCGACGTCACGATGCGTCGTATGCTGGAGGCGGGAGTCCATTTCGGACACCAAACCCGCTTCTGGAACCCGAAGATGGCCCAGTTCATCTTCGGTGAACGTAACAAAATCCACATTATTAACCTCGAGCGGTCGCTGCCGCTTTATCTCGAGGCGGCGGAGTTCGTGCGCAAGCTCGTCGCGGACAACGGCGTCGTGCTGTTCGTCGGCTCGAAGCGGGCGGCGCGGCAGGCGATCAGCGAGGAAGCGGAGCGCTGCGGAATGCCGTATGTCAGCCAGCGCTGGCTCGGCGGCATGCTGACGAACTTCAAGACGATTCGGCAGTCGATCCGGCGCCTGAAGGAGCTCGAGGGAATTGCCGAGGCGGGCGGCCGCGAGTTCACAAAAAAGGAGCTGCTGACGCTTTCGCGCGAGCGCGACAAGCTGCAGCGCGCGCTCGGCGGCATCAAGGACATGGACTCCCTGCCGGACGCGGTCTTCATCATCGACGTGGGCCACGAGGAGATCGCCGTCAAGGAAGCCCGTAAGCTCGGTATTCCGATCGTCGCGATCGTCGATACGAACTGCTCGCCCGAAGGCATCGATTATCCGATTCCGGGCAACGACGATGCGATGCGGGCCATTCACTTGTATGCGGCCGGCATTGCCGATGCGGTGCTCGCCGGCAAGGCGTCGATTCCAGAGGTGCCTGCAGGCGAGGACGATTTCGTCGAGCTCGACGCGGAAGGCCGGCCGAAGGTCGGTGCCGGGCGCAGGCCGCCTCCCGGGAAGAAGCGCCCCCGCGGCGGCGCGGCGAAGCCGCGGCCGCGAGGCGACGGCCGGCCGGCAAGCGATGGCGGCACGCGTCCGGCCGGCGCCGAAGCGGTGACCGAGCCGAAGCCCGCCGAAGGCGCGGCCCCGACGCCGGGCGCGGGACCGCTCGCCAATGACGGCGCGGCGGCCGACGGCGCGGCAGCATCCGATGCGGCGACGCCTGCGGCGGCTCCCGATGCGACTAC
>CAZFJU010000018.1:22393-31849 GCA_964518995.1 uncultured Gammaproteobacteria bacterium
ACGGCGCGGCAGCATCCGATGCGGCGACGCCTGCGGCGGCTCCCGATGCGACTACACCTGCAGCAGCACCGGCAGCGGCAGCGGCAGGGGAGGCCGATTCGGCGGGCAGCGCGCCGGCGGGCGACGACGCGGCGAACCGGGCCGACGAGGCGCCGGCCACGAGCACCGAAACCCAGCCGTAACTGCCCGGCCACGCCGTCCGCTCGTGTTCCGCTGCCGCGGGCACGGGCGGACGCTTCAAGTCTACGGCCCGCACGGGGCCGGCTTTCACCCTCCGGTCCGCATAGCGGGCCGGCTACCGAACGAGGACCGGCATGGATATCACACCGGCAATGGTCAAAGAGCTCCGCGAGCGTACCGGCGCGGGGATGATGGATTGCAAAAAAGCGCTCGTCGAAGCGAACGGCGACATCGAGGCTGCGGCCGATCTGCTGCGCAAGTCTGGGCAGGCGAAGGCCGACAAGAAGGCTGCGCGGGTCGCGGCCGAGGGCACCGTGATCGTCAAGAGCGGGAACGGCCGCCACGCGATCGTCGAGGTCAACTCGGAAACGGATTTCGTCGCCAAGGACGATAACTTCCGCGGCTTCGCCGAGCGCGTCGCCGATGTCGTGCTTGCCGAGGCGCCGCAGGACGTCGACGCGCTGATGCAGCTCCAGGAGGGCGGCGAGTCGCTCGAAGAGGCGCGCCGTGCGTTGATCGCGAAGGTCGGCGAGAACATCTCCGTACGCCGCTTCGAGACGCTCGAGACGGCGAATCCGGTCGGCGCCTATGTGCATATGGGGCGCATCGGCGCGCTCGTCGAGCTCGAGGGCGGCGACGCCGAGCTCGCGCGCGACCTCGCGATGCAGGTTGCGGCGACGTCGCCGCGCTACGTCACTCCGGACGAGGTGCCGGAGGCCGAGGTCGAGAAAGAGCGCGAAATCTTCCGCGCCCAGGCGGAGCAGGAAGGCAAGCCGGCGAACATCATCGAAAAGATGATCGAAGGGCGGCTCCGCAAGCAGCTCGACGAGGTGTCGCTGGTCGGCCAGCCGTTCGTGAAGGACCCGGACACGCGTGTGCGCGATTTGCTGAAGGCGTCGAACGCAAAGGTCGTGCGCTTCCTGCGCTACGGGCTCGGCGAAGGCATCGAGAAGCAGAAGGTCGACTTCGCTGAAGAGGTCATGGCACAAGCTTCGCAGACCCGGTAATCTGGCGGGATCCTTGAACGGCGGAACGACGTGAGACGAAGCTGTCCGATGCTTGACGTTCGACCGGTCCTGCCGGCGCGTCGCGAGGCTGCGCAGAGCATGCTGCGATGAGCGAGGGCAAGGCTGTCTATCGGCGCATCCTGTTGAAGCTGAGCGGCGAGGCGCTGCTCGGCAATCAGCAGTACGGTATCGATCCGGAGGTCATCGCGCGCATCGCCAGTGAAACCGCCGAGGTGTCTCGCCTCGGCGTCGAGGTCGGCCTCGTGATCGGCGGAGGTAATATCTTCCGCGGCGCGGGGCTGGCCGAAGCGGGCATGGACCGGGTCACTGCCGATCACATGGGCATGCTCGCAACGATCATCAACGCGCTCGCGCTGCAGGATGCGCTCGAACGCCGCGGCGTCACCGCGCGCACGATGTCCGCGTTGCAGATCCATGAGGTCTGCGAGGATTACATCCGGCGCCGCGCGATCCGCCATCTCGAGAAGGGCCGCATCGTGATCTTCGCGGCCGGCACCGGTAATCCGTTCTTCACGACGGATACCGCCGCGAGCCTGCGCGCGATCGAGATCGGGGCGGACGTGCTAATCAAGGCGACGAAGGTCGACGGCGTCTACTCCGCGGACCCGATGAAGGATCCGAACGCCGTCCGCTATGGCAGCTTGTCGTACGATCAGGTGCTGGCGGACAAGCTGCTGGTCATGGATGCCACCTCCATCGTCATGTGTCGCGACAACGACCTGCCGCTGGTGGTTTTTAATCTCAACAATCCCGGCGACCTGGTCCGGCTGATCCGCGGGGACAATTTGGGTACCGCGGTCGGTAACCGGTTGCCGATGACCGGAACGAGCTCATGATCGCCGACGTAAAAAAAGACGCGGAACACCGCATGCGCAAATCGATCGAGGCCCTGCGCGAGGATCTGCGCCGGCTTCGCACCGGGCGCGCCCATACGGGGCTTCTCGATCACATCACCGTCGAATACTACGGCTCGCAAGTGCCGATCTCGCAGGCCGCCACGGTCACGGTGGAAGACTCGCGCACGCTCGCGGTCGCGCCGTGGGAGAAGTCGATGGTGTCGGCGGTCGAGAAGGCCATCCTGAATTCCGACCTCGGCCTCACGCCGATGTCGGCCGGCAGCGTCATTCGTGTGCCGCTGCCCGCGATGACAGAAGAGCGGCGTAAGGACCTCGTGAAGGTCGTGCGTCAAGAGGGCGAGAATGCGCGCGTCGCGATTCGCAACGTGCGCCGCGACGCGCTCGGCAGCGTCAAAGAGCTGCTCAAGGAAAAAGTCATTAGCGAGGACGACGACCACCGGGCTCAAGACGAGATCCAGAAGCTCACGGACCGCTATGTGGCCCAGGTCGACGCGCTTCTGAAGGAAAAAGAAGCCGAAATCATGGATTTCTAGGGCTGCCTATGGTGGCTTGGGCGGCCCGGCCCCGCGGGGGGCAGGCATCACCGCGGCATGTTGCCGTGATCATGGACGGCAACGGCCGATGGGCGCGCAGGTGTGCGTTGCCTCGTCAGGCTGGTCATCGGGCCGGCATCAAGCCCGTGCGCGCAACGGTCGAGGCCTGCGCGCAGTGTGGCGTCGAGGTGCTGACGCTGTTCGCGTTCTCGACCGAGAACTGGCGCCGACCGGCGGACGAGGTCAGCGGCTTGATGCGGCTGCTGGTCGATGCGATCGAGCGGGAAGCCGCGGAGCTCTATGAGAACGGCATTCGCCTGCGCTTCATCGGCGATCTGTCGCGGCTACCTCCGCTCCTGCGCGACGCAATGCTGGCCGGCGAGCGCCGTACCGAATCCAACACCCGCATGACGCTCGTGGTCGCGGTCGCGTACGGCGGCCGCTGGGACATCGCGCAAGCAGCTCGACGGCTCGCGGTCGAGGCGGCGGCCGGGCGGCTCGATCCTCGCGAGATCGACGAAGCACGATTCGCCGGCGCGCTGACGACGGCCGGCATGCCGAACGTCGATCTGCTGATTCGCAGCGGCGGCGAGCAGCGGATCAGCAATTTTCTGCTGTGGGATATCGCTTACAGCGAGGTGTACTTCTCGAATTTGCTGTGGCCGGAGTTCGACCGCGCAGAGCTCGGCCGCGCATTCGACTTCTACGCGCAGCGGCAGCGGCGGTTTGGACGCACCGGCGAGCAGGTCGAGGCGGTGCAGTGTTGATTCAGCGGGTCATCACCGGCGCCATCTTCGGCGTCCTCATCATTGCGGCGGTGCTGCTGCTGCCGACGGCGGCTGCGGCCGTCGTGCTCGCGCTGCTGTTCGTGGTCGGGGCCTGGGAATGGGCCGGTCTGGCAGGGCTGTCACCGGGCATGCGTGTGCTTTATGCCGCAGTGTTCTCGGCCCTGCTGGTGAGCGGGCTATGGTGGGTGGACGATCGCGGCACGGTGGCCGCGCTCGCGATCCTTGCAGCGCTCGGCTGGCTCGTCGCACTCGCCGCCGTGCTGACGTATCCGCGCGATCTGCCGCTTGCGTCCGTCGCGATGGCCGGGCTGCCGGTGCTGCTGCCGCCGTGGGCGGCGCTCGTCTACCTGCACGGCGTCGGCGAGCAAGGCCCGGGGCTCGTGCTGACCGCATTCCTGATCGTCTGGTTCGCGGACAGCGGTGCGTACTTTACCGGCCGAAAGCTCGGCCGGCACAAGCTCGCACCGAAGGTCAGTCCCGGCAAGACGTGGGAGGGCGTGGCCGGCGGCGTGCTGTTCGCAGGCGTCGTGTCGGGCGTGGCCGGCGCGGTGCTCGACTTGCCGGTCGGGACCCTGGTCGCGATCGGCGGCATCACGGCGCTCGCCTCGGTGCTCGGCGATCTCACCGTCAGCATTGCCAAGCGCAACGTCGGCGTGAAAGACTCGGGCCGGTTGCTGCCCGGCCATGGCGGTATGCTCGATCGGATCGATAGCCTCACGGCCGCCGCGCCGATCTTTGCCCTGGGGCTCGCTGCGGCCGACCTCGTGTAGTCCGGCGGCGAGATGCGCGCGGCAAGGGAACCTGCATTGCCAGGCGACGGTCTGTAGCCAGTGCCGGGGTCTAAAAACACAACAGTTCGGGCAGAAGCTCGCCGGCACGCCCGGCTGCGGCCGGTTAGAATGGAATGGCTGCTCTGAACCTCGAGGTCAACCGATAACTCCATGCTCGATATAGGCCTGTCGCTCATTGCCTTCATCGTCGCGATCGGCCTTCTCGTGGCGGTGCACGAGTACGGCCACTTCTGGGTCGCACGGCGTCTCGGCTTCAAGGTCGAGCGCTTCTCGATCGGCTTCGGCCGGCCGCTCGCGCGTTGGCGCGGCCGCGGGCCGGATCACACAGAATATTGGCTTGCGTCGCTGCCGCTCGGCGGCTACGTCAAGATGCTCGATGAGCGGGAGGGGCCGGTTCCGCCGGAAGACCGACACCGCGCGTTCAACAACCGGCCGCCGCCGCACCGGATCGCCGTGCTGCTTGCGGGGCCCGGTTTCAACTTCCTGTTTGCCATCGCGGCGTACTGGCTGCTGTTCGTCACCGGTGTTCCCGGCATCAAGCCGTATATCGGCGATGTCGAGGCCGGCTCGATCGCCGATCACGCCGGTTTGCAAGCGGCCGACGTTATCGAGTCGATCAATGGCCAGCCGACCGAGACATGGGAGCATGCGACGCTCGCAATCCTCGAAGGCTTGCTCGACGACGCGGCGCTGCAGCTGCGCGTGCGCGGCGAAACCGGGGCGGTGCGCGAGGCAGAGCTCGATGTGCGCGGCCGCATCACGGAGCTGACGGCGCCGGATGCGCTGTTCACCGGGCTCGGCATCCGGCCGGGGCCCGCGCTGCCGTTGCCGCCGGTCGTCGGCAGCGTGGTGCCGGGCGGCGCGGCCGAGCGGGCAGGGCTCGAGCCGGGAGATCGCGTGCTGTCGATCGACGGTATGGCTGTGGCCACGTTCGAGGAATGGGCGACGGAGATCCGCGCGCGGCCTGGCGAGACCGTCGAGCTGCGCATCGAGCGCGGCGAAGGCCCTGGCGATCTCCTTACGCTGAGCGTCACGATTCCGGAGACGGACGCGGCCGGGCAGCCGGTCGGCCAGATCGGCGTCGCGAGCCTGTCAACGCTGCCGCCCGAGCTGTTGCCGCCGAATTGGTCCGAGTTCATCGAGAGCCTGCGCGCGGAGCAGCGCTACGGGGTGCTCGAGTCGGTGCCGCAGTCGGTCAGCAGAACGTGGGAAATGTCGGCATTGACGGTGCGCATGCTCGGCCGCATGGTTGTCGGCGACGTCTCGATGCGTAATATTTCGGGTCCGATCGGCATCGCCGGCTATGCGGGAGACAGCGCACAGGCGGGCTTGAGCGCGTTCTTGAGCTTTCTCGCGATCGTCAGTATCAGCCTCGGCATCTTGAATCTGCTCCCGGTGCCGATTCTCGACGGCGGCCAGATCGTGTATCAGGCGGCCGAGTGGATCAAAGGCTCGCCGTTGTCCGAACGCGTGATGGTGTTCGGTCAGCAGGTCGGAATCATGCTCTTGCTTATTCTCATGGTGTTCGTTTTCTACAACGATCTGGCGCGGGTATTCAGCTGATGGCATTCGGAGCTTTCCAACGTCACGCTGCATTGCGGCGGCTCGTCCTCGGCACATTGGCGGTCGCGGTGTCCCACGTCGTCGGCGCACAGGAGCTGGCGGAGCCGCGGGGCTTCGTCGTGCGTGATTTCCGCGTGGAGGGCGCGCAGCGGATCTCGGAAGGCACCGTCTATAACTACCTGCCGATCAATATCGGCGACACGATCACGCCGCAGCGCGAGCGCGAGGCGATGCGCGCGCTGTACCGCACCGGCTTTTTCCAGGACATCGAGCTGCGCGTCGATGGCGACACGCTCGTCATCGCGGTCCTCGAGCGCCCGTCGATCGAAGATTTCACGTTCAGCGGCAACAAGGATATTCCGGACGAGGCCCTCGAGCGCTCGCTGAGCGACATCGGCCTCGCGCGCGGCAGGACCTTCGACCGCTCCGTGCTCGACGAGGTCACGATGGTGCTGACCGAGGAATACTACGCGCGAGGCAAGTATGGCGCGCAGATCACGCCGTCGGTCGAGGAGCTGCCCGATAACCGCGTGCGGGTCTCGCTCGAGATCGAGGAAGGCGAGCGCGCGAAGATCCGCCAGATCAATATCGTCGGCAACGAGACCTTCAGCGACAATGACCTGCTCGATCAGTTCACGTTGACGACGGGCACGCTGCTGTCCTTCATTCGCGACGATAACCGCTATTCGAAGGAAGCGCTCGAAGGCGATCTCGAGACATTGCGCTCGTTTTACATGAACCGCGGCTATGCGGATTTTCGCTGGGACGACGTCCGCGTCGCGATTTCGCCCGATAAACGCGACATCTTCATCACGATCAGCGTGACCGAGGGCGAGCAGTACACGTTCGGCGAGATCGATCTCGCCGGCGATATGGTCATCCCGGAAGCGCAGCTGCGCGCGATGATCCTGCCGCGCGAGGGCAACACCTTCTCGCAGGGCTTGATGACGGCGACCGAGGAGAACATGCGCTTCCTGCTCGGCGCGTCCGGCTACGCCTTTGCCGAGATCCAATCCGTGCCGGAGATCAATCCGGAGACCAAGCAGGTCGATGTCACTTTCTTCGTGGATCCGCGCAGCCGGGTGTATGTGCGCCGCGTCAACTTCAACGGCGCAGACAACGTCGACGACGAGGTGTTCAGGCGCGAGCTGCGGCAGATCGAGGGCGCTTATCTGTCGAACCAGGCGCTCGAGCGCTCGAGGCAGAGGCTGCAGCTCCTGCCGTACGTGCAATCCGTCGAATTCGAGACGGTGCCCGTCGCCGGCTCGGCGGACGAGGTGGATATCGAGTTCGAGATCGAGGAGGGGCTTCCGGGGCAGTTCGGCGGCAGCCTCGGTTACTCCGAGGCGCAGGGCATCATTCTCGGCGGCAACTTTATCCACTCGAACTTCCTCGGCACCGGCAACCGCGTGGCGGTGAACTTGAGCGGCGGCGAGTGGTACAAGCTGTACGAGTTCTCGCTCACCGATTACTACCGCACGGTGGACGAGCTTTCGCGCACGATCATGTTCTCGTATCAGGACATCACGCGGTTCACGTCGTACACGTCGCAATTCTCGACGAAGACGCTGAGCACCGGGATGAACTGGCAGTATCCGATCACGGAGTACCAGTACTTCAATTTCGGTTTCCAGTATCAAGACTCCGAGCTGCTGACCAGCAACTACAGCTCGGCGCAGGCCCGCCAGTGGGTGCAGCAGAACGGCAAGCCGTTCGCGATCGATGGGTCGAGCGATCTGTTCGGCACGAAGGTGCAGGCGTTCGAGCTTTCTGCCGGCTGGCAATACGTGAGCCTCAACGCGTCGATTTTCCCGACGTTGGGCAGCCGCATGCGCGCGAACCTGAGTGCCACCGCGCCCGGCAGCGAGGTCGAGTACTATGTCGCGTCGCTCGACTTCTTGAAGTTCATCCGCATGCCCGGGCAGTGGCGGTTCAAGATCAACAGCGAGATCGCGTTCGGCGAAGCGTACGGCGACACCACTGCGCTGCCGCCGTATCGCAATCGCTATGCGGGCGGGCCGGGCTCGGTACGCGGCTTCCGGCAGAGCTTCTTAGGTCCGCGGGATTCACTGAACAATCCGCACGGCGGCAATCTGCTGTTCGCGAACCAGTTCGAGCTGATCATGCCGACCCCGGAAAAATTCGCTGGCTCGGCGCGGATCTCGCTGTTCTACGATATCGGCAACGTATTCTCGACTGGCGGCATCCAGTTCTACGATCGGCTGGGTGATCCCGTGGATTGGCGCTTCGACTATGATAAGTTGAAAAAATCCGCCGGCATTGCTGTCGAGTGGCTGTCGCCAATGGGGCTCCTGAGCTTCAGCTACGCGGTCCCGCTAAATGAAGATAAGGAAACGGACCGCTTCTTCGCCGATGAGATCGAGACCTTCCAGTTCAATGTCGGCAATGCGTTCTAGCACGTGAGGAAAGATTGCATGTTGAAGTCACTACGAGCGTTGACTCCTTTTGCGCTGTTGGCCGCGCTGCTGATGGCTGCGCCCGCCCATGCCCAAAAGATCGGCGTCGTCGATTTCGCGCGGCTCGTACAGGAATCGCCGCAATTCAACTCGATGGTGGAGGCCCTCGAGTCGGAGTTTGCGCCGCGTCAGCGTGCGCTGCTGAACCTGCAGCAGGAGCTGCAGCAGAAGCAGCAGACTTATGAGCGCGACCGCACCGTGCTGAGTGAGCAGGAACGCACCACCCTCGAGCGAGAGCTGCGCGAGGGCGCACGTGATTTTCAACGTCAGGGCGCCGAGTTCGAGGAAGATTTCAACATCCGCCGCAATGAGGAAATCTCGAAGATTCAACGCGACGTGCTGCAGGCCGTGCAGGCCTTTGCGCGTGACGAGCGCTACGATCTAATCGTCGGCGAAGCGCTGTACTTCGACAGCGACATCGACGTCACGGCCCAGGTGCTGAGGCAGCTCGGCCGCTGATGCGCCGGCGCGAGCCCGGCGGCCGCCGCACTCGCTCGTGGCTTCGCGCCGGGGGCGGCCGGCGGTCTGCGTCGAACTGATGCGGTAGCGCACATGCCCATAACTCTCGGCGAGATTGCCGCCCGGCTCGGCTGCACATTGCACGGGCCCGCCGAGGTGGCCGTCGCGCGGGTGGCGACGTTGTCGAACGCAGATTCAGACGCGCTCACGTTCCTCGCGAACCCGGCCTACGCGAAGCAGCTCGCAACGACCCGTGCGGCCGCGGTGATCCTCGATCAGCGTCACCGCGAGCTGTGCCCGGTGCCGTCGCTGGTCGCGGCCAATCCGTACGCGGCCTACGCACGCGCGGCGGCGCTGCTGCATCCGCCCCGCGCGCCGCGCGCCGGTGTGCATCCGAGCGCCGTCGTTGCCGGGGACGCCCGGGTCGCCGCGAGTGCCGAAATCGGGCCGCATGTGACCATCGGGGCCGGCACGACGGTCGGCGAGGCGGCGGTGATCGGTCCGGGCTGCGTGCTCGGGGAGCACGTCGAGATCGGCGACGGCACGCGGCTCGCCGCGCGCGTCAGCGTTCTCGATCGCGTCAGGATCGGGCGCCGCTGCATCGTGCATCCCGGTGTGGTCATCGGCGCCGACGGGTTCGGCTTTGCCGAAGATCTTGCCGCGAGCGGCTGGGTCAAGGTGCCGCAGGTCGGCAGCGTCCAGATCGGCGATGACGTCGAGATCGGCGCGAACACGACGATCGATCGCGGCGCGATCGACGATACCGTCATCGAAGACGGC
>CAZFJU010000019.1:0-14669 GCA_964518995.1 uncultured Gammaproteobacteria bacterium
GAGATGCACAGCTCGAGCGTGCGGTGCAGCTCGTCGGACGTCAGCGCGTCGGGACCGAGCTGGCCGGACAGCGCGAGGCGCAGCGAGTTCGCGCGACCGCGGGTGACGTCGCGCTCATCGCGCGTCGCACGAAACGACGGGCACATCGTGCCCGCGTCGAATTTCCGGCAATGGCCGTTGTTGTTGCACATCTCGACCGCAGCCGCGAAGCCGCGCGACGAGTCGCCGTCACTGATGTCGTGCGCGGACCAGTCGAGGCCGGTGTCGAGCCGCAGCGTCGAGTAACCGGGCTTGAAACGGAACAGCGTGCGGTCGTCCATGCGCGGCGGTGCGACGATCTTGCCCGGGTTCATGAGCCCGCGCGGGTCGAACGCGTGCTTTAGCTCGGCGAAAGCCTGGGTGAGCCGCGGCCCATAGACGCGCTCGATCCATTCCGAGCGCACGATCCCATCGCCGTGCTCGCCCGAGTACGAGCCCTTGTACTCGCGCACCATCGCGCAGGCCTCTTCGGCGATCGCACGCATCGCCGCGGCGCCTTGCGCCGACTTCATATTGAGCACGGGTCGCACGTGCAGGCAGCCGACCGACGCATGCGCGTAAAATGTGCCGCGCGTGCCGTGCCGCTCGAAGATATCGGTCAACCGCGCCGTGTAGTCGGCGAGATGCTCGAGCGGGACGGCGCAATCCTCGATGAACGACACGGGCTTACCGTCGCCCTTCATCGACATCATGATGTTGAGCCCGGCCTTGCGCACTTCCCATACTGCGCGCTGCGCCGCCGGCTCGACGATCTCGACGACGCTCGACGGCAGGCCGAGGTCCGCCATCAGCTCGCCGAGCCGCGCAAGCTTGCCGAGCAGCACCGCGCGATCCTCCCCGGCGAACTCGACGAGCAAGATCGCGTCGGGCGCGCCGCGCACGACCGACTCCATCGTGGCGCGGAACGCGGCGATCTCGCGCGATAGCTCGAGCATGGTCCGGTCGACGAGCTCGACGGCGTCCGGGCCGAGCGCGACGATGTGCTGCGTCAGCGCCATCGCCTGGTAGAACGTCGGGAAGTGCACGACCCCGAGCACCTTGTGGCGCGGCAGCGGCGCGAGCTTGAGCTCGAGGCTCGAAAGCCACGCGAGCGTGCCCTCGGATCCGACCAGGAGATGCGCACTGTTGAAAGGCCCGTCGGCCGCGGCCATGTCGAGGTTGTAGCCGGCGACGCGCCGCTGCACCTTGGGCACGCGCGCGTCGATCTCGTCCGCCTCGCGCGCGCGCAGTCGACGCACCGTCGTCATGAGCTCGGCGTAACGCGGCGGCCCGCTCACCTCGGCCGCGCCGACGGCGCCGAAGCGCAGCTGCTCGCCGGTCGGCAGCCATGCGTCCGCGCCGAGGACGTTATGCACCATGTTGCCGTAGCGCAGCGAGCGGGCGCCGCAGCTGTTGTTACCGGCCATCCCGCCGAGCGTCGCTTGCGCGGAGGTCGAGACGTCGACCGGAAACCAAACGCCGTGCCGCCGCAGTGCGGCGTTCAGCGCGTCGAGCACGATGCCGGGCTCGACGCGCACGGTTCGGCGCTCGAGGTCGAGCTCGAGGATGCGGTCGAGGTGGCGGCTTTGATCGATGATCAGCGCCTCGCCGACCGCCTGGCCGCACTGCGAGCTGCCCGCGCCGCGGGGCAAGATCGGCACGCCGGCGTCTGCGGCGATCTCGAGAGCACGAAGCGCGTCGTCCGCATCCCGCGGCACGACGACGCCAAGCGGCTCGATCTGATAGATCGACGCGTCCGTCGAATAACGGCCGCGGGTGAAGCGATCGAAGCGCACTTCACTGCGCAGTTCGCGCTTCAGTCGGCTTTCGAGCATCGGTGCCAGGTTCTCATCACGGAGCGCAGTATACGGCGAGTGCGAGCGCTGCTGGGGGCTCTGGATAAGCCGCTTTCCGCGGCGGCGTCAGGCAACACGCTCACGCCGTATGCCGCAGCGTTTTGACCAGCGCATCGAAGTCGACCTCGCGCGTCGTGTCCACTCGCACGAGCGCCGCACGATCCTGCTGACCCGGCGGCTCCGCGCTGGCGAGCTGTGCGTCGAGCACGGCCTCCGTGGCTTCCGAGGCATCGCTTCGTGCCCGGGCGCGCGCGCGGATGCGAGCACGCAGCTCGCTCGCGGGCGCGTCGAGCGCGAGAATCGCCACCTTTGCACCGCGCCGCGAGCCGAGGGCCCCGAACTCGCGGCGGCGTGCGGCGGACAAGAACGTAGCGTCGACGATCACGTCGAGGCCGGCCGCGAGCGCTGCATCGGCGCCGATCGCGAGCGCCGCATACGTCTGCTCGGTCGCGGCCGCCTCGTAGCGGCCTTCGCCGACGCCAAGGCCGCTCTGCGCGTCGGGCGCGACGCCGGCGAGGCGCTTGCGCTCGAGGTCGGAGCGGATGCGCACGGCCGGAAGCCGGGCCACGAGCTCCTGGGTGATCGTCGTCTTGCCGCTGCCCGATAACCCGTACGTCAGGATCAGACGCGGCGTGCGCGGCGTGATGAGCCGGTGTGCGAACGCGAGGTATGGCGCGACCCGCTCGGCCGCCGGGACGTTCGCCTGGGCCGCCTTGAGCGCCCGGACCTTGGCCCGGACCAGCGCGCGATAGAGCATATAGAAGCCGACGCACGCCATCCCGGGATAGTCCCCGGTGATCTCGAGATAACGGTTCAACAAGACATGCGCGAGATCCGTGCGTGCGTGCACAGCGAGATCCATCACCAGAAACGCGATCTCGTCGAGCACATCCATCGAGCGCATGGTTCGATCGAATTCGAGCGCATCGAACGCGCGTAGGCGGCCATCGTGAAAGACGATGTTGCCGAGATGCAAATCACCGTGCACCTCGCGTACCGCGCCGGCATCGCGCCGTGCGGCGAAGGTCTCCTCGAGCGCGGCCGCAGCGCTTTGCGTGAATTTCGCCAGCGCGTCGGCGTCGAGCTCGATACGCGCGGCCTCGAGTGCCGAAGCGAGCTCCTCGACGTTCTCGATCGCGAGCCGGCCTGGATGCCGGCCTTCCGCGCGCGGCGCCTCCGCGTGAAACGCCGCAACGGTCTCCGCGAACCGCTCGATCGAAGTGCGCTCGAGCACGCCGCGCTCGAGCAGCTTGTCGGCCGTAGCCTGCGGATCGAATTGCACGAGCTTGACCGCATACTCGATGGGCGGCTCGGCGTCGATCTCGGGCGCGTCCGGTGTGCCGCCAATCGGCACCACGGCGAGGTAGAGGTCCGGGGCGAACCGGCGGTTCAGCTGCAGCTCTTCCTCGCAGAACTGCCGTCGCTTCTCGAGCGTCGAGAAGTCGAGAAACGGCAGCTTGAGGGGCTTCTTGAGCTTGTACGCGAACGAGCCCGCGAGCAGCACATAAGAGATATGCGTCTCGATCAATTCGACCGGGCCTGCAGCATGAGGATACCGGTCGGGCGATTGCAGCGCGCGCACCAGCCGTGCCACGTCGTCGCTGCCGGCGGCCGGCGGGCCGCTCGTCGAGGTCTGCGTTGTCATTCTTCGAGTGTAACAAGTCGCGGCTGCACGTCCTTCGCAGGCTGTCGGGCAAGTCGGCAGGCGTGCGCGGGACTTTTGCCAAGCAATGTTGGCGTCTCGCGACAAGACCCCTATAGTGACCCCGTTCAGGTCTGCTTTTGTATACACTTGCGGCCACATAGAGGCCTGTTGCAGCGCTCGAGGAGATCGCCGTCTTGACCGACACCACCTCATCGCCCGGCCAACCGGGCAAAGTGAAGGTAACCGCTCGCGGCCTCGACCTGTTGCGCGATCCGTGGCTGAACAAGGGCACTGCGTTTTCCGCGGAGGAGCGGGCGATGTTCGGCCTCGAGGGGCTACTGCCGGTGCGCAGCAAGAACCTCGAGCAGCAGGCTCATCGCGTCTTCGAGCAGCTGCAGCTGCAGCCCGACGACCTGCAGAAGTACGTGCTGCTCAGCGCCCTGCTGAACCGGAACGTTCAGCTCTACTATCGCGTCCTTATCGATCATCTCGAGGCGCTGATGCCGATCGTCTACACGCCGACGGTCGGCGCCGCCGTGCAGCGTTTCAGCCGCGTCTTCCAGGGCGGGGGCGGTGTCTGGATCACGCCGGACATGAAGGGCCGTATGCTCCAGGTGCTACGCAACACGATCTCGGGGCGCGACATCCGCCTGATCGTGGTCACCGATAACGAATCGATTCTTGGTCTCGGCGACCAGGGCGCCGGCGGCATGGCAATCTCGGTCGGCAAGCTCGCGCTTTACACTGCAGCGGCCGGCATCAACCCGGCGCAAGCGCTGCCGGTGAGCCTCGACTTCGGCACGGATAACGACGAGTTGCTGGCCGACGATCAATATCTCGGCTGGCCCGCCGGCCGCCTGCGCGGCGGCGAATACATGGAGCTGGTCGACGAGTTCGTCGACGCCGTCGCCACGGTGATGCCCAATGCGCTCGTGCAGTGGGAGGATTTCCGCAAGGACAATGCGTTGACGATCCTCGACCGCTTCGTCGATCGCGTGCCGTCATTCAACGACGATATCCAGGGCACCGGCGCCGTGGTCGTCGCCGGGTTGAACAGTGCGCTGCACATCAAGCGCGAGCGGCTGGCCGATCAGCGCATCGCGATTCTCGGCGCCGGCGCGGCCGGCCTCGGTGTCGCCCGCCAGATCAAGACCCAGCTCGCGGAGGAGGGGATCGTCGACGATGAGGAGGTTCTCGCGCGGGTCGCGGTGCTCGATCGACACGGCCTGCTGGTCGACGACGGGCGGATCATGGATCCGTACAAGCGCGAGCTCGCGTGGACGCCGAGCGTCGCCTCGCGCTTCAGCCTCGACGACACCAGTGCCCGCATGCTTACCGAGGTCGTACGGCGGTATCAGCCGACGATGTTGATCGGCGTGTCCGGGGTCGGCGGCGCGTTCACGGAAGAGATCGTTCGTGAGATGGCGTCATACGTGGAGCGTCCGGTTATTTTTCCTTCGTCGAATCCGAGCGCGAACTCGGAGGCACGGCCGGCGGATTTGTTCCAGTGGACGGATTGCCGCTGTCTCGTCGCGGCCGGTAGCCCGTTCGGCGATGTCGATTGCGGCGGCCGGCGTTACAGGATCGGCCAGGGTAACAACGCGTTCATTTTTCCGGGGCTCGGCCTTGGTGCTCTCGCGGTGCATGCGCGCCGGGTGACGAACGGGATGACGAATGCCGCGTCGAAGGCGCTTGCGCTCGCGATCACGGATGAAGAGTTCGAAGCGGGGATGCTATTCCCGGCGGTCACGCGGCTGCGCGACGTGTCGTACGCGATCGCGCTGGCCGTCGCACAGCAGGCGCTCGACGAGGGGCTCGGCGAACTGAACGCCGAGGATGTCGAGACTCAGGTGCGTGCGGCAATGTGGGAGCCCGGCTATCCGGCTTACGAGCCGGCCTGACGATCCTGCTTTATAGTGGTTCGGCGCCCGGAACGAGAACAGGAGAATGCGGGCAGCCCACGACATCAAAACGATACTCGTCGTCGCACTCGCCGCGCTCGCCGCGAGCAGCGCCGCTGCGCAGGATGACCCCGTTCGTGCGATCGATGCGCTTGCGCTGCAATGGACAGGCCTGGAGCAGCAAAGGCATCGACTCGACGCGGAGTGGCGCACGCAGAAGCCGCTGCTCGAGCAGCGACTGGCGCTGCTCGAGCGCGAAGCCGACGAGCTGACAGCGCTGCTCGAGGCCTCGTCGCGGCAACAGGGCGAGGTCGAGGAGCAGCGGCTGGAGCTGCTCGAGGAGCAGACCCGGCTCGAGCGCGAGCAGGATGCTTTGCAGCGTACGCTCAATCAGGCCGCGATCACGCTTCGCGCGCTTCATCGGCAACTGCCGCCGCCGTTGGTGGCCGCTTGGGACGCCGCGCTGCCCCGTCTCGACGATCCGCTCTCGACCGCGACGGAGAAGCTGCAGCTCGTGCTCGAAGTCCTGGGGCAGCTCGATGACTTCGCTCGCCGGGTCACCCTGCATGAAACGGTCATGACGCTCGCAGACGGCCGTGACTATGCCGTCGAGCAGGTTTATCTCGGCGTGTCGCACGGTTGGTACGTCAGCGCAGATCAGCGTCTCGCCGGTGCGGGGCGAGCCGGTCCCGACGGCTGGCAGTGGACCACCACTGACGACGGCCGGGCCGTGGCGCGGATCATCGCGATTCTGGAGCGGCGTGCCGATCCCTCGCTGGTATCGATTCTGCTCGAGCTTGGCACATCGCCGGACGGGCTGGAGAACTGACATGTGGAGGCTCGTGGTCGGCGCACTGTCGTTGGCACTCGGGCTCGTCGCCGCACCGCAAACGCTTGCCGATATCGAGCAGGTCGCCGAGCAGCTCACGCGCGACATTCAGGCGGCGCAGCGCGAGCTCGGCGCGGCGGAAGCGGCCATCAGCCGCGAACGAGGTCAGCTGGTCGAGCGGATCAACGCCGCGCAGAACGCGGTGTTGGAGTTGCGCGAGCGGGCCGCGTCCGCGCGCCGACTCGCTGACGAGGACGTCCTCACGCTGCGGCAGATCGAGACGCGCCTCGACGCGTGGCAGGAGCAGAGCCGCTTTCAAAGTCGGCTGGTCGCGGGCTTTCTCGATCGCGCCGGCACGCGGTCGCTGACGGCCATCGGTGAGATCGACCTCGGCTCCGACCTGCGCATTCTCGCGGCCTATCTCGCCGCGCAGCCGGCGCGGCTCTATCCGGCTTGGCAGCGCGACAGGCTCGTATTGCCGCACGGCGAGATTGCCGACGCGGAGTTACTGACGGTCGGTCCCGTCACCTGGTTCAGGCGCGGGGAGCCGCTCGAAGCGGGCCTGGTGCGCACAGACGGCGATATTGCGCGCGCCAGCATGGTCTTTGCCGGGGCATCGCAGGCCGGCATCGACGCGTTGCAGCGCACGTCGCGGGGCGTCGTCACGTTCGATCCGACGCTGTCGCGCGCGCTCCTGCTTGCCGAGGATACGGAGACGGCCTGGGAGTACCTCCGCAAAGGGGGCATCTGGGTGATTCCGATCCTGCTGTTCGCCGTCGTCGCTTCGCTGACGGCGCTCGGCAAGGCGTATTCCGTGTACCGCTTGCCGCCGCTGTTGCCGGGTCTTGCTGAACGGCTCGAGGCAGCACGCGAGGACGGTGCGTCTGCACTCGGGCCGTTGCGGGCGCAGGTTCGCGGCCCGCAGGCGGAGCTGGTGGACATCACGCTTGCGGCGCGGTCGCGCGAGCAGCGCGACGACCGGCTGTTCGCCGCGCTGCTCGCGCAGCGCAATCGGCTCGACCGTTGGCTCGGCGTTATTGCGATCACCGCGTCGGTATCGCCGTTACTCGGCCTGCTCGGTACCGTGTCCGGTATGATCACCACGTTCAGGCTGATGACGCTGTTCGGCGCGGGTGATGCGAGCGCGGTGTCGGCGGGCATCTCGGAGGCGCTGATCACGACCGAGCTCGGCCTCGTCGTTGCGATCCCGGCGCTGCTCGCACATGCGCTGTTGTCGCGTAAGGTCAAGAGCTATTTTTCGCAGCTCGAGAACGACGCGGTGCACTTGAGCCAGTTACCCGTGTCCCCGGTGAGCACGTGAGCGATCGGCTGTTCCTGCTCGACTTCGCCGACAACCCGATCGTGTGGGCGATCTTGGGGCTCGCGCTCTTCTGTTACGTTCAGCAGTTCGACCTGCTGCTTGCCGCACGCGATGACCGCTGGCGGCGGCAGACGGCGATCTGGCTGAGGGTGCTGCCGGTGCTGCTGAGCGCGCTGCCGCTGCTCGGCCTGCTCGGCACGATCGCGGGCCTCCTAACTACCTTTCGCGCGATGGGACGGTCGGGCGCGCTCGATCAGCAAACCCTGCTGAGCAGCGGCATCGCGGATGCCATGGTGACCACCCAGCTCGGCCTCGTGATGGTCATTCCAGGCTTATTGCTGTACGCGGTGCTGCGACGCTATCACCGCGAGCGCGCGGCCATGTTCGGTGCGAGCGCGGCGGCGAAGTGGGGCATCGAGCCATGAGACCGTCGCTGCAGGATCGGCTCGACCAGGAGCATGCGGCCCGCATCGATCTGTCCCCGCTCATCGACGTGGTCTTCATCCTGCTCATTTTTTTCATCGTCACGACCGTATTCATCCGTGAAACCGGTGTCGAGGTCGAGAAACCTGACGCCGCCACCGCGGAGCGGCTCGAGAACGAGCTGATCCTGCTCGCGATCACGTCGGCGGGCGACGTGGTGCACGATCACAGCAATATCGGCGTCGCAGGCGTGCGCTCGACGGTGGCCGCGCTGTTGCTCGTGCAGGAGCGGCCGGTGGTCGTGCAAGCGGACCGCCAAGTCACGACGGACCTGCTGGTCCGCGTGATCGACGAGGCGAAGCTGGCCGGCGCGACATCGGTCAGCATCGCGGCGATGGCGGAGCGGTGACGGGGGTCGCGCGGCGCTGGATTGCGGCGGGGCTTGGCTCCGGGCTGCTCGTGCTGCTCCTCGTCATCGTATCGCTCGGCGACCTGTATCGGGGCGAGCCTCCGGAGCGGCTCGTGCGCACGGAGCTTGAGATCTTCGAGCCTCCGCCGCCGCCTCCGCCGCCGCCTATCGACCAGCGGGGCTCGCGCAGCGCCGGCCCGGCGTTGCTGCTCGCACGGGTGGATAGCCCGATCGTGCTCGAGGTCATGGATCTCGACGTGCAACTCACCAGTGGCGAGCTGGGCGGTCTTGGCGCCGGCGGATGGGGCGGCGTGGAAGATATCGGTGCCGCCTCGTTGCAGCTGGTTGGTTTCTCAGACCTCGATGAAACGCCGATGGTGCTGTTTGCGCCGACGATCACGTATCCGCAGGATGCGATCGATCACCGCATCGACGAGTTCGAGGTCAAGATTCATATCATGATCGATGAAGAGGGTCGGACGTTTCCGGTGCGGATCGTCGAAAGCCCGTTTCCCGGTCTCGACGATGAGTTTGCCGAGTATGCCTCCAAGGTCGTCTTCAGCCCGCCGAAGAGGCTCGGGATTCCCGTCAAAACGGAGTATCTATGGCCCGTTGTTTTTCGGCGCGATACGAGGCGCCGATGAGCCGCCGGGTGCCGCTCGGCATGCTCGCGTTGATGCTGGCGTCCGCGGCGGGCGCGGCCGAGATGGAGCTCGCAATCGATCTCCCGGCCACGGAGTTATTGCTGCCTCCGGTCAGCCCGCCTCATCTGCAGCGGGAGGGCACGTCGCTGATCGCTGAAGCCCGCGTGATCGAGGCGCTCATGCCGCTGTTAGGCTCAGCCAACTTCGAAGGCGCACTCGGCGTGCTGCGCGATCAGCGCGAGTCGGTCATGGAGCGGATCGAGGCGGGCGATCCGGATGGCACTGTACGCGCCCGGGCCGTGCCGGGCGGCGTCAGCTATGGGGCCGGAACGGGGCTCGTCAGCGCCGCGCTATTGTTTTTGATCGGCCACACCTATCTCTCGCTCGAGCAGTACTTGCCGGCCGAGGTCGCGTTCAATGCGGCGCTCGTCGCTTTGCCGGATTATTTGCGGGTGCACGAGTCGCTCGGCTTGCTTTACTTGCGCACGGAACGTTACACGGAAGCGCGCACGCATCTCGCGAGAGCGGCTGGGCTCGGGCTGAATACCGCTGCGCTGCACGCGGCGCTCGGCTACCTGAATCACGAGACGGCCAACTACTGGGGCGCAGCCAGCGCCTTTCAGCAGGCACTGGTGACGGACCCGCACAATACCGGCTTGCAGCGCGGTCTGCTGCACGCGCTGAGTGAAACGCGCCAGTATGATGCGGCCAGTGCGCTGGTCGAGCATATGCTTGGAGCCGATCCGGACGATCACCAGCTATGGCTGTATCGTGCGCACATTGCGCTGCTCCGCGGCGCGCAGCCGATTGCGCTTTCGAGCCTCGAGGCCGCCATTCGGCTCGGCGACGATTCCGTCGCCAATAAGCAGGTCGCGGCGACGCTGCATATGCAGCGCGGCAGCGTGCCGCGTGCGGTCGAGCTGCTGAAGAGCGGCCGCGCGCAGGGGTTGAGCTTTGAGTTCGTGGATCAGGCGCTGGGCTGGCTGACGCAGCAAGGACAATGGGACGAGCTCGGCGAGCTGTTGGCGTTCCTCGATGAGGATCGAACGTCGCTCAGCGGGGTCGAGCGCAGCAAAGTGCTGACGAGACAGGCGGCCCTGGGTCTGCAGAAGGGGGAGCGGCGCGAAGCGCGAGCCGCGTTACAGGAAGCGGCGGATCTCGACCCTGCCAATGCCGAAGCGCTAATGGCGCTCGGGCACGTTTATCGCGACGACCGCGAGCTCAATCGCGCTGAGCTGATGTTCCAGCGGGCGAGCGTCTATGATCTTTTCCGTGAGAGCGCCATGCTTTCGTTAGCGCAGCTCGCCATCGATCAGGAGGACTTCGAGCGAGCGCTCGATCTGCTGCGCGACGTCGTCGAGCGCAATCCGGCGCGTGCCGACCTTTATCGCAATATCGATTCGCTCGAGAATTTGCTGTTGCTGCGGGCGGGCGATTGACCCCCGTTACATTGATCGGCCCGCGGCCCCCCGGTTGCAGAAGAGCTGGCCAGGTGATCACAATGACCACATGGGTCGAAACGTCGTCGGATCGCGTGAGTTGAAGGTACGCCTAGGCACGTACCTTCGTCGCGTTCGCCAGGGGGAGACGCTGATCGTCACCGATCGCGGCGAACCGGTCGCCGAGTTGCGCCCCGTTGCATCGCGAAATACAAGGGACGTCCGACATGCCGGTAACGAGCCGGCTATCTGTTGTGGAGATCGCGTCAGCGCTCGCGCGTCGTGCTCGTGAGCGCCTCGTCTCGGAAGAAGATCGGGACCGTGCCATCGCGGCTCTGGAGGCGGATCTCGCGCGCATCCTGGTGGTCGAGCTCACCGACGAGATCGCTATGCGAGCGCAGACGTTGGTGCGTAGATACCCCATTCGTGCCGGCGATGCCGTCCAGCTCGCAAGCTGTCTCTTTATTCAAGACGAGCTAGGCGAGAAGGCTTCGTTCGTCGGGTTCGACGATCGCCTGGACCGATGCGGCGCGAAGCGAAGGCCTAGCCGTCGACTAGCCGACGAGCCCACAGCCAGCCAGAGGAATCTACCGTTCGAGCAGCTCCTGAATCACGGCCGCCGTGCCTTCGCGCACGACGCCTTCGCGGCCGCTGAACCCGAAACCCCCGGCGAGCCCCAAGGCGGTGTCGAGCGGGGTGTGACCGTTGCTGTCGGCGACATCGAGCTTTGCGCCGACCATCGCGAGGTAGCGGATGACCTCGTTGTAGCCCTGTAATGCCGCACCGTGCACAGCGGTGCGGCCGCGACGGTCGCTCGAGTTGGGGTCGAGGCCGGCCGCGATCAGGAGCTCGATCGATTCGATCGCTTGGGCCTCGGTCTTGAACCGGCCGGTTGTGTCTTGCTCAGCCGTGCCAAGGCCGGCCGCGGCCAGCAGCGGATCGATGCCGTCGCGGTTGGTGAGCGTCATATCCGCGCCATGCGTGAGCAGCAGCTTGATCGCGGCCGCATCGCCGGCCTTGGCGGCGCGCAGCAGCGGCGTGGTGCCGGCGTTCAACATCATGTCGTTGCCGCGATCGAGCTTAGCTCGGTATGGCGGCATCGTGGCGAGCTGCACGTTCACATCGGCGCCGCGCTCGAGCAACATGGCCGCGATGTCGAGCGCGGAGCGTTCGTTCTGCAGCACGTACGGCGCGGGGCGGTTCGATGCCGGCATCGTGCTGAAATCGATCGCGGCGTAGAGCGCACTGCGCCCGGTCTCATCGACGAGGTTCACATCCGTGCCGGCTTCGATCAGCGCGCCGGCCGCGTCGTAATGACCATTGATCAATGCCGAGACGATGGCGCTGATGCCATCAGGCGTCGTCGCGTTCAAGTCCGCGCCGAGCTCGGCGAGGACCGGGATGCACGCGACGCAACCTTCGCGCGCGGCGAAAAGGAGGGGCGTCATCGCCCCCGGCGGCAACCACTTGGCGCGCGGCTCGGCTGTGGTCTGGCGCTCCCAGATCTCGTGCGCGGAGCGGGCGTTGATGTCCGCGCCGTGGGCGGCGAGCAAACGGATCATCTCCGGATGACCCTGAGCGGCGGCCCACATCAACGCCGTTTGACCGTGCCAGCCCTCGCGCGCGTCGACCACTGCGCCGCGCTCGAGGAGCGCGCGCGCCGCATCGACGCTGCCGGTCCGCGCGGCGGTCATCAGCACGGTTTCGTTCTCACTGCCGACTTCGTTCGCGTCTGCGCCGGCGTCGAGCAGCGCGGCGATCATGCGTGCGCTGCCGTTGACCGCGGCGAGATAGAGCGGCGTCACCTCGTAGCGGTTACGAGCGCCCGGGTCCGCGCCGGCCTCGAGCAGGCGCAGGGCGCGCTCGAGATCGTCGTTGCGGGCTGCAAAATGCAGCGCCGTCGTGCCGTCCGGCTGGGCGGCGTTCACGTCGGCTTCGCGCAGCAGCGCGATGGCCGCGTGCGTATCGCCGGCCTTGGCGGCGTCGACGAGCGCGGGCGAGGCGCCTGCGGCGGCCGTAGACGCCGCGGCGGCCAACAGTGCGAGACACGCGGCGCGGAGCACGGCGGCGGTCGGCATGAGTCTCTCCCTCGCGATGGGTTACAGCTCGGCAATCGTGCCGGTGCTGTCGCCGAGCGATTCCATCGGCACGTCGGCCTTGTCCAGCATCGTCAGCAGCAGGTTCGTCATCGGCGTATGGTCCGCGCAACGCACGTGCTGCCCGCCGGCGAGCCGACCGCGTCCGCGGCCGACCACGAGGTTCGGCAGCGGGAAGTGGTCATGAGCGTTGCTGTTGCTCATGTTGCTGCCATAGAGAAGCATCGAGTTGTCGAGCAGCGTGCCTTCGCCATCCTCGATCGCGTCGAGCTTTTCCAGGAAACGCGCGAACAGGCCGGCGTGATAGCGATTGATGCGGGCGTTCATATCCATCTTGTCGTCGCGGTTCTGATGGTGCGAGACCGCGTGATGACCTTCGACGACGCCGACCTGCGGATACGTGCGATTGCTCAGCTCGCGCGCCATCATAAAGGTGATGACCCGCGTGATGTCAGCCTGAAACGCCAGCGCCATCAGGTCGAACATGATCTCGATGTGGTCCTCGTAGACGAACGGGATACCGGCCGGTGCTTCCGGGATCGAGAGGTCTTCATTCGATTCGATCTGCGACTCCGCCCGTTGTAGCCGCCGCTCGATCTCGCGGACGCTTTCGAGATAGGCGTCCAGCTTGTCGCGGTCGCGTGCGCCGAGCTCGAGCTTCATCGACGCGGCCTGCTGGGTCAGCGCGTCGAGGATGCTGCGATCCTCGCGCCGGCGCGCCCGCTGCTGCGCGGCGCCGCCGCCTTCGCCGAACATGCGCTCGAAAACCTTGCGCGGATTAATCTCCATCGGCAGCGGCGTCGTCGGCGTCCGCCACGACAAGGTGTTCATATAGATGCAGCCGTAGTCGCGGTCGCACGCGCCGATCAGCGACGAATGATCCTCTGTCGCGAGCTCCATCGACGGCAGCATCGTTTCCTGGCCGATGGCCATTGCCGCGTACTGGTCGGCCGTGACGCCGGCGTAGGCATCGACCCCCTGGGTCGGCTTCGGGCGAACGCCGCTGAGCCACGTGGTCGGGCTCAACGAGTGGACCGCGGTGGTGTCCGCCGCGCGGTGATGAAGGCCGCTCACGATGCTCAGACGGTCGCGGAACGGCGCAAGCGGCTGCAGGATATCTTTGAACTCGAAATCGCGACCCGCCGCATCCGGCGTCCAGCGTGTCATGATCGCGCCGTGCGGCACATACACGAAGCCGAGCCGTTGCCCTTGCCGCAGGTTGCTGGCGAACGCCGGCACCATGCCGTCCAGCAGCGGCAGCGCCAGCGTCGCGCCGACGCCGCGCAGGAAAGTCCGGCGAGGAAGATGCTTCTTCGTCAGGAACACGCACTGTCTCCTTGTCGCGGGCCGACTATCGTCCCGAGCTTAGCAAGAATTCGGCGGCCGCCCATACAGACTGAAGAATCTTGAGGCGCGGCTTGCATCGGCGCCGTTCGATGGCCGACCGGCTTGTCGTTGGCGGAGACTAAGCCGCCTTTGCCTTCGGTGAACGGAGCAACAGCACGCCCTTACGCGCAATCGCCGCCGGGTGGGTCTGGGCCGGAAGTGCGCCGCTGGCCTTCGGTTCGGCCGAAAGAGCGCGTTGGCCGGTGCGTCCTCGCAAGATGTAACCGACCCCGCCGCCGGCAACGAACGCAAACGCCAGCAGCCCGAAGGTGACCAGTTGCGTGAAGATCAGCGCCACGCAGAGCCCGAGCGCGCCGCCGGCCAGCAAGGTCGCCTTCAGCGCGTAGCGTTGCGGCCGCGCGACCTTCTCGGTCAAGGCCTGCAGCTTGGCATTCTCGGCGGCCCGCAAGCGGGCGAGGTCCGCCTGAAGCTCGGCCGTTTTCTTCGCCGTGAGCTCGATCTGCCGAGCTTCGCCGAGGCGTCGTTGATCGCGCAGGGCCGACCCGAACCACAGAGCGGCGAGCAGCCCGACGCTCATCGCGAGGCCGATCCACGCGATGACTTCGCCGCGGCTCGCACCGGACAACGCGAACCAGGCGGAGCCCGCCGAAATCGCTTGCAGGAGCCAGAGCCCGAGCACTATTCGCATAGCTGTTTCCTCCCGTTGCGCGGTTCCGACGTCGATCATAGTACAGCCGACTC
>CAZFJU010000019.1:14769-27328 GCA_964518995.1 uncultured Gammaproteobacteria bacterium
GCCGGAGTGCCGCGCGTGCGCGGGCCGTGCCCCGGCTCGCGGTGGCGTGGCCTCTACGCCTGTGGCAGGCTGGCGCCTTCGACACGCAGCACGACGGCGAATGCTCAAGGAGAATGTCCCATGACAGCGAAGCGACTTGGAAGGCTCGTGGCCGTCGCCCTGTTTACAGTCTTCGCAGCGCTGCCGGTCCAGGCGGTGGATCGGGGTGACCGCGCACCATCGTGGATGCGGGTCGATTTCGACGGACGTCCCGTCATGTTCCCCGGTGTCCTCGAGGGACGGCCGGCGGTCATGGTGTTCTGGGCCACCTGGTGTCCGTACTGCAAAGCGTTCATGCCGCATCTCGAGAACATCCGCGCGGAGTACGCCGATGCGGGCGTCAAGATCATCGCGATCAACGCGAAAGAGGATGGCGCGGAGGATCCGAAAGCCTACCTCGACGCTCTGGGGTTTCCGATGGTCGCGATCGGTGATGGCGACTCGATCGCAGACGCTTACGCGGTCGAGTTCGTGCCGGGTCTGATGATCGTCGACGGGGACGGCGTCGTCGCGTGGCGGCGCGCATGGACGGATCTTCCCGCCGGCCGCGAGGTCGGAGAGCTTTGGGCCAGCCAAGTCCGCGAGCAGCTTGACGCGTTAATTTCGTCCGGCCGCTAGATCGAGTGCGAGCTGGGCGCGACGCGCTCCGCGCTCAGCTCTGCATGCCCCAGCGCTCGACGGTGCGCCGCTCGATGGCGCGGAAGATCAGGTTCTCGACGAGCAGGCCGAACAGGATCACGGTCAACAGACCCGCGAAGACCTCCGGAATCAGCAATTGGTTTTTCTTCTCGAACACGTACCAGCCGAGCCCGCCTGAGCCCGAGCTGACACCGAACACCAGCTCGGCGGCGATCAGGGTGCGCCACGCGAATGCCCAGCCGATCTTGAGCCCGGTCAGGATGCTCGGAAAGGCACCGGGGATCAGAATTCGGCCGATATAACCCAGCGGCGACAGGCCGTAGTTGCGGCCGACCATGCGTAGCGTGCCGCTGAGCGATTTGAAGCCGGCGAACGTGTTGAGCGCGACCGCCCACAGCACGGCATGGATCAGCACGAAGATGACGGCGCCGTCGCCGAGCCCGAACCAGATCAGTGCGAGCGGTAACAGCGCGATCGACGGCAGTGGATTGAACATGGCCGTCAAAGTTTCGAGCAGATCCGCGCCGAGGCGGCTGACGCTCGCGAACGCCGTCAGCAACGCTGCCAGCGCAAGCCCCGCGGCGTAGCCCTTGAGCAGCAGCGAGATGGTGTACATCGCCGCGCCCGGTAGCTCGCCGGATGCGATGCCTCTGACGAGCGCCGCGACGGTCGCCGAGAACGTCGGAAATACGAGCGGGTTGCCAAGCCACCGTGCATAGAGCTCCCAGATCAGCGCGAGCAGGACCAGCACGACGGCTTTGCGCAGCGCGCTCTGGTCGTAAAGCCGCGCCCAGCCGGTCAGCCGCTGCTCGACGACGGTGATGCCGGAACGGTCGACCTCCCGAAAAACCTCAGGCCGCTGAACTTCAATAGCCATGCCTCAGCTCCCCGCGTCGACGGGCCGTTCGAACAGCAGCTCGCCGATCCTGGCGGTGAGCGGCTTGCCGGACGCATCGACGCTGTCGGTTCCGGAGCTGTTCAGCTCCGCCTTGACCTGCCCCGGATGCGCCGACAGCAGCAGCACGCGGTTGCCGATCCGCACGGCCTCGGGGATCGAGTGCGTGACGAACAGCATCGTGAACTGCGTGTCTTCCCAGAGCTTCAGCAACTCTTCTTGCATGCGCTCGCGCGTCAGCGCGTCGAGCGCGGCGAACGGCTCGTCCATCAGCAGGATCGCGGGCTCCATAGCCATCGCCCGCGCGATCGCCACGCGCTGCTTCATGCCGCCGGATAACGTGTGCGGGTGGTGCGCGGCGAATCGGTCCAGACCGACCTTCGCGAGGTAGTGATCGGCGCGCGCGAGCGCCTCGCGGCGCGGCAGCTTGCCGCTGGCCGTTAGGGCGAACGCGACGTTATCGCGCACCGTTTTCCATGGCAGGAGCTGGTCGAACTCCTGGAACACCAGCACGCGATCCGGGCCCGGGCCGGTGACCGCCTGCCCGTCGAGCACAATTTCGCCCTCGACGGGCGCGACGAAGCCGCCGACCGCTTTAAGCAGCGTCGACTTGCCGCAGCCGGACGGCCCGAGCACGACGAACCGGTCGGCGCGCAGCACGTCGAAGCTGACCCGGTACGTGGCCGTGACGATCTGCTCCTTCGTGCGATAGCGGAGCGTAACGGCGCGCACGGACAACAGCGGATGCGGCACCCGGGCGGGCGTCGTCGCCACTCCGGGCGCGGCGAGCGGCGCGGACAAAATGGGCTCTGACCCCATTTGATTACCCGCCCGCGCCGGCATGGATGTTGGGGAAGAACAGGTCCTGCCACGAACCGGGGCGGTTGGTGATCGAGCCGATGGCGAACATGAACTCGGCGTAGCGCATGACGTTCTCGGGCGTCGTCGTGAAGCGGATCGCAGCGTCCGACAACACGTCGACGAGCTCATCGCGGGAGAAGCCAGCGCCGGCCTCGGCTCGGATCAGCACGTCTGCGGCATGCTCCGGGTCGGCCTCGATCATCTCGACGGCCTCTTCGAGCGCGGCGAGGAGGGCGTCGTAGCGGGCGGGATTCCGGTCGCGAAATGCCGCCGTGGTGGACAGCATCGTAAATGTCGTGGGACCGCCGAGCACGTCGTCGGTCGTCATGATCGTGCGGATGGCGGGGTCGGCGATTTCGCGTTGATGGAAGGGCGGCGACGTGAAGTGCGCAGTGATGCCGCCGGAATTCGACAATAACGCGACGACGCCGTCCGGGTGCGTCATCGTCACCGTATATCGGTCGAAGCGCTCGACGGCATCATCCCCATAGCGCTCGCGCGCATACATCTGCATCACGAGCGCCGGGATCGATACCTTGACCGCCGTCAGCGCGATTTTATCGGCCTCGGTCAAGTCCTCGAGCGAGCTCAGATGCGCGGCGCGGGTGTTGAGGTACATCGGCAACGAGCTCATCGCGGCGATGCCTCTGACATCGACCGAGCCGCGCGTGCGATCCCACAGCGTCAGAAATGCGGGCGGACCCGCGGCGATGACATCTACCGAGCCCGATAACAGCGCGTCGTTCATCACGGCCGGTCCGCCGATCTCGATCCATCTGACGCTGATATCCTCGTGACCGGCGGCTTGAGCGTGCTTCTCGATCAGATCGTGCTCACGCATCATATACAAGGGCAGGAAGCCGACGCCGCCCGCGCCGAGCGGAATCCGGATCTCGGTCTCCGAGCCGCCCCCTCCGCAACCGGTCAGCGCGACGAGCGCGGCGGCGACCAGCGCGAAGCGCTTCATCGCGTGAGCGCCGCGGCGCGCCGGCCGTCTTCGTCGCCGTCGAGCGCGGCCGCGCGGGCAAGCTCGCCGGCATCGTCGAGCGCGTCGACTCGCCAGCATTGCTCGATCAACGACTGCACGCGCTCGCTGGGGAGCACGAGCACGGCCTGATCCGCGAACTTCTCCTCGAGCTGCGCGTCGCTCAGCGGCCGGTGCAGATTGCCGAGCGATTCCGTGACGAACAGCTGCAGCACGGTGCCATCTTCGAGCTCGACCTCGATATCGACCTGATCCTCGCCGATCTCGGGATCCGCGACGGCCGTGGTGAGGCCCCGCAGCCGTACCAGCACGGGGTCGTGCAATGCGTCGTCCGTGAATTCGGCGATCCCGCCCTTGCCGCGGGCGAGGCCGATCGCGGCGGCATGATAGATCGAATACTTGGTCTGCAGCGCGCGGCGGAGGTCCTTTTGGTTGCAGAGGTCCAGCACGAGCGGCGCGACCCGCAGGCGAATCGACTTGATCGCGGCGGGATCAGGCGCGTGCCGGGCCCGGATCTGGCTGCAGCCGTCGATAGTCGGGTGCACGACGAGGCCGCACGCATAAGGCTTGTAGGCGTTCTCGCGCAGGTCAAAGTCGACGCCGAGCCCGGCGGTGACTTTCGTCAAATCGTAGCTCGCCGCGGTCACGGCCGCGAAGCCGCGCGGGCCTTCGAGACCGCGCTCGCCGGCCGTGAAATCGGCCGCGGCAAGCAGCGCCGCGGTGTAGCCGTTCTGCGCGGCGCGCCCGGGCTGGAAGGACTTGGCCATCGAGCCGAACATTTCGCGGATGCCGGCCGCCTGAGTCGCTGCGAGCCCGAGCGCCCAGACCATCTGCCCGACGCTGAGCCCGCGCAGCTTGCCGATTGCGGCCGCCGCGCCGAAGACGCCGGCTGTCGACGTGATGTGCCAGCCCGCATCGTAGTGAGCGGGATAGACCGCATTGCCGATGCGCGACTCGACCTCGAAGCCGAGAATGAACGCATGGACGAAGTCTTCGCCGCGCACGGGCTCGGCGCTCGCATAGGCGAACAGCGCGGACGCCACCGGCACACTCGGGTGGATGTAGTTCTTTGGCGTCGTATCGTCGTATTCGTGGACGTGCGAGCCGATGCCGTTCATGAGCGCGGCATGGAGCGGGTCGAAGCGCTCGCGCCGACCGATGACGGTCGCCGTTGGCGGGCCCGAGTACGGCGCGAGCACGCGAATCGCCGTGTCCAGCGCCGGCTCCACGCTGCCGCCGAGCGCGCAGCCGAGATAATTAAGCAGCGCGCGCTTTGCTTCGGCCCGCACATCCTGCGGAATCGTTGCGTAGTCGCTCTGGACGACGTATTGCGCCAGACTATGGGTCGCCGACATGCTCCTCCCTCACGTTGACGTGCCGGGGATCATAGCGGCAAACGGCACGTCTCGGCTACGCGCTTTGCGCCGCGGCGGCGAGGATCCGATAGGGCGACAGCTCCGGAGTGCGGCAATTTTCGAGCGGCACGAGCACCGTGGTCACGAAGGCATGCTGCCCGCGCTGCACGGAGTGGCTGATGCCGTCCGTGAAAACCATCCATGCGGACATCGGCGGGAAGCGAATTTCCTGATACCCCGCGGGATCGTCGCGAAAGCTCGGGTTCTCCTTCATGTAATTGTGGATACGCCGCATCGCCCGGTCGTATGGGCTCGAATCAACCACCTTGAATAGCGGATACACACGGCTCATCGCGCCGATAAAGCCGCTGTAGAGGCTATCGAGCGCCGTGCCGTTCAGGTCGAGCCGCGCGCGGCCGCCGCGTGCGGCATCCCACAGCGGCGCGTGCCGGGATATGACCTCGGCGAAGCTGCCTTTCGTGCCCCACACGCGCTCGCGTTGCGGATGCACGTTGACGAAGAAGCGCAAAATGCGTGCGCCCTTCGTTGCGCCGTACGCGCCGGCGTCGACGTGTACCAGCTCGTTGCTCGAGCGCGGCGAGAGCTTGCGCCCTTCCTCTTCGACCGGGCGAAAGCTCGTCGTGCCGACCGTCCAGCCGTTCACGTAGTCTGGCAACGCGCCGCGCAGCCAAGCTTCGACGCGTTGCCCGTGAGTGCGCAGGATCGTCTCGACGCGCTCGCGCGTCTCGGCGTCGGCCTCGAACCGCGGCACGGAGTCGGATTCCGGGTGGTAGCTCAGGTTCTTGGCCTTCAGGGCCGCGGGCAGGCCGTCGCGAAGCAGATCGAGATCTTCCGGGCTCGGCAGCTCGACGGGGCAGCGCGCGAAGTACACCACCTCGGAGCGTTCGAGCGCGTCCTCGATTTCGACAGGGGAGGCGCTGCCGTAGTCGCGCAGCGTGTAAGTGTCGGTCATGGCATTGCCGCTCGCGTAGTAAAAAGGTTCACGGGGTGAAGCCTGAGACCGGCACGATGCCGCGCTCGGCAAAGGCCGCGTCGAGCTTCTCGATCACGTCGGCCGGCGTAATCAGGCTCATCGCGTCGGGATCGCGCACGCGCCGGCCCCAGCGCAGCGCGTCCACCGGCACCCCGAACTCGCGCCGAACGGCTTCGGGGTATTTGTCGACGACGAGATGCTGACTGAAGTATGGCCCCGTGCGATGCCGGTTTGATGTCGCATACAAACCGACGACCGGGGTGCGCACGGCCGTCGCCATATGGGCGGGGCCGGAATCAGGACACAGCAGGACGCTGGCGCGCTCGAGCACGGCGAGCAGCTGCTTCAGCGACGTGCGCCCGATGAGGTTCAGCGGCGCGGCGTTCGAAAGGTGGACGATACCGCTGCCGTAGGTCTGCTCGATGTCGGTGCGGCCGCCGGTCAGCACGATTCGCGCGCCGTAGCGCGCGTGCGCATAGTCGGCGATCTCGGCATAGCGTTCGACGTTCCAATTCCGGTAATTGCGAAAGCGCTGCCCGGTGCACGGGCTGATCACCAGCGACGGCCGGGAAACGTCGATCATCTCCGCGGCGAACGCGCGATCCGCATCGGTGACCGGAATGCCCCAGTGCGGCTCCCCGCGTTCGATACCGAGCGCTTCGGCGAATTGAAACAAACCATCCATCACGTGCGTATCCGGCCGCGCCGGAATCCGCCGATTGCTGAACAGCCATTGGAAATCGCGGGCCCGATCCCGATCGAACCCGACCCGAAGCTCGGCGTCGACCATGCGGCTCGCGGTATTGGCCCGCATCGACGCATGCATATGCAGCAGAACCGGGAAGCGCCGGCCCGCGAGCCGCTCGCGCAGATCCAGGTAACCGCGCAAGCCGAGCGACTTATCGAAGCTGACGAGCTCGATGTCCTCGAGCCCCGCCATCAATCCATGCTCCACCTTGCCGATGATCCAGACGATCTTCGTGCTTGGCCAGGCACGTTGGATCGCGCGCACGACGGGCACGGTATGACACGTGTCGCCGATCGCGGAGAGGCGAACGATGCAAAGCTCCGCCGGCGGCCGAGTCACTAAGGGGGTGGCGGCCTGGTCTCCATGGGCCGCTCGAACGTTTGCGCTCACGGATATTTCCGGAAAGGCCTGCTAGGGCGCCATGTTAGCGGCCGCCAATTCTTGCAGCAACCGAGCGTGCCGCGGCCGATGTCGCGGCACCTAAGACGGAGATGGCGGTTACGAGCCCGTCGCCGGGGCGGCCGTCCTCTCGATATCGACCTCGGCGAGCAGGCCCGCGATCTGCGCACCGAGCGCGAGGTCGCCCACCTGACCGAAATGCTGCGCGCGCAGCCGGCCTTCGGCATCGATCAGAACGAGGGTCGGCGTGCCTTGCATAGCGTACGCACGCATGGTCTCTGGAATCGATCCGGACGTCGCGGGGCGATCGACGCCGACGGGGAAGCCGATACGGTATTCATGCAGGAAGGCTTGCAGCGCAACGGGCGTCATCGCGGCGTGATGCTCGAAGACGGTGTGCAACCCGACCACCGCTACGCGCTGCTTCGGAAACGTCGCCTGCACGCGCGCGGCTTGCGGCAGGCCATGCGAGACGCAGCCGGGGCACAGCATCTGGAAGGCCTCCAGCACGATCACCTGCCCGCGCAGCGATTCGACGCTGAGCGGCGCCGCGGTGTTGAACCACTGTGTCACCTGCCAGGGCGGTGCTGGAACGAAGGATTGGCTCATCTATATTCTCTCCCGAGTGCCGCCGCAGCGCACGCTGAGCGCCTGCAACGGGCAAGTACCGAGTCGACGCGGATCAGACCAATTGGGCTGCCCCGACCACGTGGCGCCCGGGCGGCGCCGATAACGCGGCCTCGAGCAAGGCCCGGGCGATCTTGGGCGCCGGGTTCACCCGCCAACGCCGCGGCAATAACGGGGCTGCGACCGTGAGCGCCGCCGCCATGAGGCGCTCGCCGGCTCGGAACTCGTCGCGCTGCCCGCCGATCAGGCCCGGGCGCACGAATGTCAGCGAATCGAATCCAATGTCGGCGAGTGCGTTCTCCAGCTCGCCCTTGACGCGGATGTAGAAGAACCGCGAGTTGGCGTTTGCGCCGATCGCCGAGTTCAGCACATAGACGCGCGTGCCCGCTGAGTATGCGCGTTGCGCCACGACCAGCGGATAATCGTAGTCGACCCGCCGAAAGGCATCCTGCGAGCCTGCGGCGCGCATAGTGGTGCCCAATGTGCAGATCACTGCATCGGCTCGCCACCAGTCCGCCTCCGCCGGCAAATTCTCAAAATCCGCCAGCGGCGCACTAAGCTTTGCATGCTCGAGTAAAGGCCGGCGGGTTGGCGCGACCACGCGAGAGACGCGCGGCTCGGCCAGAGCGCTATCGAGGACGTGGCGGCCGACCAAGCCGGTGGCCCCCACCAACAGGAGGGTTGCGGTGCGTTCCATGATCGCTCCCGCGCGCCGCTCGCGACGAGGAGCGCGCGAGAGACAAGCTGCTAGCGTCGGGCGGTCACACCGTGCCGGACCATTCGTCCACTTCGCGCTCGGCCGCGTCGCGTGACTTGCCATAGCGCTCTTGAATTCGGCCGATCAACTCCTCGCGCTTGCCGTCGATACGAGTGAAGTCGTCATCGGTGAGCTCGCCCCAGCGCTGCCGCGCCTGACCGACGAGTTGTTTCCAATTCCCTTCGACGCGGTCCCAATTCATGGCTGTTCTCCTTGGTTAAGCTGCCATATGCAGTGCAAGGCGTGTGCCAACAAACGGGAGCCGCCGCGGGCGATCCCGCTTAGAATGTCTCGCGCCGCCGTATTCCGGAAGAAGGTGTTGCCGTGACTGCCAATGTCTCCGACTCGTCGAAGGCTTCGGCCCCGACGCTGGTGCGCCGTATCGGGCTCGCGAGTCTCATCGTCTATGGCGTCGGCGACATGGTCGGCGCGGGAATCTACGGCACGATCGGCGTCGCGGCCGCAAGCATGGGCAATGCCGTATGGCTCGCTTTCATCGCGTCGATGATCGCCGCAATGCTGACCGGCCTCTCGTATGCGTCCCTCGCGTCCCGGCTGCCGCGGGCAGGCGGGGCCGCGTACATCGTGCATCGCGCCTATCGCTTGCCGCTGCTGGCCTACGTTGTTGGCCTCACGGTCGTCGCCTCGGGGCTGACGTCGATGGCGACCAGCAGCACCGTCTTTGCGACAACCTTGGCGGCCTATCTGGACGCCGTGCCGTGGCTCGATTGGACCGACTCGTGGATGATCGTGCTCGGCTTCATCGGTGTCGTGTCGCTCATCAATTTCGTCGGCATCCGCGAGTCGATCGTAGCGAACTGGATCTGCACGATCATCGAAGTAGCGGGGCTGCTGTTCGTGATTGCCGTCGGAGTGCGCTATTGGGGCAGTGTCGATTATCTCGAGACGCCGGCGCCGGCGCTGGCGACCGGCGGGATTTCCGGTCTCGATCTGTCGCTGCTTGCATCAGGCGCCGTGCTGACGTTTTTCGCGTTCATCGGCTTCGAAGACATGTTGAACGTAGCCGAGGAGGTGAAGCAGCCGGAACGGACCATGCCGATCGGCATTGTCGTCGCTATCGCAATCACTGCGCTGCTGTATCTCGCGATCGCGGTGACCGCCGTGTCCGTCGTCGACTATCGGGATCTTGGCGATCCCGCGCTTGGCGCACCGCTGCAGCAGATCACGGGGCGCGCTGCGCCGTGGCTGCCGGCCTGGGTGTTCGGCTTCATCACGTTGTTCGCGGTGGCCAATACCGTGCTCATCAACTACGTGATGGGCTCCCGCTTGCTGTATGGAATGGCGCGGCAGAAGCTGGTCCCGGCTGTGCTCGGTAAGGTCCATCCGCGCACGCGCACGCCGCACGTTGCCATCGCTACCTTACTCGTGCTGATCGTGGCGCTGGCGATGATCGGCGATATCTCGCAGCTCGCCGCCGCAACCGCCCTGCTGCTGCTCGCCGTGTTCGCCGTCGTCAACGCCGCGCTGATCGTTCTGCAACGCCGGCCCGGCGAACCGCGCGGCCGCTTCGAGGTGCCGGTGATCGTTCCAATCCTCGGCGTGCTGACTTGCCTCGGCCTGATCGCCGCACGTGTCCACCGCGTCGTCACCGAGCCCACCGAGAGCGGGCTCGCGCTGATGGTGGCCGGGGCGCTGATCCTGCTGGTCGGCATGCTGTACGTCCTGCAGCGTAGTGCCGATGGCGTGTGGACCAGCAAGACGCCGGGCTGACGGACGGACGAACGACACAAGGTCGGGTGTCAGTCGAAGACCTGGAGCCGATAGCCGACCCCCGGCTCTGTGAGCACGTAGCGCGGCGGGTTGGACGGCTCGAGCTTCTGGCGAATCTGCCGAATGTAGACGCGCAGATATTGCACATCGGCGCCGGTCTCGCTGTCCCATGCCGCGCGCAGCAGGTGCCGATGCGTCAACACCTTGCCGGCGTGAATCACGAGCTCCCGCGGATGTCGAATCATCCTCGATGACGAGCACGCGCACCTCGCCCGCCGCGCTCACGACACAGTTTCCCTAAGTGATTCCGCACGGTGATCGGCGCCGGCGCGCGGGAAGGTGATGATGAACATCGCGCCCGAGCGATCGCGGCCTGCGCAGCCCGACGCCGACGCGTTCAGCGCGTCTCGAGGGCCGGCGCGCCGCGGCTGACGACCTCGGTCTCGACCTCCCCGCGCAAGCGGGCAAGGTGCTGCTTCGGCAGGGGCGCCGTGAACCGCGAGACGACGACCGTGACGATGACCGAGACCGCCGCGCCGAACGTCGCGGCGGAGTACGGGTTCGTCGAGTAGAACGCGAACCAGTTGCCCGCATCCTCGAGCGCCGTGCCAGCAAGCCACCGGCCATCGACGATCTGGCCGCGAATCAGAATGAACGTCACGGCGCCGGCCCAAAAGCCGCTGAGCGCGCCGCTGCGGGTCGCGCCGAGCCACATCGATCCCAGCACGAGCGGCCCCATCAGTGCGGCGACGAAGCCGCCCACGCCGATCCACATCAGCAGCACTACGTTCATATTCATCGTGGCCCAGCCGAGCGCCGCGGCGCCGATGATCGTGAACGCAGTCGTGACGCGGCTGATGTTGAGCACGTTGCGGTCGAGCCGCGCGTCGTCGAGATGCGGGTGCACGCGAGGGGCGATGCTGCGCCGGTAAATATCGTTCGCGAACACTTGCGACGTCGAAATGACGAGCCCGTCTGCGGTCGACATGATCGCGGACAATACGCCGACGCCGAGCAGGGCGGCGAGCCAGACGGGGAACATCTCGATAAAGAGCGCTGGCAGTGCGTTGTTCGCGGCGCCGGGTTGATTGAGCAGATCGTCGCCGAGCACCGCGCGGGTGAGGAAGCCGCCGAGCGTGATGGCGGGCAGCAAAAAGCTCAGCAGAAAGGCAATCACCAGAAACCGGTTCCGTGAACGCTCATCTTTCAGCGCCCACAGCTTGTTGCCGATGTGCGGCAGCAAGCCGAGCGGGATGTGAGCGACCGTGACGGCGACAGCCGCCCAAATCGACGCGGTGATCGGGTCGGCCGGGTTGAACGGGGCAAGCAGCTGCGGATCCTGGGCGCGAAGGTTGTCCATCATCGCGCCGAAGCCGCCCGCGCCTGCGCCGGCAAAAAAAAGCACCGTGAGTCCGGCTGCGAGCCCCACCATCAATATGGCTTGGGTGCCGTCCGTCAGGATATCCGCGTGCGCGCCGCCGAGGGTGACGTAGCCGAGCAGCACCGCGGTGGTAATCACTAGCGCCCAAATCTGCGGCAGGCCGAGCATCATCTCGAACATCACGAGGCCTGAGACGAGCTGACTCGCGAGGTAAAAGAGCAGGATCAACGAGAACACGGCCGTTGATACCCTGAGCAGCTCCGAATCGAACCGCTCGCCGAGGAACTCGGGAATGGACCGCGATCCGGTGGCATTGCCGAAGCGGGCGATCGTGCGCTGACAGATCAAAACGCCGATGTAGACGCCGATCGGATAGCAGAACGCGATCCACAACGTCGATACACCGTATGTGTATGTCAGCCCCGGCATGCCGAGAAACGTTGCGCCGCTCGCTGCGGTCGAGGCGAACGCAAGGGCAAGCAGCAGCGGGCCGTAGCCGTGCCGCGCGGTGGCATAGTCGTCGGCGCCGCTGACCCGACGTGCGCCGAACCAGCCGAGCGCGAGCATCGCCCCGATATAGATGACCAGAAACGCCCACGACCACGTGTATAGAGTCATCTCGCGCGCCCCCCCTGCGAACTCGATCCGGCGGACCCCCGGCCGGCTGCGCGATTTTAGGGGAATTCACCGCAGTGAACTAGAAGGGCCTAAGTGGGACACTGCCCACCTATTAGTTGGGACGCAAAGGTGGGCAGGTTTGGTTTGCAATTGGAAAATGAGAAGCGTATCGTCGACAACCTCTCATCGAGACGCCCGGTATTCCAAGGGGAGGAGACTCAATCGGTATGCCAGGCGCGGATTCTCTGCTCGTCGAGATCGAATCGTTCTGTCGTCGGTCGGGTATGGCCGAGTCGACTTTCGGCCGGCTCGCCGTCAATGACGGCAAGCTCTGTGCGCGATTGCGCAGCGGCAAGGACGTGACGCTCGAGACGGCGAACAAAATCAAAAGCTTCATTAACGACAATCCACCGCCGCCGGCCGAGAACGAGGATCTGCTCGACAGCACCTCGTTGGCCGAAGAGAAGGACTTTGCGATGAGTGCCAAGACTTCGACGCGCAGGAAGACTGCTACCCGTATTGCCGCCAAG
>CAZFJU010000019.1:27428-31592 GCA_964518995.1 uncultured Gammaproteobacteria bacterium
TGGTCGATGGCTGGCAGGTCAAGTCGAGCGAGAAGACGGGCAACCCGACGTATGTCCGCCCGTCCGTGCTCGTGATCCACCGCAAGGATCACTCCTTCCTCCTCGATAGCGTCATTCCAAAGCCGGGGCAGGTCGCCGGCGACTACGATCTCGCCATCGCTTCGCAGCCTTGGCGGGCGCGTATGAGTGCCGAGTTCAAGGTGAAGAAGGTTCTGGCACCACTAGTACAAAGTCTCGGTCCCGGCGGACGCCTTCTTGCGGTACAGTCTTGCGGCGACGATCCGGCGCTCGAGGTAGTCCGCAAGGTCTGGCCGAACGAGGATCCGTTCAAGGTGGACCGGCACGAGCTGATCAAGGTCCTGCGGGACGAGCTCGGTCGGGAAGCGCGTAACTTTAATTTCGTCGCCGGCTCGGACGCGAAAGCCCGTTTCAGGTACGAGATGCATACGCTGCCGAGCGAGGTGCAGCAGAGCATCGGCACGTCCACGCTGTTCGCGGCATGGAATGCGTCGATCTATGTTGCGCAGATCGAGGATGAGCGGCTCGAGGAAGTCGTGTCCTCCAGCGACTACCTAAAACACACGGCCGATGTGCTGAAGAAGTACAAAGGCCTTTGGTTCAACGACGAGAGCTTCGTTGTTTCGCGGAAGCAATGAGCGCGCGTAGGGAGTAGGTGCCATGCCGTCGACAGACGACTTGAAGCAAGCAATCATTTCGTTTCTCTCGGGATACTCGATCGAGGCGACTCCGCACGACGAGGATAAGTTCGCCGAGATTGTCGCGACCTTGCCGCCCGGCACTGCCACCTACATGGCCCATCTGCCCGGTTTCACGCTGGACGACATTGCTAGGCTCTGCGTCAAGCTTCAGTCCATGGGCGTCACGGCAGTGCCGCATATCGTCTCGCGCAAGCTCGAGAGCCGCGATCAGCTCGCGCGTGCGCTCGAGACGATGGCGAAGGGCGGCGTGACCGAGGCGCTCGTCATCGGCGGCGACGAGGCCGCGGAGAACGCCGGGTTCGACAGCAGCCTCGAAGTGCTGCAGACGGGCCTGTTCGGTGAGCACGGCTTCAAGGCCATTGGCGTCGCCGGTCACCCGGAGGGCAGCAAGGCGATCGGCCCGCAAACGACGCAGATCCTGAAAGACAAGGCGGAATTCGCCCGAAGCGCGAGCTTCAAGGTGCGCGTCGTCACTCAGTTCGGCTTCGACGAGGGCGCCGTGACCACGTGGGAAGAGAGCACGACTCAGGACGGCATCGAGCTGCCGATTCACGTCGGCATGGCCGGACCTTCATCGCTGCGGCAGCTGGTCCGTTTCGCGATGCGCTGCGGTATCAGCTCATCCGCACGGATGATGACGACCCGAACCGGCGACATGGCGAATCTGCTGCGCACGAAGACGCCGGACGATCAGATCACTCATTTCGCGCGCCATCGCGCCGAGAACCCGTCGTCGCGCATCGAGCGCGCGCATTTCTTCTGCTTCGGGGGGGTACTGAAGACGGCGCAGTGGGCCAATTCGGTAGTAGCGGGACGCTTCGAGCTGAACAGCCGAGGGAACGGCTTCGAAGTCGCCTGAGCCGGCTGCGGGCCTGGCGAAGACATTCACCCAAAAGGAAATCGACGAAAAGTAGGTGTAACACGATGAGCAAGTCATACCTGTTTACGTCCGAGTCCGTCTCGGAAGGACATCCGGACAAGATCGCAGACCAGGTTTCGGATGCGATTCTTGATGCATACATTGCGAAAGATCCGAAGAGCCGCGTGGCGTGCGAGACGCTGACCAAGACGGGTCTCGTTATGGTCGCCGGCGAGATCACCAGTAACGCGATGATCGAGGCCGAGGAGATCATTCGGAAGGTCGTGCTCGATATCGGTTACGACCATTCCGACAAGGGCTTCGACGGCAATACCTGCGCCGTCATCAACGCGCTCGGCAAGCAGTCCGTCGACATCGCCCAGGGCGTTGACCGTTCCGCTCCGGAGGAGCAGGGCGCCGGCGACCAGGGCCTGATGTTCGGCTACGCGACGGCAGAAACCGATACCTTCATGCCTGCGCCGATCATCTATTCGCATCTGCTGCTCGAGCGCCACGCGGAGCTGCGTAAGTCCGGAGGCGCGGATTGGGCGCGACCGGATGCGAAGAGCCAGCTGACGTTCCGTTACGAGAACGACAAGCCGGTCGGCATCGTTGCGGTGGTCCTTTCGACTCAGCACAGCCCGGACATCTCTCAGAAGGATCTGCACGAGGCAGTGATGGAGGAGATCATCAAGCCGGTGCTGCCGAGCAAGTGGGTCTCGAAGGACACCGCCTATCACATCAATCCGACCGGCCGCTTCGTGATCGGCGGTCCGATGGGCGACTGCGGTCTCACCGGCCGCAAGATCATCGTCGATACGTACGGCGGCATGGCCCGACACGGCGGCGGTGCATTCTCGGGCAAGGACCCTTCGAAGGTCGATCGCTCGGCAGCCTATGCGTGCCGCTATGTCGCGAAGAACATTGTCGCGGCCGGGCTCGCGGAGCGGTGCGAGGTGCAGGTGTCGTACGCCATCGGCGTGGCTCAGCCGACGTCGGTGACCGTCGAGACGTTCGGCACCAACAAGGTGTCCGAGGATAAGATCGCCGATGCGGTCCGCGAGACCTTCGATCTGCGTCCGTACGGCATCCTGAAGATGCTCGATCTGTTGAAGCCGATCTATCAGCGGACGGCGGCCTACGGCCACTTCGGCCGACCGGAGTTCAGCTGGGAGAAGACTGACCGGGTCGACGCGCTGAAGGAGCTGGTTTAACCGCGCGATGCGAGGTTGCGCCGGCGCTGTTGCGGGTTGCGGGGCCATATAGGCGCCCCGCTCCGGCGGCCGCGCCGGCACAGCCTCGCATCGTTCGTAAACGACACCGTTCGGGTAGCTCGCCGCGTGCCATGCGGCGATTGCTAATGACGCCGCGAAACGCCAGAAGAGCCTGAAGCTGAATTAGGGCGACCGCAAAGAGAGGGAAGGATGACAGCACTGATCTGCGGCTCCGTAGCCTACGATAACATCATGGTTTTCGAGGATTCGTTCAAGAATCACATCCTGCCCGACAAGATCCATATCTTGAACGTATCGTTCCTGGTGCCGCACTTGCGGCGCGAGTTCGGCGGCTGTGCCGCGAATATTGCATTTAATCTCAAGCTGCTCGGCGCTGATCCGTTGCCGATGGCGACCGTTGGCCAGGATTTCGAGCCGTATCAGCATTGGCTGACGCGCTGGGGTGTACGGCAGGACCACATCAATGTGCTCGATGGGGTGCTGACCGCTCAAGCCTTCATTACGACGGATCTGGACGACAATCAGATCACGGCGTTCCATCCGGGGGCGATGAACTTCGCCGAGCGCAACAAGGTGAGCGACGCGAAGGGCGCGACGATCGGCATCGTGTCGCCGGACGGGCGCGCCGGCATGATCGAGCACGCGCAGCAGTTCGCCGAGGCCGGCATCCCGTTCATCTTCGATCCGGGCCAGGGCTTGCCGATGTTCGGCGGCGACGATCTGCGACGCTTCATCGACCAGAGCAGGTGGGTCACCGTCAACGACTACGAATGGCAGCTGATGATGGAGCGGACCGGCTGGTCCGTTGCGGACGTGACGGCCAAGACCGAGGCGCTGATTGTGACGCGCGGCGGCGAAGGCTCCGTGATCTACACCAAGGAGCAGCAGTACGAGATTCCGTCCGCAAAACCCGACGCGATCGAGGATCCGACCGGCTGCGGGGACGCCTATCGGGCGGGTCTCTTATATGGGCTGTTGAACGGTCTCGACTGGGAGACGACGGGGCGCATTGCGAGCCTGATGGGTGCGATCAAAATCGCCAAGCACGGCACGCAGAACCACCATTTCACGCGCGACGAATTCGAACAACGCTTCAAGGCCAGCTTCGGCCGATCGATTTGAACTTCGAGGAGTGACGAGAATGAGCAGAAACGAGGCATTGGCCGCGAGTAACGCCGGCAAGGACTATTTCGTCAAGGATTTGTCCTTGGCGGATTTCGGCCGGATCGAGATGGAGCTTGCCGAGCACGAGATGCCCGGTCTGATGAAGCTCCGTGAGGAGTACGGCCCTGCGCAGCCGCTCAAGGGTGCGCGCATCACCGGCTCGCTGCACATGACGATCCAGACGGCC
>CAZFJU010000020.1:0-31449 GCA_964518995.1 uncultured Gammaproteobacteria bacterium
AATACGAGCTGGCGGCCGGAGTGCCGGGGCTCGAATCGGCGCGTCGCGGCCGCCGGCGCCCGCATCTTCGCCCATCGGCTGGCGGCGGATTGGCAGTCGGTGCGCGTGATCCACCCGTGGGACCCGAAAAATCCGCATCCACCGCTGCCGGCTGAAGCGCGGCCGACAGATACATTCCGCAATCTCGACAGCACCGAGCACGAAGCCGAGCTCGCCGGCGTGCGCGTTCGCTTTGCGCGGCTACCGTTCGCGCACACCGACAGCAACCTGTATGTCTATCTGCCGGATGCGAACGTCGTGGCCATCGGCGGCGTCACGAACGGCCCGCAGAGCGCTTGGGCGACGCTCGAGCACCGCGGTAACTGGCCGGAGATCGACTGGTGGACCGGCGGCCGCGGCATCGAGATCGCGCCGGCCTTGCAGACGCTCATCGAGCGGACGAACGCCGACACCGCCGTGGTCCCGGCTCAGGGCGGCCTGTTGACCCCGGCGGAGCTTGCCGAGCAGCAGGAGATGTTCACCGCGATGATGTCCGGCCGCGGCGCCGACGCGCTCGACAACGTCTATCAGTCCGGCCGCTACGGCCGTGACGAGGTGCTCGCCCGCTTCCTCGAGAACGAAGATCGGCGGGCGCACATCAATCAATGGGGCGATCCGACCGTGTTCGTATATCGCTGCATAGAAAGCTCGTGGCCCACAAGCTCCACCAACGCATAGTCAAGGCATGTCGCAGAATCCAGCCCAGCACCGCTTCCCCCTCCACCGGCGCTCTGCCGGCTTCGCGCGCCGGAACGCCATCCTGCTGACCGCCGTTGCGGCCGTCATCGGCATCGCCGCATGGGCCCTTTGGCCGAAGCTCAACGACGGAGCGTCCGTCGCGCACGCAGACCAGCACTGGGGCGTGCTCGAGAGGTACTGCTTCGACTGCCACAACGCGCTCGACTACGCCGGTGACCTCGCGCTCGACGGGCTAAGCCCCACGAGCATCCCCGAGCACGCCGAGACTTGGGAGAACGTGATCCGCAAGCTGCGCGGCCGAACCATGCCGCCGCCGGGCCAACGCCGCCCCAGCGACGCCGAGTACACGGGCGCGGTGGCGTGGCTCGAAGCGGACCTCGACGCCGCTCAGGCGAACCAGCCGCGGCCGGGCTGGAGCGGTTTGCATCGGCTGAATCGCAAGGAGTACGCCAACGCCGTTCGCGATCTGCTCAATGTCGACTGGATTCCCCCGGTCGATATGCTGCCGCCCGATACGACTCACGACGGCTTCGATAACATCGCGTCCGCACTCGTGACGACGCCGAGCTTCCTCGAAATGTATCTATCGACGGCGCGTCAAGTCGCGGTCGAGGCCGTCGGCCAGCCGGACGCGCCCCTCGGCAGCGGCAGCGCCGAGTTTCTGCGGCTGCCAGACCAGGAAGGGCATCAGCTGTTCCACGCCCCGGGCGCCCCGCTCGGCACCCGCGGCGGCATACAGGCGTGGCACTATTTTCCCGCAAACGGCGAGTACGAGATCAATCTCGAGGAGCTGTTCCCGACCGATGCCTGGCTCAACGCCGCCGAGCACTTAAACACGCTGATCGTCACGGTCGACGGCCGGCTCGTATACTCCACGCAGCTCGGCGGCGAAGAAACCGGCGACCTGCGCTGGATCGACCAGGATCAGGGGCCCGCCGTCACGGCAATGAACGACCGGCTCCGGAACATCCGCTTCGAGGCAGAGGCCGGGCCGCGGCTGATCTCGGTCGCGTACCTGTTTCGCTCGTTCATGGAGGGCGAGCACGAGCTGAGTTCGCTGAACCCGATGGGCGGCTCGGAGCGGCATCTCGCCGTCACCGGCTTCAACATCGTCGGTCCGTTCGGCGCGGATGCGATCGGTCCTACGCCGAGCCGCGAAACGATCTTCAGCTGCTATCCTCAGTCGTTCGACGAGCAGACGCCGTGCGCCGAAGAGATCATGGCTCGCCTCGGGACGCGTGCGTTCCGGCGGCCGATCGAAACCGAAGAGCTCGGAACCCTGATGGCGTTCTACGAGGACGGGTTCGAGCAAGGGGGTTTCGAGGAAGGTATCCGCTCCGGCCTGACGCGGATTCTCGCGAGCCCGCAGTTCCTGTATCGCAGCATGAGCCCCGAGCCGCAACGGGAAGTTGCGCCCGGCTCAAGCATCTACGCGCTTACCGACTACGAGCTGGCTTCTCGTCTGTCGTTCTTCCTGTGGAGCTCGATTCCGGATGACGAGCTGCTCGCCACCGCAGCGGCCGGCACGCTGCGCGATCCTGCGGTGCTCGACGCGCAGATCACGCGCATGCTTGCGGATTCGCGCTCGTTCGCGCTGGCGTCGAGCTTCGGCTCGCAATGGCTGCACCTCGATCGGATCGAGGATCTCGAGCCCGATCCGAACATCCTGCCGTACGCGGCCAATCACCGGCTCGTGCTCGGCTCGGACGCCGACCCGCGGCGCGATCTGATCGAAGAAACGCTTCGCTTCGTCGACATGATCTTTCGCGAGGATCGCAGTGTCGTCGAGCTGTTGTCGGCTCGGGACACCTACCTCAACGAGCGGGTCGCGATCCATTACGGCATCGACGCCGTGAAAGGCAGCCGTTTTCGCCGGGTCGAGCTCGAGGATTCGTCGCGCTGGGGGCTGCTCGGCAAGGCCGCGGTGCTGATGGTGACGTCATATCCGGACCGCACGGCGCCCGTGCTGCGCGGCGAGTGGATTCTCGCCAATATCATCGGCGCCCCACCGGCGTCGCCGCCGCCGGACGTCGAGGCGCTGTTGCCCGAGAACGATTTCAACGCGGAGATTTTTCGCACGGTTGCCGAGCGGCTTGCCGCACACTCCGAGGACCCGCGCTGCTTTGCCTGTCACGGCGTGATGGATCCGCTCGGTTTCTCGCTCGAGAACTTCAACGCCGTCGGCGTCTGGCGCGAGATCGAGGAATTCACCGATCAGCCCGTGGTCACGGATGCGGGCGCGCTGCCGGACGGCACACCCGTAACGAGCCCGGACGAGCTGCGCGACTATCTGCTGCAGCGGCCCGAGCAGTTCGTGCAAACGATGACCGAGAAGCTCGTCATGTATGCGGTCGGCCGACCGCTCGACTACGCGCATGACATGCCGATCATCCGCGCAATCGTGCAGGAAGCGGCGCAGGACGATTACCGTTTCTCGGCGCTCGTGCGCGAGATCGTCAACAGCGCCCCCTTCTTGTATTACGAGCTGCCGGATGACGATGTCGAGGCCGAGCTCACAGCCCAGTTGAATTGAGAACGCGGAGACCGCTATGTTTCTGACACGCAAGCACCTTTCCCGCCGCACCGTCCTGAAGAGTGCCAGCGCGACCATCGGCCTGCCGCTTCTGAGCGCAATGCTTCCCGCTGGCGTCGCCCGTGCGCTCGACACGGCGATACCGCGCAGAATGGCGTTTATCTATATCCCGCACGGAGCGATCCTGAGCACCACGCCATTACCGCTCGAAGGGCTCGCACGCGAGGTCGGACGAGACGAGCACCACGACCGCTGGACCCCGAACGGGGTCGGCCGGGACTTCGAGCTGGTCGGCGATCTCGAGTCGCTCGCGCCGTACCGCGACTATGTCACGGTAGTCTCGAATCTGGATAACTCGGTCGCTGCGGCACAAACCCCGCACGGCGTGCATGCCGGCACGTGGCTAACCGGCACCGTTCCGGAGAAGGGCGGCCGGGTCTATCCCGAGCGGATCAGCGCCGACCAGCGCGCGGTCGAGGTCATCGGCATGGATACGCCGCTGCCGTCGCTCGAGCTCGGCACCGAACCCGGCGGCCCGAGCGATCCGAACTACGGTTGGGGCTTCGGTCAGACGCTGGCCCATACGCGGTCGATGCCGCTGGCGCCGAACTACAATCCGCGCAATGTGTTCTTCCAGCTCTTCGGCCGCGGCGCAGATGCCGACGAGCGCAATCGCATTCGTGCCGAGAACCGCAGCCTGCTCGACTCACTCACCGGCGAGGTAGCGGGTCTGACGCGCAAGCTCGGCCCGACGGACCGTTCCGCCGTGGGCGACTTCCTCGATGGTGTGCGCGAAGTGGAGCGCCGTATCGATCTCGCGGAAGCGGCCGGCGTCGATCGGCTGGATTTGCCGCCGACACCGGTCGGTGTGCCGAATGCCGTCGAAGACCATCTCGCGCTGATGTTCGAGCTGATGACGCTTGCGTTCCAGGCCAATCTAACCAACGTCAGCACGTTCCTCGCGAGCAAGGAAGTCAGCATGCGGGTGTTCCCGTCGCTCGGCATCACGAGCGCGTGGCATCCACTGTCGCACCAGGTCGGCGCCAATCGCGCCGTGCGCGGCCAGATCGTGCGCCTGTTCACCGAGCAGCTTGCCGAGCACCTGATCGCACGGCTCGCGGCCACGCCGGAAGGCGACGGCACATTGCTCGATTATTCGACGATCGTCTGGGGCAGCAACATGAGCGACGCGGCCGGCCATAATTTCAACCCGCTGCCGACGACCGTGATCGGCCGCGCAGGCGGCGCGATTCGCGGCGGCCAGCATGTGATCCAGCCGGCCGGTACACCGTTGAACAACCTCTGGGTGACGCTGCTGAACCGCAACGGCGTCGAGGTCGAGCGAATCGGCAACAGCACGGGCGAGCTCGCCGACGTATGACCGGGATGCGAAATATCTGCCGGCTCGCGCTCGGTGCGTTGCTTGCCGCCGTGCTCGCCGCCGGGCCGGCCGCGGGCGAGGAGCGTGTGCCGGTGCATGGCGACCGTCTCGTGCCGCTGCGGCCGCCGGTCGGCGTCGACGCGACCATTGCGGACCTCGTACGCGTCGGCATGCGCGACGAGGCGCTGGCACTCATCGCCGCAAACGGCGATGTCGACGCGCCCGAGGCAAGCGGCAACGGCACGACGGCACTGCATTGGGCCGTCTACCAGCAAGATACCGAGCTGGTCCGCGCGCTGCTCGACGCGGGTGCGACGCCCGCGACGCAGAACCAGTTCGGGTCTACGCCGCTGATGGAAGCCGCGGTCACCGGGCATGCCGGCATCATCGCGATGCTGCTCGAGGCCGGCGCCGACATCGAATCGGCGAACTACGATAACCAGACGGCGCTGATGGCGGTCGCGCGCACCGGCAATATCGACGCGGCGCGTTTGCTGCTCGAGGCCGGCGCCGACCCGAACGCGTTCGAAACGTGGGGCGGTCAGACGGCGATCATGTGGGCCGCCGCGCGGCGTCACCCAGATATGATCCGTCTCCTCGCCGAGCACGGCGCCGATGTTAGCGCACGTTCGTTCGACCGCGTCTGGGAGCGGCGAACGACGGCCGAGCCGCGGCCGAAAAACTATGATACGGGCGGCATGACGGCGGCGCTTTTCGCCGCGCGGGAAGACTGCGTCGCTTGCATCCCGGTGCTGAAAGAGGTGGGTGCGGATCTCGATGTCGGCAACCGGAACGGTGTGACGCCGCTGCTGATCGCGCTGCTGAACCTTCGCTGGAATACCGCCCTGGCGCTGATCGACGCCGGCGCGGACCCAAGCCAATGGGACGTCTTCGGGCGCAGCCCCGTGTACGTCGCGGTCGATCTCGACGCACGCCTGAGCTCCGGCCACCCCGATATCCCGTCATTCGATACGACGAAACCGATCGAGGTGCTCGAAAGACTGCTCGAAGCAGGCGCGCATCCCGACATCCCGCTGCGCCAGCGCCAGCCGTATCGCAACGTGACTTTCGACCGCGGCTATCGTGACGGCTCGGGGCCCGGCATCACGCCGCTGCATCGCGCGGCGGAGGGCGGGCTCAATCCGGCCGCGGCTGCGCTGCTGCTCCGCTACGGCGCCGACCCCGAGATGATCAACGATACGGCAGTGCTGATCGTCGGCGTCAGCGAGCGCCCCGGCAACAATCACTCACGTGATCGTAGCAAGGGCGCCGGCAGCGAGGACGATGCGCTCGCGATGGCCCGGGCGCTGATCGAAGCCGGCGTCGATGTGCATCAGCGCGACCCGGCCACCGGGAACACCGCGCTGCACATCGCCGTGGAGCGCGGCCACGCTCGCGTCGTCGAGTATCTTCTGCAGCAAGGCGCGTCGCCGACGATCGAGTCCGACTACGGCGATACGCCTCTGACGCTTGCCGACGACGCGATGCGCACGTTGATTGAGTCGCTGACCGCGGCGGCCGTAGCGGAGCCTTAGCCTAGCCCAGGCCCAAACTCCGCCGCGAGCCGCCGGGACGCCAGTGACGCGGCTTTGCGTCGTCCCGGCCCAGGCGGCCCGGTCGCGAAGTTGCCGAGCTACTTCGCGATGACGATGGCGATCTCGCGGTAGTTGCCCACCATCTCCCAAGTGCCGTCATAGCCGCGCGGCAGCACGACGGATTGGCCGGGCGTGAACTCTTGCACGTTGCCGTTCTGCTCGGTGAGGATCAGCTTGCCATCGAGCACGTAGACGAACTCGTCGACGTCGAGCGGCCGCGTGCGATGGTCGGTCTTCGCGGGCGTCGACTCGAAGACCGAGACGCGCAGCTCTTCGCCCGAGAACAGCGTCGCAACCCTGAACTTCAGCTCTCCCTCGACCAAAATATCTTCGTACGCCGTGCCGGGCGCATCCGTGAGACCGATCCCGGCGAGCTTGTCGGGGTCGAGCCGGATCGGTGACGGCCCTTCGGCCAGGGCGGAGGTTCCGACGACAGTGAGGACAGCGAGAGGCAAGGTTCGCATGAGCATGCGCATAGTTGTTTCCTTCGAGCGGATGAATTCCAGGGACCGCACTGTAATCCCTGCGCCGCGCAAAGAACATCGCCGCGGCTCAACGAGCGTCAGAAGCGGCTTCTATGCCCGCGCGGGCTCCGACCCCTCGCCGCGCAGCCGCGCGCCTAGCCGGGACGTCCATACGTAGAACATCGGGATGAACAGCACAGCGAGGAAGGTCGCCGCAAGCATGCCGCCGATGACGCCCGTGCCGATCGAATGGCGGCTCGCGGCCCCGGCGCCGCTGCTAATGGCGAGCGGCACGACGCCGAGAATGAAGGCAAGTGAGGTCATGACGATTGGGCGAAAGCGCAGCCGAGCCGCTTCGACCGCCGCCTGCATGCGGCTCATGCCGTCCCGGCGCATCTGAGTCGCGAACTCGACGATCAGGATCGCGTTCTTGGCCGCCAGCCCGACCAGCGTGACAAGGCCAATCTGCAGATACAGATCGTTGTAGAGCCCGCGCAGCCATACCGCCAGGAAAGCGCCGAATACTGCGAACGGGACGGCGAGAATTACCGCCAACGGCAAGGTCAGCCGCTCGTACTGCGCAGCGAGAATCAGAAAAACCATGAGCACGGCCAGACCGAAGATCGCCGCCGTATTCTGGCCGCTGGTCTTCTCTTGGAACGATATGCCGGACCATGCGAGCGAGAAGCCGTTGGCAAGGTGCTCGGCGGCGAGCTCCTCCATGACGGCGAGGGCCTGACCCGAGCTGTAGCCGGGCGCCGGCTCGCCGGAGAGCCGTGCGGACGGAAAAAGATTGAAACGCTCGATGATGTCGGGGCCCGTCACCGGCCGGATCGCTGCGATCGCCGTCAACGGCAGCATCGAGCCGCGCGACGAGCGCACGTATACGTCGCGGATATCCTCGGGATGCGCTCGATACTTGGCCTCAGATTGCAGTAGCACCCGATAGACGCGGCCGTCCCGGTTGAAGTCGTTCACGTACAACGCGCCGAACGTGCTCTGCAAGGTCGTGTTCACGTCGTCCATGCTGACGCCCAGCAGCTTGGCCTTCTCGAGATCGACGTCGATCTGTACTCTCGGCACTTGGGCGGAGTACGAGGTGCCGACGCCGATCAGCTCCGGCCGTTGCGCCGCAGCCGCGACCAACGCTTGCGTTGCCTGCTCGAGCGCCGCGTAGTCGCTGCCTGAGCGCATCTGCACGAACCCTTCGAAGCCGCCGGTGTTCGACATGCCCTCGATAGCGGGCGGCGACAGGGAGAACACGAACGCATCCTTGATCGCCATACCGGCGCCGAACAGCGCGGCCGCCGTCTCCTGCGCGCTCAGCCCGGGCTCCTCGCGCTCGGACCAGTCCTTGAGCAGCACGAAGCTCACGCCCGCGTTGCTGCGCTGCGCATTGGTTTGCACGTCGAAGCCGGCGACGGTGATGTTGTCAGCGTACGCCGGGTGCTCGAACGTGGCGCGATCGAGCTGCTCCAGCGCGTCCCGCGTACGCTGCAGCGACGACGCCGGCGGCAAGGCGGCGATCGTGATTACGTAGCCTTGGTCCTCGTTCGGCGCGAGGGCCGTCGGCACACCTCGGGCGATCAGCCAAGTCGCGACCAGCATCACGACGATGAGCGCGACGCCCACCGTGTTGTGGCGAAGCATCCAGCCAACGCCGCCGGTATAGGTGTGTGTCAGCCTGCGGAAGCCGCTGTCGAAGTGGCGCAGGATGCCTTTAGGCTCGACCTCGCCCGAGCGCAGCAGCCGGGCACACATCGCCGGCGTCAACGTCAACGCGACGAAGCCCGAGATCGACACGGATACCGCAATCGTGATCGCGAACTGTCGATACATTTCGCCGACCAACCCGCCGAGAAAGGCCACGGGGAGAAACACGGCGTTCAGCACGAGCACGATCGCAATGACGGGGCGGCTCACCTCCGCCATGGCTCGCCGCGTGGCTTCGCGCGAATCGACACCGTCGGTACGCATATGCCGCTCGACGTTCTCGAGCACGACGATCGCGTCGTCGACGACGATGCCGATCGCGAGGACCATTCCGAACAAGGTCAGCGAATTGATCGAGAAGCCGAGGAGATACATGCCGGCGAACGTGCCGATCAGTGACACCGGCACGACGACGGACGGGATCAGCGTGGCCCGCAGGCGGTGCAAGAAGACCCATACCACCAGGAACACGAGCACCATCGCTTCGATGAAGGTCATCGTCACCTCGCGCATCGACACGCGAACGTACTCGCTTGTATCGTACGGAATCGCCCACGTGAGCCCGGCCGGAAACGACTCCGCGAGCTCCTCCATCTTCGCGTATACGGCGCTTGCGGTCTCTAGGGCATTGGCCGCCGGCGCGAGCTGCACGGCGGCGCCGATGACCGGGCGGCCCTGGCGCGTCAGGCCGAAGGAGTAGTCGCGGGCGCCGAGCTCTACGCGCGCGACGTCACCGAGGCGCACGATCTCGCCATCATTGCCGGTCTTCAGCACGATTCGTGCAAATTGCTCGGGATCGGCCAGCCGCGCCTGTGTCGTGACCGTGAGCGTCATGTCGACACGCTCGTGCATCGGCTCGTCCCCGACGCGGCCCGCGGCCGATTGCGCGTTCTGCTCGCGCACCGCGGCCGCGACGTCGGACGGCGTCAAACCGAGCTCCGCGAGCTTATCCGGCTGCAGCCAAATGCGGATCGAATAGTCGCGCCCCCCGAAGACCTGCACGTTGCCGACGCCTGGAACGCGGCGAATCTCATCGAGCACGTTGACCGTCGCGTAATTCGACACGAATAGCTCGTCGTAGCGGCCGTCCGGAGAGTCGAGCGTCAGGATCTGCAGGAAGCTCGGCAGCGTCTTCGCCACGGTCACGCCCTGCCTGCGCACCTCTTCCGGTAACATCTGCAGCGCGCTCTGCACGCGGTTCTGCACATTGATGACCGCGATGTCGGGATCCGTGCCCACGGCGAAGGTGATCGCGATCTCGAGCGAGCCGCTGGAGGAGCTGGCGGAGCGCAGGTACAACATGTTCTCGACGCCATTCAGCGCCTGCTCGAGCGGAGCGGCGACGGTCTCGGCGACCACATCGGCGCTCGCGCCCGGGTAAACCGTCGTCACACTGAGCTGCGGCGGAGTGATATCCGGGTACATCGCCACCGGCAGCACGGTAAACGCGGCGAGGCCGGCGATCACGATGAATGCGGACACCACGGTCGCAAACAGCGGCCGGTCGATGAAGTAGTTCGAGATCAAGGCGTCCCCTGCGCCACGGCGCCTCCGGCCGGGCGTGGCGGCGGCTCCGTCTGGACGACGGCACCGGGCTGCACCTTGAGAATGCCGTCGACGACGATCCGATCGCCGCTCGCCAGGCCGCTCGCGACCGAGACGGAATTGCCGGACGTGATCCCGACGTCGATCGGCTGCGGCGAGACCGTGTTCGACTCGTCGATGCGCCACACGAAAGTGCCTTCCGCCCCATGCCCCACGGCGCGCCGCGGAATCACGATCGCGTCCGGCAGACCGACGCCGTCGATCCGTACCCGGACGACCTGGCCGGGCAGAAGCGTGCGCGCGACGTTGTCGACCACCGCGCGGACTTCCACCGTCCCGGTCGATTCGTCCACACGCGGCGCAATAAACGCGATGCGCGATTTGAGCGGATTCCCGACGCCTCGCGCGGTCACGATGCGCGCAGAAACACTCGCTGCGTCTTCCGCGAGCGCAGCACGGAGCAGCTCGGCATCGGCATCCGGCACGGAAAAGTCGACGTACAACCTATCGGTCTGTACCAGATAGGCAAGCAAGCTGGACTCCTCCCCGGCTGTGACCAGGCTGCCCTCGGAGCGCATCTCCCGGCTCGTCAATCCGGCGATGGGGGCCGTCACTTCCGTATAGGAAAGATCGAGCTCTGCGGTACGCAGCGCCGCCTCGGCTGCCGCCACGGCCGCCGCGGCCGTCTCGTAACCGGCAACCGCGTTGTCCCGATCGCGGCGGCTCGCGAGATTCTGCTCGAACAGCGGGAGCACCCGATCCCGCTCCCGCTCCGCCTGACGAAAGCTCGCCCGCTGAACTTCGAGCTGCGCCTGCGCCCGTTCGGCCTCGGCGCGAAATGGCGCAGAATCGATGCGGAACAGGACCTCGCCAGCATCGACCGCAGCGCCTTCTGCATAGGTCCGCTCGAGCAAAATGCCGGACACGCGGGCTCGCACCTCGACCTCACGGAACCCGTGGATCTGCGCGGGATACTCGAGGGCAATGGGTAACTCCGTGACGCGGACCTCGAGCGCACCGACCATGACCGCCGGGGGCGGAGCTTGCTGCGCGACCTGCTGCTCGCACGCCGCGAGCCCCAGGCAAGCCAGCCCCAGGGAAACCCACAACATGATGCAGACGCCCCACTGCCCTGACTGCTCGTTATGCGTTCGCACGGCGACTCCTTCGCGGGTGCGCGATGATAACAGAACAAGTAACACATGCCGATGGGCATCGGGCGGCGCGGCTGACCCGCGCCCCGAGACCTGTCTTTAATCGAATCGAGGCGCGTGAATTCGACACACGGGCGCCGCCCGGCGTGCGGCGCACGCGAAGTCGAAGAGGACCCCGCGATCCGGGATTACTCTATCCGCTGGGCGGCAGCCTGAAATCGAGTCAACGCTTCGTCGTATAGGGAGCTCGGCAGTGCGCCTTTCGCGGCAGCGGCCAGGTTGCTCTCGAGGTGTATCGGGTTCGCCGTGCCGACGATCGTGGTCGTCATCGCCGGATGACTGAGCGTAAAGCGCAGCGCGAACTCCATCGGCGTCATATCCCCGAGCAGGTCCTCGACCGCAGCCTCCTGCCATAGCCGGCGGCGGAAACGGAAGCTCGGCCGCAGGAATTCAGGATAGGCGTCGATGATCGCCTCGTCCTTGACGAACACGCCCCGTGCGACACCGCCGCGGACGACGACGCCGGCGCCGCCTCGCGCCGCCTCGCGCATCAGCTCGTCGTGCTCACGCTCGAGCACGGAATATGGCATCTGGAAAACGTCGAAGACGCCCATCTCGATATGGTCGGCGAGCTCCGGCATTGTGCCGGACATCCCGATGAAGCGGATCTTGCCTTCCTGCTGCAGCGCCTCGAGCTCGGCAATCGAGTCGTTCTGCTCTAAAACAGTGCGTGACGGACTGAGGTGAAACTGAACCACGTCGAGATGATCTGTCTTCATCCGTGCGAGACTTTGCTCGACACCGGCGCGGATATTTTCACGCGTGAAGCTGTGCGGCTTGCGATTCTGATAAGCGACGTCGGGAGGCTCGATCGGGCAGCCGCATTTACTCGCGAGATAGAACTCGTCGCGGCGGTGCGAAATGTGCTTGCCGATCGTGTCTTCCGAGTAACCGTAGTCGGGCGACGTATCGATATAGTTGATGCCGCGGTCGAGAACCCGGTTCAGGAGCTCGCTGGCTTCACTTTCCGACAACCGTGGGAAATGCTCGAGCCCACGCAGCTCCATTGCGCCATATCCTAGGCGACTGACTTCGAGCCCGGTGCGGCCCAGCGTTGCGCGAGGTAGATCGCTCATATGCTCGTGATCTCCGGCGACGGCGGCTCTTGCCCCCACTGCGGGAGTATCGCGCAAAACAAGTCTCGCCGCTCATAGGGACTGCGCCCTCGTCGGTCGCCGGCGACGGTTGCAGGCCTGCCATTTGCGAACCGCGCCGCTTCCGAATACTCTTTAGCCCATGCCGCTCTATGACTTCAAATGCCGCGCGTGCAGCCACGACTTCGACCAAATCGTGAAGGTCGGGGAAATTCCCAACTGCCCGATGTGCGGCGCGGCCGATGTGGAAAAGTTGCTCACGTTCAATGCGTCTGTAAGCACCGACAAGACACGCAGCCGCGCGCTCGCTAGCGCACGTCGCAAAGGTCAGGCGATCAAACGCGAGCAAGATCACGCGCAACGCGAATACGAGCGCAATTACATCAAAGACCATAGCTAGCCGCGCTCGTCAAAACGCAGATCATGTCTGCGCAACAAAATCAATCAGCATCGCAACCGATTCGCCGTGCGCACTGCGCCCGGCTAGATTGGTGCAAGATGTCGCCGTCGTAATCGAAGGTACTCGCCTGGCTTGCGGCGCGCGTCGTGAGGGAGCAGCTCATGCAATATGCGCCATCCAGCAGGTCACTCCAGGTCTTTATCAGGGAGAGATCGTCCGAAAGGCCGCACTCCGAACGCACGGCGCAAATCGTCGTTTCGCCGCGCCGTGTGCTCGCGCTGCAGGCACAGATCATCGCGCTGTTGGCGATCGCCAGCACGGCCGCAGGCACGGCGCTGTACTTTTCCAGCTGGCCGGAGGAGTCGTTCGGTTATCAGATGGTGCGAATGTTCTGGCTCGATGCCGAGCACAACATTCCGACCCTTTATCAATGCGTCGCGATGCTGGCCGCATCGGCGCTGTTCGCGGTGATCGGTAGTCGATATCGCACGCTCGGGAAGGCCGCGGCGCCGTGGTTCGTGCTCGCGGGCGCTTTCGCGTTCTTCGCGATCGACGAAGCTTCGAGGATTCACGAAACGGTCGGTCTCGCGTTCGGCACATCGTTCGGCGCCTCGTGGACGTACTTCTATATCCCCGTAGGCCTCGCCCTGCTCGTCTATTTCATCCCCTTCCTGCGAAGATTGCCGGCGCGCATCGCGGGCTTGTTGGTCCTATCTGGCGCGCTGCTCGTTGGCGGCGCGGTCGGAGTCGAGATCGTGGGCCAGCTTTATGCCGGGGCGTTCAGTAAAGAGACGCCCATCTACGCCGGGCTCGCGACAGTCGAGGAAGTGCTCGAGATGCTCGGCGTCGCCGTACTGAACTACACGCTCCTCGAGCACATTCGCACATTGAGCTTTCGCCCCAGCGCCGCAACCCCGTAGTGCCTCGTCCCGCAACCGGCTCCGCCTATCGGAGCTTGCCAAGCGAGCCGGTCTGAGCGTCGCCGCTCGCAGGTGCCGATTACACGCCAACAGCATCCGCCGCCCAGTCGTGACGGCGCCCCGTGCAGGGATTACCATTCCCTTCGGGGCTGATTCGCGGTTCATACCCGTGTGCTCGTGCCGCAGCCTCACACGAGCCGGAGATATGCCATTGTTTCGTGTAGTGGTCGCGATGGCCGTTGCCCTGCTCGCGAGCGCGAGCCTGGCTCAGCAGTACGAAGCCGTGCCCGACTGGCTGGAGCTGCCGGCCGGCAAGGAGGTCCTCGGACCGATGCACGGCGACGTCGCGGTGAGCTCCGCGGGCGAGATCTATGTCAGCGTCGAGGATCCGGCACAAGGGGTGCAAATATTCGGGGCTGATGGGCGCTTCCTGCGTGCACTGCCGAACGCACCGGCAGACTTTCACGGCTTCGTGATCCGCCGAACCGACGATGGCGAGCATCTCTACGGCGCCACGTTGCGCGGACAGACCATCATCAAGATGACGCTCGACGGCGAGGTGGTGCTCGAGCTGCCGCGAGACGTGATCCCGCGGGAGTTCTGGACGGCAAACCGCTTCTCGGACGAGCTCGGTGTGCTGCTGTCCGGCATCGATGTCGCTCCAAACGGCGACTTATTCGTTACCGACGGATATTCGAGCGATTACGTGCATCGGTTCGATAAAGACGGCACGTATCTGGATACGTTCGGCGGGAAGGCTCTGCCGTACGGCTTCGATATCCTGCACAAGATCGCGATCGATACGCGCTTCGAGCCGGTCCGGATCATCGCTACGGACCGCCTCAATAACCGGGTCGTGCACCTCGGGCTCGATGGCGCGTTCCTCGGCGTCGTAAACGATGCTCTGCTGCTGCCGGCCGCGGTGACGATCGACGGCGATTATGCGATCGTCGGCGAGCTGCAGGGCCGGGTCACGATTTTGGATGAGGCCGGCCATATCGTCGCGCATGTGGGCACGAACACCGGAGAGGGGGTCGGCGGTAATCAGCTTCCCCCGGAGCAATGGCGACCCGGGTACGTCGTCGCGCCGCACGGCGTTGCGACCAACGAGGCCGGCGATCTGTTCGTTGCCGAATTTAGCCGCTACGGCAGAGTGCACAAGTTCGAGAAGAAGTAGAAGAACGTGCGTGCGGACGGGCCGCGGCGCTGATCAGCGGCGCGCCCGGGACACACCGCTCTCCGTCACCGCTTTAGTCCGTCCGGCCGTCGCCGCTCTGCTCGATCCCGGTCGTGTTACCGAAGGTTTTGCCGTTCTCGCTGACGGCGCCGACCAGATGCCCAGCGGGACGGCCATCGCGCAACGGATTGGTTTTGACCGTTACCGCGTCGCCCGGTTGCCAAAACGTCGGCGACACTCCTACGCGGCGCAGCCGCGGCGGCGCGTCAAGCTCGAACCCCCACTCCGTCACGCTTCCATCCTCGTTCTCGACCGCGACGTAGAGCCACGAGTGCGGGTTCAGATAGTCGAAGCGCGTCACGTTGCCTGCGAACGTGAGCACGACTCGATCATCGAACATCGCCGCCGAGTGATGTGCTTCCGTAGGTGCAGCCGCGCCGATGGCGATGACGAGGGCCGCGAAGCTGAATGCAGGTTTAAGAGATCGCACTATCAAACACCGTTATCCAACACTTATCCGCAGCAGTGATCGAGAGAGTTTCGGGCGCAAGAGGCTCTTCAAGGCTAGCGATGCACATAGTCTTCGTCGAACCAGAAGTCCGGATCGGTGAGATCCGGCTTCTCGCCAGGCGCGTACTGACTGACGACGCCGTCGTCGGTGACATACCACTGCGAGCCTTCGACGCAGTCCCACTGGTGCGGCCAGATGCGCTCCTTCGCCTCGGCACTGCGATCGTCCTCCTTGTAGAAAGCGACGACTGTGTGCCACGGCTCGATGAAGGTCGGATCGTACATCGTGACCTCAACCTCTATTCGCTCGCTCGGGATGTATTCCGAGCCCAACGTATTCGGCACGAGCTCGACGCCGGCTGCGACCGGGTCGACCTTGCGCCAGCGCTCGACGACTTCCATTCGATCCGTCTGGCGCGGCATATTGCGCTGCAGAACTCCTTCCTTGATGCCCTTCGTCCAGACAGTGAGGATGTCGCCGTCCCAAAAACCGATCGAGTAGCCAAGCCACTCGCTCGACATCCAATCCGGAGACGGATGGGGCCGCCCATCCGTGAAGATGCGCCGGAACTGGTTCATCATCTCACTGCCGAGAAGCGCCTTGTCCGGCGTGAGAAAGTGCTCTCGGAACCCATATTCGGTGAACCAGCGCGGGAAGTTCGGCGGCAGGCAAAACGAGATAGGGTCGATCGCATGGTCTTGCTCCCACATGCGTCGATCGCGAAGGAAAACCTCACGCGCCTCGGGCTTTAAGCGAGCAGCCATACCTTCGGCCGTCGAGTTGAGACCGACGATCGCGACTTCGCCGGTGGCGTTGTCCGTTCCCCAATGGCCGCTCCAGTCGGGCAGCGTTTCGAACGTGTGCCGCGTCGGACCGCCGCGTCGCTCGACCTCATCGAGAAGAGCCGTGTAATGCTCCTCTGCGGACGCGTAGCCGCAGCCGCCTCCGGGTAGCTCGAACGAGCCCCACACGGTCGTAAAGCTCCGGCGCGCGGATATGCTCTGCGCCGTCCCGAGCTCGGGAAATTGCTCCGAGAGCGGCACGCACTTCGTTTCGGCTGGCTGCGCAGGCTCCTGTGCGAGGACGGCCGCAGGCTCAGCCCCGACGGCCAAAAGGCCCACTGCAGCGCCCTTGACGATCAGCCGCAGCGAAGCAGGGTGCAGGCGCAGTCGTCGCGAAGTGACGCCGCACCTGGCCCAAATGTCCGCCATAACTTTCGCCCCCCCTTCTTACCCGCGGTAACGCGTTCGTGAGAAACGATGCGGGCCGCCCGAGCGGCCCGCACTTCTCCTATCGAGCCTGGACGCGCTTAGATCTCCAGCCGGCCTGTGCTCTGCCCGATCGAGTCCACCTCGGCGCCGAACCTGTCGGCGAGAGCGATCAGCAAATTCGCCGTCGGCAGGTCCTTCTTGGCCTCGATGTGTCTGTTGCCCTTCAACGTACCGTTCGCGCGGCCAAAGAGCACGGCAGGCACATTGTGGCGATCATGCAGCAGACCGTTGCTCATTCCCGCGCCAAAGTAAATGAGCGACGAGTCGAGCAGCGAGCGGTCGCCGTCCTGCGTCGCGCTGAGCTTGTCCAGGAACTCCGCGAGCTTGACCATCTGGTAGGTATTGATCCTCGCGTACATGTCGAGGCTTTCCTGCGTGTTCTTGTGGTGCGACGTCGAATGGTGAGGCTCGGGCACGCCGACGTGCGCGTAGCTACGGCCGCTCGCTTCATGGCCGAGCATGAAGCTGAATACGCGGGTGATGTCGCCCTGATACGCGAGGTGCAACAAGTCGTAGCTGACGGTGACGTGATCGTCGAAATCGTACGGAATCCCGACCGGCCCTTCTGCCGTGCTTTCCAGCACTCCGGCGCGCGCCTCCATTTTCTGAAGCTGAGTCTCGACACGGCGAACGTTGGCCAAATACTCGTCCAGAATCGCATTATCCGCTGCGCCGATCATGCGCTGCAGCCGAGACGTATCCTCTCTGACCGAGTCCAGCAGGCTTTGCTTCCTCTTTAGCCGCGCGACGCGCTGCTCCGGAGTACCGGGGTCGCCGAACATCCGTTCGAAGGTTACCTGCGGATTGACGCCGACCGGCAACGGAGTCGTGTCATCCGCCCACGCCATGGTGTTGAAGAATACACAGGGGTAGCCGTCGCACGCACCGGCCGACGTGCCCATGTCTTCGGTACCGATCTCTAGCGAGCGCAGCGGCGTATCCCCGGCGATCGCATCGGCAATGTATTGATCGATCGATCGGCGCGACTCGACACGATTGAACTCGCCATTCCTGCCGAGCGGCCCGGTGGCGTTCAGGAACGCGGCGCTCGCGCCCATGTGAATGCCGCCCATATCCTTGCTGCCATCAGGCGCCTTGAGTTGGCTGATCGTCGTTAGCACATCCCGATGACGCTCGAGCGGCTTCATGATCGACTTGAACTCGAAGTCGCGGCCGACCGTGTCTGGATGCCACATGTCCGGATAGATGCCATTCGGCATGTAGATCACGCCGAAGCGATGCCGATCCCGAGCCGCAGTCAGCGACTGTGCAGTCGCGGCCGGGACCATCGCATCCAGAAAAGGAAGAGCGATGGACGCTCCCATCGCGCCGCGCAGGAACGTTCGGCGATCCAAATGTTTTTTCGTGATGAACATACGGCTACTCCCTCGACTGCGCGACTGTCACGACCGCGTCGGCTTCCGGCTTGTTGGTACGCATCTGAAAAGGAAAGCTGTCCACTATCCCGAGGATAATGGACATGACTTGATAATCGTCCTCGGCCGCGCTGCGCACGATGCGGCGCACCACCGGCATATCGGCCGGAGTGAGCCCGCGTCCCAGTGCGTAGATCATCAGCTTCTGCGTGATCGTGCCGGCGAACATCTCCGGATCGTTGATCAAAGCTTGCCGCAAGGCGGCGGGGCCGTCGATCACGGTGCCGTCGGAAAGCACGCCGCCCGCATCGATCTCGAGGCCCTCGTCCGTCACATCCCGCCATTGGCCCACCGCATCGAAATTCTCGAGCGCGAAGCCTGGCGGATCGATTGCGTTGTGACACACCGAGCAGTTCGGGCTCGCGCGGTGCCGCTCGAGCTGCTCGCGTACAGTCGAAGGCCGGCCTTCCGGCGCGCTTTCCTCGAGATTCGGAACATCGTCCGGCGGCGCAGGCGGCGGGCTGTTCATCAGCTCCGTCATGATGAACTTGCCCCGAATGATGGGGGACGTGCGGCTCGCCGCCGAGGTCAACGACAGGATGCTGCCATGCCCGAGCAGCCCATAGCGGTTCGGATCCTCGATGTCCACCTGACGAAAACGCGCACCGTAGACACCGGGAATACCGTAGTGCCGCGCCAAGCGCTCGTTGACGAAGGTGTAATCCGCGGTCAGCAGCTCGTGCACCGGGCGGTCCTCACGCAGCACATGGCGGAACAGCAACTCGGTTTCGCGACGAAACGCGTCCCGCAGGTTCCCGTCGAAATCCGGGAAGAGCAGCAGATCGGGCTTGACCCGCTGCTCGAGGTTGCGCAGCTGCAGCCACTGGCCGGTGAAGTTCGCGACCAGCGCGTCCGAGCGGGAGTCGGCCACCATTCGCCGCACCTGCGCTTCGAGCGTCTCCGGATTGCGCAGCTCGCCACGCTCTGCCAGCGAAAGAAGCTCGTTGTCGGGGATGCTCGACCACAAGAAGAAGGACAGCCGTGAAGCCAGCTCGAAGTCGTCTATCGGGTGGGTGCCGCCGGGCGGAACATCCGGATTTTCTTTCTCGGCTCTAAACAGAAAGAACGGGCTGACCAGCACACGCGTTAGGGCCGCATGGATGCCCTGATCGAAGTCGCCGCCCGCCTGCCGCTCCTGGTCGTAGAAGGACAGAGCGGTCGCGATATCGTCTTCGTTGACGGGCCGACGGTAAGCGCGACGTGCCAGCGCCTCGATGATCTGCTCTGCGCATGGCGTCTCGTCGGCCGCGGACTCTGGCCGGCAGACGAAGAGGCGGTCGCGTGTCGGCGTATTGCCGACGCCGCTTGCATTGAACGGGCCTTCTATCACGCCCTGCTCGAGGCGAGGCATGCCGGAAGGATTGTGAATCTCGAGTGACGCACGCAGCGGCGGCTCCCACGCGTTCTGCTCGCGGGCGGGCCGCTCCTTCCACGTGAAGGTCACCTCGTGCGGCCCCGCAGTGATCGCGACCGGCGGTGACGTGAGCTTCTCCTCGATCACGGCCTGAGCCACGTTGATACCGCTCTCGACGCTCAGCTCATGGTCTTCCTTGCCGCCGATCATCGCGGAATAGACTTGCACGCCATCGACGAGGACTAGGAACTCATGCGGGATATCGTGACCCTCGACGCCGAACAACCCCTCCTCGACACCGCGGATCAAGCGGCCGGACAGCACGTATTCGGCGTCGGCAGGGAAGGTATGGCTCACGCTGAGCCCGCCGCGCGTTCCGAGCGGCAGCCCCTCGAGGTGGTAGTCCTGGGTGGTCTCCATCGGAATGGAATAGCTCGTCGCCGTGACAACCGCTTCGGGATTGCCGATCGCGAGGTCGGCCACACGCAGCGCCACGGTCAGATAGCGCTCGAGCAGCATCGGAGAGGTGCTAAGGAGATCGGCAATGTTATCGAAGCCGAAATCACCGCCGTCGCTCGGCAGCATCGACTCGATATCGGCTTCGACGCCGAGCAGATCGCGAATCGCATTGCGATACTCGGCCCGATTAAGCCGGTGCACAGCGGTGACGCCAGCATACGGCCTTTGCAGACCCGCGGCATCGAGCGAGCCCTCGAGCGCACGCACGAATTGCGCGCGAACCTCGGGCGCAGGCTGCGGCTGGTCGAGCGGCGGCATCATCCCCATGCTGAGCTTCTGGAGTGTCTTCTCCCAGACGCCCGCCTCGAGCGCGACGTTCTCCGGCTTGCGACCTTCGAGCGTCAACCCGCCGGTGTACTCGACATCGTTATGGCAGTCGACGCAGTAGCGATCGACCATCGACCAGTGCGACTCGAGCTGCGCCTGCGGTTGTTGCTGCGCGTTCCATAGATAACCGGCGACACCCGCCACAGCGACGAGACCGACGCCGATATAAACCGCTGACTTCATCTGCCGTCGCCTCCGGTGACCGCAGCCACCGCTGTATCATTCGCGGGGCTCATTCCCCGCTCAGCCATAAGCGTGCGCAACAGCTCCGCCACCTCGGCCGGCTGTGCGCCCTGGGGCTGCCCCGCCTGTGCGCCGGTCAGCGGCGGCGGTTCCCGCGGTGGCATCTTCTCGACAATCGCGAGCGCCGTTTCGCCGTCTTTGGTTTCGAGTTCGAGCGCTGCGCCCGCATCCGCCAGAAGCTGAATGATGTCGAGCTTGCCGGCGCGCGCGGCGATATGCAGCGCGCTTTCGCCGCGATCGGGCGTGACGGAGTCGGGATTTGCGCCGGCCTCGAGCAACACACGCACTGCATCGGCCGGCGTCCGGTTGGCTTCTTCGCGGAACGGCGGCTCACGGCCCTCGCGAATATCGCCGGGCCCGCCCGCCATGCCGACGCCCTTGCCGCCGTCCATCGCCACCATCAGCGGGGTCCGGCCGACATTCCGATTGGCCATCGGCCCGCCACCGCCCTCCGCGGCCTGCGGCGACCACTCGAGGTCGGCGCCGTGCGCGATCAGCAACTCGAGCGCAGCCACGTCTGCCGCGATCGCGGCGCGAAAGAACGGGCTGCCATTCTCGAACGTATCGCAGCACATCGAAGCGGAATGCATCTGGCCGGTGTAGGGTTTGTTCGGGTCCGCGCCAGCATCGAGCAGCAGCCGGATCAAATCGAGCGCCGTCAGCTCGTTCGGATGGTCCGGACGCAGGCGCGTGCCATCCTTCGCGAGCCAATCGGTGGTCGCATCACGCATCTCGACCGCCCTGTAGAGCGAGCCATCGTTCGGGTCGGCGCCGAGCTCGAGCAGCGTTGCCGCGAAGTCGAAGCGATCGTTGATGATCGCCAGCATCATCGCCGTGGCGCCGTCGCCATTCGTCAGGTTGATGTCGGCGCCGCCGTCGAGCAATTGCTTCACGACCGCCTCATCGCCGTTACGTGCCGCCCACATCAGGGCGGTGAAACCGCCGGTGGGAAAATCGGTACGCGTGCTGCGCCGCGTCAGCTCTGTGACACGCGCCTGCAGGTTCGGGTCCGCACCCGCTTCGAGCAGCACACGGGCAACGTCCGCATGGCCTTCCGTTGCCGCCCACATCAACGCCGTTTGATGCCACTGCGTTTCGACGGCATCCGGATCGGCGCCTCGCTCGAGAAGCAGGGTCACCGCGGGCACGCTGCCGGCCCGGGCCGCAGCCATTAAGGGCGTCTCGCCGGTCGGATGCCGGGCCTCGAGCGACGCGCCGCCTTCGAGCAGCGCACGCATGACCTCGACATCCCCGTAGCGGCTGGCTTGCAGCAGCGGCGTCATGCCGAAGTTGTTGGCGGCGTCGGCATCGGCGCCCGCCTCGATGAGCGCGGCGACCATCTCGGGATAGGAGTGGTAAGCCGCCCAGAGCAGCGGCGTCGAGCCATCGGCTTGAGGAGTGTTGACGTCTGCGCCGGAGGCGATGAGCTCGCGTACCTGCGTCAGATCGCCGCCCTGGGCCGCGACCGCCAGCGAGCTGGCGACGGCGGGTGAGCTCAGGCCTACACCCAAAGACAGCGCGGCGACTACAGCGGCTACCAGAAGCCTTGGAGCCGCGGATGCTCCGCCGGCATCGAGCGACACTCTCTCGCGCATTCCTCTCTCCCCTCCATTCGTACCGTCTCCGGGTCTCCGCCAGAATCGCAAAGGACGCGTGCGATCAACGAGTTCCTCTCATCAAGAGGATATACGTTCCCGCCCACCATCTCGAGCGTGACGAAGGTACCGTAAGGCTGAGTGTACGCATTAGGAGAAGTCACAGCGCAAGAGGGACGAGCGCGGATACGCACGAAATGCGCCAAAGTTTTATTAAGCCGTTGTTTTGACTACCACATAAAAATGCGCCCCGCGCGCGGACTTCCGGCGGCACGGACGTCTGGGCGCCAAAACTGCGCAACGGTCGGCGCCGAGCGCGCACGAGCTGCGCGACGCGAATGGCACGCCTGTTGCAGTCGGCCGGAGACCTGCATAAGGAGATGAGTCATGAAACGCACCCCCATCGCGCTGGCCGCCGGCCTGTCTCTTACACTGCTATGCGGCTTGGAAGTGCTGAGTACCACAGCTTTCGCCCAGGATGACTTCGGCCGCGACCGCGACCGGCCCATTTTCGAGCGGGATCGCGAACGGTCGCAGCTGCCGTCCGCCGCCACGCTGCTCGGCTCGGGCGACACCGAGTGTCGCGGCGCCCTGCTGGCGTCCGGCATCGGTCGCGACGGCGACGACGTGCACAGCATCGCCCCCGGTGAGGCGCGGATCTTTCGGGTCGCGCGGCAAAATGTGCCGTGGGCCTGTCTAGACGCCACCACGGCGCGGTCGAACGTCATGGAATGCCCGCGCGGCACGACCGACGTGCGTATCTCGCACGAAGGCACTGTGGCGCGTTTCGAGTGCTACGGCACCGGAAACTAGCCGCTCGTGAGCTTCGCCCCTCCGCGCCGATTGGCACCAATGGACCCGGGCGCCTGACACGGGGTACCTTTGACTGTACACCGGACGGTTGCCGAAGGCTGGGGAGCGGGCGATGCCTCAATACCACGTGAAGATTCGAACGGCGCTGGTTGCAGCCGGCTTGGCCACTTCGCCGCTTACGGCGGCGTATGCGCAAATTGACGACTCGATTCGCGGCCCGGCGAGCGAAGCCAACCATTTCATCGCCACTCCGGACGGCTGGGAGCACCCCCAAACCGCATGGGGTGAGCCGGATATCCAAGCTACTCTCGACATGATGCAAGCTTCGCGCATCCCTCTCGAGCGCTGTGCCGACAGCTATCGAGGCCCTGGCTCCGCGCCGTGCGACATCGAGCAGCAGTGGGTGCCCGAAGAGGAGTACAACGAGGCCATGGAGGCCTACATGACTCAGGTCGACCGCTTCGAGCAGCTGATGGCCGCAGGAGATATCGCCGCCGCAATGCGCGCCGCCGCGCCGAATCGTATTCCCCAACGGCAGACGAATCTGCTCGTCGACCCGCCGGATGGCTTGCTGCCCGAGTTGACCGCCGAGGGCAAGCTGCGGGCTTACGAGATGGGCAGCGACTGGGCGCTGCCGGGAGAGGACATCACCTTTGAAACGGTCGACAACTTCGACAGCTGGGACCGCTGCGTTACGCGCGGCATGCCGTCGATGATGATGCCGTACCGCTATAACGGCGGATTCCGCATCTGGCAGACGCCGGGCTACGTCGTTTTCGCGACGGAGATGATTCACGAAGCGAGAATCATCCCGACGGATGGACAAGCCCCGCTCGACCAGGCCGTGCGGCAATGGCTCGGCGACTCGCGGGGCCGCTGGGAAGGCAACACGCTGGTCGTCGAGACGACCAACTACCGCGATGGTATGCCGATCAACAACCCGTTGATCAACCTCGCGGTGCAAGGCTCGCCGCCCGGCAATCGCTTTCCTGCCAGCGATCAGATGAAGACCACGGAGCGGCTCGTCCGCTTGAACGACGATGTCTGGCTGTACGAGATCACGACCGAGGATCCGGTCATTCTCAGCGAGCCGTTCACGGTGCGGTACCCGATGCGGCACGATCCGCAGTACACCTTTCCGGAGTACGCATGCCACGAGGGCAACACGATCGTTCGTAACTACATCGAAACGGACCGCCATGGGCGGGCGAACCCGACGCCGGAGCCTCCGCAGGAACCCGTCGAGGTCGCACCCGACGTGGCCGACGCACTGGCAGGCCGCTGGGTGGGCCGGCCCCGCATCGTGACCATCGATCTGGATATCGAGCTCGAGTTCACGAAGAACGCGGACGGCACCATCAACGGTAAGCTGATCGGCACGACTCTCGGCGAAATCGACAAGCCCCTACGTCAGTTCGAGATCGACGAGCGGACAATCGAATTCACGTTCCCGAACGTCGATCCCTGGAATGCGTCCGTCCGGCTCACCGACGAAGGCACGCTCGAAGGGGGCATCTTCAATATTCAGGGGACGATGCCCGTCACCTTCACGCGGATCGACGAAGCCGGCAGCTGAGGAGGAAGAGCCAATATGACCAGAAAAGAGCTTTGCCGCAGCAGCCTTCTTGCCTCCGCCGCGGCATGCGCGCTGCTCTGCTCGTCGCTCGCGGCGCTGGCCGAGGGAGTGGCGTTCGAAGTCGAGTTGTTGGGCCCCGCCGTGGGCGATCAGGATGGCGAGGCGACGGGCACGGTAACTTTGGATGCCGCGACGAACCAGGTTGACGTGCAGCTTCGCTATACAAATATCGCAGAGCCCACGGCGATCTTCGTTCGCCAGGGCGCACTGGGGACGGAGGGGAACGTCGTGATGCCGATTGTGGTCGAGAGCGCCGCAGAGGGCGCTGTCGAAGCGCACCGGACATCGGCGAAGCGCGGTCTGGTCGAGACGATCCTCGCTGCGCCGGACGAATACTTCCTCGTCATCATGAATGACGAGTATCCGATCGGAGCGCTGCGCGGGCCGCTTAGCCAATAGCGAACCTTTCGCGCGGCCGTGTCCGAGTCACGGCCGCCGCTCGCAGTTTTGGGCGCTACCGGCTCGGCGCCGAGCCCGGGCCGCGCAAGCGCTCGAGCGCTGCGGCATCTTCGCGCAACAGCGCGCATGTCCGCGCGATGATGAGCGAACGAAACGCAAACACGAGCGGATCCAAGTTTGGGCGTTCCTCGAAGCCAAACCGCCGCGCCACCGATCGATAACGTTTACCCAGCCGTCCAAGGCCGACAAAGGCCCGCCGCGACGCCGCCTGCTTGCGCGCGCTTTCGGTCGCGTCGCGACAGAAAGCCGCGACAGCCGCTCCGAGCAAGTCGGATACAGGCGACGACGACAGCTCGTCCGCCATCAGCTCGAGCATCCGCGGATCGCGAAGAAAGGCACCGAGCCCGGCAATCGCGACGTGCTTCGCGAAGGCCAAGGCTGGGCCGCGGGCTTGCACGCTTTCGCGCCATAGGCGCTTATCGGTGCGGAGCGTATCCGGCAAGCTACTCGCATAGCTTACGACGCTCGCCGCGAGCAGCGGGTTCACGACCTCCACGTAAGCGCACTTCAGGTCAGTCAGCGCCGCGAGCCGCACCGGTATCCGGAACTCACGATAAAGCCGGTCGCGCCACGCGGCCAGCGTCTCGTTTTGTCGCTGCTCGAGCTGCGGCGGAAGTTCCTGCTCGGGGAGATCGAAGCCGGCAAGCGTGCGTTGGTCGAAAAAATCCGCGAGCCTATCGATGCCGATCGTGCGCTTCACGCCGGCAGCGCTTTGCACCGGCAGCCAACCGAAAGCCTCGTCGCCCCGGATCACGCCCTCGACGCGTTCGTCGAGCAGCGTCTTCCAAAGATGGAAGCCATCCAGATAGCCCGTGATCGACGCGACTCGTCCGTCCCCGGCGACGATGAAGCGCTGGATGATCTCGTCATGCGAATCGGCAGCCGCGTCCAGCTCGAAGTAGCGATGACGAACGCCTGCCTGCCGCGCAAGCTCCGACGCAATGTAGGCGTCGCTCTTTTTGTCATCGAGCGCGGCGCGCTCGCCCCACGTCACGGTGTTCAGGGCCTTCGACGCAGCAGGCGAGCGTTGCAACGAGATCAGCAGGCCGCGGCTGTCGTAGCCGCCCGATAACGGCAATACCCACCGCTCGTAGTCGAGCTCGAAGCGATCGACCGCATCGTCCACGACGTGCTCGAGGCCATTACGATAGTCGTCCGCGCGCGCACCGTTCGCGTGCGCCGCATCGAGCTCCCAGCGGCTTTCGTGCAGCTGCCATGTCGCGCGGTCCAGCACCAGGCGCCCCCGCGGCGGCACGTAGCGCAGGCGTGCATCCCAGCCAGCCGTCGGGCCGAGCGTCCCCGACGAAAGCATCCACGCAAATGCGGCGCGATTGGGCGCGAAGCCGCCGAGCACGGCGAGCACGGCTCGCTGCGAACTCGACGCGATGAAGAGCTTGTCCGTTCGCGCATACCAGAGCGTCCGCGACGCCACCGCATCGGTGACGAGCTCGATCTGCTCCGCACCGGATCGCAGCAAGGCATAGGACCCGTCCGGGGCCGGCGCGCCCGGCGCATACCAAGCACCCTTGTCGCGCATGAGCGCGCCCAGGCAGACGCTGGCGCCGTCAACGAGCGTGCAGCCGTTCGCCTGGTACACCGCGACGGCGACACCGTTTCGACGCGCCGTCACCGGCGGCTGAGCTGGGATGTTGTCGGGCGTGATCAGACGGCCAATCTCTGTGAGCAAAGCCGACGACAGCGGCTCAGAGCCGACATTGCGCGAACAAACAAGAAGAGCCTTGGCCATTTCGAGGCATTTCCCGTGATTTTTGGAGGGCGAAGTATCGGCGAATCGACAAACGCAGGGAATCGACTGCATCGAAGGCGCCGGCGCCCGCATGCTGGTACGATTCGCCCCCTCGATCCCGAAGGGCTGTGTCTACGAGGAAGCGCGACTTTCCGTCATCCCAGCATGGAAAGCACTCACCAACATGAAGACGTGCACACCGCAGCAGCGGCTCGCCACCTTGAACATCACAGCGGCGGCTCGCCGAATCGATCTCGAATGAAAGTCATGGTGCTCGGCATCCGCGGGCTGCCCAATGTGCCAGGCGGCGTCGAGACGCATGCCGAGCACCTGTATCAGCGCTTGGTGCCGCTCGGCTGCGACATCGAGGTGCTCGTGCGGTCGCCGTTCGTGCCCGCCGATCGGACCCACGTCGGAGAATTGCGCCTACGGCGCATCTGGTCGCCGCGGCGGCAAGGGTTCGAGGCGTTCCTGCACTCGGTATTCGGCGTCGTCTATGCCGTCTTCTCGCGTCCCGATGTGCTGCATGTGCACGCGATCGGGCCGGCCATCGTCACGCCGCTGGCGCGGCTGTTCGGCCTGCGCGTGCTGGTGACCCATCATGGCCCGGAGTACCAGCGCGAGAAATGGGGGCCGTTCGCGCGCGCGGTGCTGCGCACGGGTGAGCGCTTCGGCATGCGCTACGCGAATGCCCGCATTGCGATTTCGGAAACTATTGCAAGCCACATTCAAAGCAGGTTCGGCGTCGACTGTGATCGCATCCCGAACGGGGTGGTCATCCGCGAATCTCCTACCGCTAGCGATCATGTCGAGCGCTTCGGCCTTGCACGCGAGCGCTACTTCCTGCAAGTCAGCCGAATCGTTCCTGAGAAGCGCCAGCTCGATCTCATTCGCGCTTTCGAAGCGGCGCAGATCCCGGGCTGGCGGCTCGCGCTCGTCGGCGGTCAAGGCGATGACCCTTACTCTCGCAGCGTCGTCGCGGCGGCCGAAGGTGCCGGCGTCGTCCTGACCGGCGCATTGACCGGAGAGCCGCTCTCGCAGCTTTTCGCGCATGCCGGCGGTTTCGTGCTGCCCTCGTCCCATGAAGGGTTGCCGATCGCGTTGCTCGAAGCGCTCAGTTTCGGCCTGCCGGTGCTCGCGAGCGACATTCCGGCGCATACGGAAATCAACCTCGAGCCTGACGCCTACTTCCCGTGCGGCAACATCGAAGCGCTGGCGGAAGGCCTGCGACGGCTCGCCGCCGCGCGGCGCGACTCAGACGCTATCGCGGCACGCCGCGCGTTCGTCCGGGATCGGTACGACTGGGACGAGATCGCCGTTCAGACGGCAGCCGTCTATCGCCGCATCACATCGTCCGCGCGCCGATCGAACGCGTGAGCTGAGGCCCGGCCCCCTCCTGCAACTTCGCGCGGCCGGCTATACGCGCAACCGCCGTTCGCCGCGGGGCGGCCGAGACGCCGACATGCCCATGACATGCCGGCGCTGGTTGCCGAGGCGGCCGGCTCAGAAGTTTACGGCGACGCCGAGAAAGTATCTTCGTCCGAGCGCATCGTAGTTGGCCGCATTGGTAATCCCTGATCCGTTCGACGGGTTACCGGGATTGAACGGGTCGCGCGCCGTGAGCGGCGGATCGGTATCGAATACGTTATCGATGCCGCCGCGCAGTCGCAACGTATCCGTGAACCGCCATGAGCCGTTCAAATTGAAGAGGTTGTAAGACTCGGTGGGTAGCGTGGTCGCCTCAGGGTTGGTCGCGCGCGCCGAGGCCTCTTGCTCTGGCAAATGACGCCAGTTCAAAGCCACCCTAAGGCGGTCGCGGTTGTAGAAAAACGTGGTGAACAGCTGGTAGTCGAAGTCGGCGCCGTAGCCGGCATACTCGACCAGCGGCGAATCAGGCTCCTGGAACTGCGGCTGCTTCCACGTCAACAGCTTATTCGCGGAGCTGGTCACACCGATTTGACCTGGCACATCGAGCCCGAGACGCGTGAGGTCGGTCGACCAGTTCACGCTCAGGTCGATGCCCGACGTCAGGCGTTGACTGAAGTTGAAGTTACCGCCGTGTACCAGAAGAGGCTCTGCGTTGACGGGATCGCGCGTGATTCGTTGGCAGTACTCGTTGGCCGGATCGTAGGTCGGGTTACTCGTGCCGTTTGCATTGAAGCACTGCTGATACGCCGCGAGGAAGCCGAGGCTGCCCACCACGTTGTCGATCTCGATGTCGTACCAGTCCGCAGAGATCGTGACATCGCGGTTCGGCGCCTGCCATACCAGGCCGAAGGTCCACGTATCGGCGTTCTCGGCCTCCAGACGCGGGTTGCCGCCCGTCATCAGTCGATAGCTATGCGGCAGCGCCCGCCCGTCGGCCGGGTAGCGATCCGGGCCTTGGACATCGAAGTCGTTCTGACCGGGAACGCCGCCCGACGCGTAGATCAGCTGGCGGCAAAGCTCCTGGACTTGGGCGCGATTCGGGTTATCCGCACGGTTGCCCCACGGATGAAGCGTATTGACCATGCAGACGTCGCTGGTCGCCCCCCAACCGAACACCTGGCTCGAGATGCCGGCATATAGCTCGGATACGTTCGGCACGCGGTTCGCACGTTGCCAGCCGCCGCGGAACCGGAGCGAGTCGGTCGCCGCCCAGTTGAACAGCGCCTTATAAGACTTTGCATCGAGACCCCAATCTCCGGTTTGGAAGTCCGAATAGCGCGCGCCAAGCTCGAGCTCGAACTGACCGAACACCGGCAACAGCACTTCGCCGTATAGCTCGCTGACCTCCGTCTCGCCCTCTGCTCGCTGCGTGGCGACAAACAACGGATCGGGCTCGAACAGGCTGTAGTTGACCCGGTTGCTGACGCCGAATGCACCGCGCAGCTCGCCGGCGGGCAGCGTCGCGAGCTTGCCCTGAAAATTCGCTTCCGTAACCCGCTGCTCGATGATGTTCCGCTGCATCATGTCGGCCGTGATCGCGTCGACGCAGTCGTCGCTGAGCTCGAAGCCGCTCGTATACACCAGCTCGCCTTCGGGCGTGAAGGTCCATGGCTCGAAGATCGGCAGCCCGCTCGTGCACGTGTAGGTGCGGGTGACGGGATCGTTCGCGGCCGAAACCGTAAACGATGCGCCGCGCCCGAAGTTCGGTTGAGCGAGTATGGTGCGTAGCCTGTCCACCCAGATGAAGTTGTCCATGCGGGTAATCAGGTTGGTGGAGCCGTTCTGGTGATACACCTCCCAGGTCCATTCGGTGTCTGGAATCCGGCCCTCGAAGCCGACCACGAACTCGCTGACCTCCGTGTCGCTGGTCGCACCGCGCATCGGAAAGTAGTTGGGCAGTCGCTGCATCGCCCAGGGCGCGTCGGGGTCCTCCCGCGAATCCAGCAACGTCCGCAAATTTGCCGGTTCGAGAGCGCGGTTACGTGGTACCTCGGCCCGCGTTGCGGTGGCCGACGTCGGCGCCAGACGCTGCTCGACCGAGCTGCTGGTGAAACTGCCCTGCACGAACACCGACAAATAGTCGGTCAGGTCGTAGATCGCTCGACCGAAAAGCGATTCGCGCTTCATCGGGCTCGAAAGCCAGGTATCGATCATGTTCTGCTCGAGATTGCCGTTGTGCGCGCGAAGGAAGTACGGCGCCGAGGTCGGCCCGTCGTAGCCGCTTTGCAGTGCGTTCGTCGTCCGGAAGATCGAGCCGGTGGCCGGATTGACGTAAAAGGCGCTGTTGAGGGCGAAACCCGGAGCGGGCATCACCTGATCGACCGCCGACTGCGACGGGAGATTGCCGAGATCCGGCGTGTAGCTCGGGAAATCGACGAAGATGTAGTTGGCATTCGTGCCGGGATCGTGCAAGCGGGCCTGGTAGAAATCCCTGGTCCGCGTGAGCGCCACTTCTCGTTCGCCATAGCCGACCGCGAACATCGCATTGCCGCGGCCCGCGCGATCGCTGATGCCGATCAGCGCATCGATGCGAGTCTCTTCACCGTCGCCGGCACCGGTCCAACCGGTCTGGTAGTTGATGTCCACCCCCTCGAAATCGCGGCGCAGGCGGAAGTTGACGACGCCCGCCATCGCATCCGGGCCATACGTCGCCGCGGCGCCGCCGCTGATGACCTCGACGCTGGCGATGGCCGCCGTCGGCAGCGTGTTGACGTCGACCGTCATGGCCGCGTTGACCGGCTGTGCGCGACGCCCGTCGAGCAGCACGAGGCTTCGGCCCGCGCCGAGGCCGCGCATGTTCAGCGTCGACGCGCCCGGCGTGTTCTGCGCCGTCGGCTGAATATCGCTCGCGGTAAACTGCGTCGCGCCGGGATTGAACTGTGGGTACTGATTCAGCACCGCTTCGATCGCGATATTACTATTCTGCTCGAACAGCTCTGCATCGACCGTAAGAATCGGGCTCGGCGCATTGAGGTCGCGCCGCACGATACGCGACCCCGTCACAAGCACTTCCTCGACCGCGCCCTGGCTCGTCGCCTCCTGCTGCTGTTGCCCATAGGCGACATTGGTCAGCCCCATGGCGGCACATACGCCTGCGAAGAGCGTGGTGGTCTTGAGGCCTCCGAGCCGCCGCGCCGTCTTGACGCTTCGATGACCTAAAACCCTATAAATGTGAGGCGCAGTGATAGGCATGGTTCTCCCCCGCAGATAGCCGTTTCGCTCGTTAGCTTGCGGGATGCCGCAAGCAAGCTGTTGCGTCTGCGAAACGCTCGCAGAGCGGCGCGTATTCTAACCGCCGACATGACCTCCGTTTCAATCCCGGGGAGGTTTCTCGAT
>CAZFJU010000021.1:0-30659 GCA_964518995.1 uncultured Gammaproteobacteria bacterium
GCGCTACGGCCGCGAGCGCGTCTCGCAGATCATCACCTACGGCACGATGGCGGCGCGCGCCGTGGTCCGCGATGTCGGCCGGGTGTTCGGCATGCCGTACGGCTATGTCGACCGCATTGCGAAGCTGATCCCGTTTGAGATCGGTATGACGCTCGAGCGCGCGCTGGTCGAAAGCGAGGACTTGCGCAACGAGTACCGCCGCGAAGAGGAGATCCGTCATCTCATCGACATGGCGCGTCGACTCGAAGGCATCGCCCGCAATATGGGCACGCATGCCGGCGGAGTCGTGATCGCCCCGGCGCCGCTGACCGAGTTCATGCCGCTCTACTCGGAGCCCGAAGGTGCTCTGACTCAGCTCGACAAGGACGATCTCGAGTCGATCGGCCTCGTCAAATTCGATTTCCTCGGCCTCAAGACGCTGACGATCATCGACAAGGCGCTGGCGACGATCGATGCGGAGCGCGCCGCCGCCGGCCAGCCGCCGATCGATCTGAACACGATTCCGGTCGACGATCCGAAGGCGTATGCGCTATTAAACCGCTGCCAGACAACGGCCGTGTTCCAGCTCGAATCGCGCGGCATGCGCGATCTGATCAAGCGTCTGAAGCCCGATCGCTTCGAGGATCTCGTCGCCATTCTCGCGCTGTTCCGGCCGGGCCCGCTTCAGTCCGGCATGGTCGACGAGTTCATCGATCGCAAGCACGCCCGGGGCGGCGCGCCGATCGACTATCTGCATCCGTCGCTCGAGCCCGCGCTGAGCGCGACGTACGGCGTGATCCTGTATCAGGAGCAGGTCATGCAGATCGCGCAAGTCCTTGCCGGCTACTCGCTCGGCGGCGCGGATCTGCTGCGCCGCGCCATGGGCAAGAAGAAGCCCGAGGAAATGGCCAAGCAGCGCGAGATCTTCGTCTCCGGCGCGGTCGAGCGGGGAGTCGACGAGAAGCTCGCGACGCACATTTTCGATTTGATGGAGAAGTTCGCGGGCTACGGTTTCAACAAGTCACACTCGGCGGCGTATGCGCTGGTCGCTTACCAGACCGCCTGGCTCAAGGCCCACTATACCGCTGCGTTCATGGCCGCCGTGATGACGGCGGATATGGATCACACCGACAAGCTCGTCATCCTCAAGAAGGACTGCAGCGAGCTCGATATCGCGCTCGAGCCGCCGAACGTCAATCACTCCGATTATCCGTTCACGACCCGCGGCGGCCGGCGAATCCGCTACGGGCTCGGCGCCATCAAGGGGGTCGGCTCGACCGCTGCACAGGCGATCGTTGCCGAGCGCGAGGCGAACGGCGAGTACAAGGATTTGCTCGACCTGTGCCGGCGCATCGACGGCCAGAAGCTCAATCGGCGCTCGCTCGAGGCGCTGACGCGCTGCGGCGCGCTCGACGGGCTCGGCGCGAACCGCGCGTCGCTGATGCTGTCCATCCCGGATGCACTGCGTCTCGCGGAGGACTCGGCGCACGCGCTCGCGGGCGGGCAAGCGACCTTGTTCGGCGATGAGGTCGGCGAAACGCTCGAGCATGAATTCCCGGTCGTCCCGGAATGGACCAAGCGCGAGCGGCTCCAAGCCGAGCGCGAAAGTCTCGGCCTGTATCTGACCGGCCATCCGTTCGACGACTTCGTGAAGCATTGCGCGCACTTCACCCACGGTTCGATCGCAAACGCGCTCGCATCGCTGCCGAGCGACGGCGGCGGCGGTCAGTACCACCATGCGCCGCGCCGCGAGGTGATCCTTGCAGGCGTCGTGATGGACGTGCGTCGGCGCGGCGGCCGCGTGTCGCTCGAGCTCGACGACGGCAGCGCGGCGCTCGAGGTGACGCTTTTCGATGAGGTGTATGCGCAGGTGCGGCACCTGATCGTCAAGGATGCGGTGCTGGTGATTCGCGGGCAACTGCGCTATGACGACTTCCTGAGCGCCGGGCGGCTTACGGCGCAGCAGGTGCGTCCGGTCGATGCGGCGATCGAGGAGCACGCCCGGCGGATCACGATCCGCTGGCGTAGCGCCGAGACGCGCGCGGATTTCGTCGCGGCGTTGAAGAGCGTGCTGAAGCCGTTCACGCGCGGCCATTGCGAGGTGTGCTTGAAGTACGAGACGAGCGCGGCGGAGGCGCTGCTGACCCTCGGGGACGAGTGGGCAGTGCGGCCGACGCGCGAGCTGCGGGAGGGGTTGACGCGGCTGCTCGGCGAGGAGCGGTTTTCGCTTCATTACCCTAAGCATTACGTGTAGCGGGCGGCGCGCGGAAGGCCTCGTCACGGATGCACTCCTTTCGACCCCCTCGCGGCGCTAGGGCTCGCGGCGGCGAGGTGATCGGCGGGCGGGTTGTCACCGCGGATGCGATGGGATGACCGGTGACCGGTTGCCAGTGTGGAATGTGAGGCGGGCGGCATCTCGGGCTTGCACGGCTTTCCTATCGAGCCGAACCGCGGCACACTGCGCGCGGCGGGTATTACGCACCTCGTCCCCCCGCGAGCCGCCCACCTTGAAAACGCGTCGCTGATGAATGTATGGTGGAGAATAAATCGACAGGCGTTCATATGGACTTGAAATTCCTGGATTTTGAACAGCCTATCGCCGAGCTCGAGGCGAAAATCGATGCGCTGAAGTTCGTCGGCGACGATGTCGACACCAATATCAGCGACGAGATCGATCGCCTCAGCAAGAAGCGCGAATCGCTGACCCGAAGCATTTTCGCCAGCCTGTCCCCATGGCAGGTCGTGCAGCTCGCTCGCCACCCGCAGCGTCCCGATACGCTCCACTACATCGAGCACTGCTTCACGGACTTCCAAGAGCTGCACGGCGATCGGATGTACGCGGACGACCACTCGCTGATCTGTGGCCTCGGCCGCATCGAAGGTCAGCCCGTCGCGTTGATCGGCCACGAGAAAGGCCGCGATACCAAGGAGCGCATCGACCGCAACTACGGCATGACCCGGCCGGAGGGCTATCGCAAGGCTCTGCGGATCATGAAGCTCGCGGAGAAGTTCTCGCTACCCGTCGTCACATTGATCGACACGAAGGGCGCCTATCCCGGCGTCGGCGCCGAGGAGCGCGGCCAGAGCGAGGCGATCGCACGCAATCTCTTCGAGATGGCGAGCCTCGAGACGCCGATCGTCAGCGTCGTGATCGGCGAAGGCGGTTCCGGCGGTGCGTTGGCGATCGGCGTGGCGGACAAAATGCTGATGCTGCAGTACAGCATCTACTCGGTGATCTCGCCCGAAGGCGGCGCCTCGATCCTGTGGAAGACGGCGTCGAAGGCCGAGGCGGCGGCCGAGGCGATGGGCGTCACGGCGGACCGGCTGCTGAAGCTCGGCTTGATCGATGAGGTCATCGCGGAGCCGCTCGGCGGCGCGCACCGCGATCCGATCGGCATGGCGGAGACGGTGAAAAACGCTGTCCTGCAGGCGCTCGAGCAGCTTCGGGCCGGCACCGCCGAGGAGCTCGTGCAGGCGCGGCGCGCAAAGCTGGCCGGCTACGGGAGCTTCAAGGAGGGTTGACGACGACCCCGACGGTCGACGCCGATGGCGAGCGCCGGTTTCTCGATCGCGTGCGCGCGGCGCTGCCGGATCCGTCCGCCGCCGCCCGCTACGCCATCGCCTACAGTGGTGGTCTCGACTCGACGGTGCTGCTCGCTGCGCTGGTGCGCATTCATCCGCCTGCGAGCGTGCGCGCGCTGCACGTCGATCATGGCTTGCATACCGATTCCGTCCGCTGGGCGCAGCATTGCGAGCGCGCGTCGAACGCGCTGGGCGTGGCCAGCGTCAGCCTGCGTGTGCACGTCGACCGCCATTCGGGGCGCGGCATCGAAGCCGCGGCGCGCCGCGCGCGCTACGCGGCGCTCGCAGAGCAGGTCCACGACGGCGAAATCTTGCTGACGGCGCATCATGCCGACGATCAGCTCGAAACGGTATTGCTGCGGCTGCTGCGCGGTGCCGGGGTGCGTGGGCTGCGCGGGGTGCTGCCGTTGCTGCGAATCGGCACGATGCGTGTCGCCCGGCCGCTGCTCGGCTTCACGCGCGCCGACCTGGCGGCGGCGGCCGAGCACTGGGGGCTCGAATGGCTCGACGACCCTTCGAACGCATCGCTCGATTTCGACCGCAATTTCGTGCGCGCGCGGGTGGCGCCGGTGCTGCGCGAGCGATGGGGAGATGCCGTCGCTCACCGCGCCAGCCGCCTCGCCGCCGCGATGGGCGATGCAGAAAGCATTCTCGCCGATGTGGCGGAGCAGGACCTCGCGGCCGCGAGCGCGGATCCGACGCGAATGCCGCTCGCGCCGCTCCGAGCGCTTGGCGCCGCTCGCCAACGCAACCTGCTGCGGCATGCGATTCGCACCGCCGGCTTGCCGATGCCGAGCGCGCGCCGGCTCGAAGCGCTGCGGCGAGCGCTCGGCGACACGCCGGAGCAAGCGGTGCCGGGGTTGGCGTGGCCGGGCGCGGAGGCGCGTATTCATCGCGATCGTCTCTACCTGCGTGCCGCTGCGGAGCCGAGTGCGCGCAGGCCGCGCGAGGCGCTACATCCCGCTAACGGCGGCGCAACCGGCGCCGCGGCATTCATGCGGGTCAGCGCCGCCGCGCCGTGGCGCGGGCCGGAAGGCCAACTCGTGCTCGAGCCCTGCGCGCCCGGTGACCGCGGCCTGCCGCGATCGTGGGCCGAGGCGGGCCTCGAGGTGCGTTTCCGGCGCGGCGGCGAGCGCTTCAAGCCGGCGGGCGCCGCGCATCATCGAACCTTGAAGGCGTGGTTGCGCGAACGGGGCGTGGTGCCGTGGCTGCGGGACCGCGTCCCGCTCCTTTATCGCGGCGATCACCTGGTCGCCGTAGCCGATCTATGCCTCGACGACGGCGCATGTCGCGCCGAGCCGGACGAGCCGCGTTGGTGCGTGCGCTGGCTCGAGCCTCCGCGCATCGACTGACCGCGTCGCAGCGCAAGAGCTCGCGCCGACGCGCCGGCGGGCGTGCGCCATCGCGCGGCGAGCACGCGCAAATGCACGCGGTGCGCGTGCAGCAATATGCGTGCAAGCACGCGGTGCGCGTGCAGCAAAAGGGCTGCGGGCTGGCCGCGCCGAGGGCGTTCTGGTACGTTGTAACACCGTCTCCGAAGCATCAACCGTTCCCGCGCGTGTGGAAAGTGTGCCGCCGCACGGCAGGCGCATCGATGACGTGTTTCTATTTGACGTTCCGGACAGGCGGAGTATGACCCGATTCATTTTCATTACCGGCGGCGTCGTGTCGTCTCTTGGCAAAGGGATCACGTCCGCCGGTCTCGGCGCGATCCTCGAGGCGCGCGGGCTCAAGGTCCGTCTGATCAAGCTCGATCCGTACATCAATGTCGACCCCGGCACGATGAGCCCGTTTCAGCATGGCGAGGTTTTCGTCACGGAGGACGGCACCGAAGCCGATCTCGACCTCGGTCACTACGAGCGGTTCGTGCGCACGGAGACGGGCCGCAACAGTAACTTCACCACCGGCCGCATTTATTCGAACGTGATCGCGAAGGAGCGGCGCGGCGAATATCTCGGCGCGACCGTTCAGGTCATTCCGCACATTACGGACGAGATCAAGCAGTCGATCTTCAAAGGCGCCGAGGATGCGGATGTCTGCATGGTCGAGATCGGCGGCACCGTCGGCGATATCGAGTCGCTGCCGTTTCTCGAGGCGATCCGGCAAATGGGCGTCGAGCTCGGCCGCGACCGCACGGTCTACATGCATCTGACCCTCGTGCCGTACATCTCGGCCTCCAAGGAGATCAAGACCAAGCCGACGCAGCACTCCGTGAAGGAGCTGCGCTCGATCGGCATTCAGCCGGACGTTCTGGTGTGCCGTTCCGAGCAGGAGCTGCCTGCCGAGCAACGCAGCAAGATTGCGCTGTTCACCAACGTCGAGGCGCGAGCCGTGATCTCGGCGATGGATGTCGATGATCTGTACAAGATTCCGATGACCCTGCATGCGCAGTCGCTCGACGAGATCGTCGTCGAGAAGCTGAAACTGAGCGCGCCGCCCGCGGACTTGTCCGAGTGGCAAGCGGTCGTCGACGCGAAGGCGAATCCCGAAGGGGAGATCACCGTCGCGATGGTCGGCAAGTATGTCGACTTCAAGGATTCGTATCTGTCGTTGACCGAGGCGCTGATGCATGCCGGCATCCACGCGCGCACGCGCGTCAACATCCGCTACGTCGAATCCGAGGAGATCGAGCAGGCCGGCACGGAGTGCCTCGGCGGCGCCGATGCGATCCTCGTGCCCGGCGGCTTCGGCGAGCGCGGTATCGAGGGCAAGATTCAGGCCGTGCGCTTTGCCCGCGAGAAGCGCGTGCCCTATCTCGGCATCTGCCTCGGCATGCAGGTCGCGATCATCGAGTACGCGCGCAGCGTGCTTGGGCTGCCGGAGGCGCAATCGACGGAGATCAACCGCCTGACGCCGGATCCGGTGATCGCGCTGATCACGGAATGGCAGGACGAGAGCGGCCGTACCGAGGAGCGCAGCGCGGACTCGGACCTTGGCGGCACGATGCGGCTCGGCGCCCAGCGCTGCAGGCTGAAGGACCCGAGTCTTGCACGGTCCATCTACGGCCGCGACGAGATTTCCGAGCGCCATCGGCATCGTTACGAGTTCAACAACCGCTATCTCGAGCGGTTCGGGGAGGCCGGTCTGGTATTTTCCGGGTTCTCCGTCGACGGGCTCGTCGAGATCATCGAGCTGCCGGATCATCCGTGGTTCTTCGCGTCGCAGTTCCATCCGGAGTTCAAGTCGACACCTCGCGACGGTCACCCGCTGTTCACGAGCTTCGTGACTGCGGCACGCGCATGCCAGGGCTTGCGTCTGCCGCGCGCCGCGGCCGCGCGCGCATGAACCTTGCCGGCATCGAGACCGGCCGAAACGCACCGCTCTTCGTCATCGCCGGCCCCTGTGTGATCGAAAGCGAGTCGCTCGTGCTCGAGACGGCGGAGACGCTCAAGGCGATCACCGGCCGGATCGGCGTGCCTCTGATTTTCAAGGCCTCCTTCGACAAGGCGAACCGCACGTCGCAGGACAGCTTTCGCGGCCTCGGCCTTACGCGCGGCCTGCGGATCCTGGAACGCGTGCGACGCGAGGTCGGCGTGCCGGTGCTGACGGATGTGCACGAGGATACGCCGCTCGGCGAGGTGGCCGAGGTCGTAGACGTGCTGCAAACCCCGGCGATGCTCTGCCGGCAAACGAATTTCATTACCGCCGTCGCCCGGCAGGGGCGGCCGGTCAACCTCAAGAAGGGGCAGTTCCTGTCGCCGCAGGAGATGGTCTCCGTCGTGGCCAAGGCGCGCTCGACCGGCAACGATCGGCTGCTCGTCTGCGAGCGCGGCGTCGCCTTCGGTTACCACGATCTGATCGCCGATATGCGTGCCCTCGGCGAGCTGCGCGCGAGCGGCGCTCCAGTGGTATTCGACGCCACGCATGCCGTGCAGCGGCCGGGCAGCCTGGGGAGCGCGTCGGGCGGCGAGCGCCGGCACGTGCCGCTGCTCGCGCGCGCGGCCGTCGCGGCCGGCGTCGCCGGCGTGTTTCTCGAGACTCATCCGCGGCCGGCCGAAGCGCTGTGCGATGCGGCCACGCAATGGCCGCTCGATCGGATGGAGCGGCTGCTCGAGCAGCTGAAGCGGATCGACGACGTCGTAAAAGCAGGTGGCGGGCTCGACCCGGCCGGCGCCGAGCGGGATTGAGGTATGCGGCTGTCCTGCGGTGGCTCGTGCACGCGGTGAGAAACGGCAGCCGGCCGTGGAGTTGTTGTGGCCTAGGAGTGATCGATGAGCAGGATCAGGACGATACGTGGACTCGAAATACTCGACTCGAGAGGGAATCCGACCGTCGAGGCTGAGGTCGAGCTCGAGAGCGGGGCCATCGGCCGCGCGGCCGTGCCGTCCGGCGCATCGACCGGGACGCGGGAGGCCGTCGAGCTTCGCGATGCGGACGCCGGACGCTATCTCGGCAAAGGCGTGACGAAGGCCGTTGCGCACGTCGAGGGCGAGATCGCATCGGCCCTGGTCGGCATGGATGGCAGTGATCAGGCAGCGATCGATCGGCGCATGATCGAGCTCGATGGCACGGAGAACAAGAGCCGGCTCGGCGCCAACGCGATCCTGGCCGTCTCGCTGGCCGGCGCGAAAGCCGCGGCGGCGGAGAAGGGCGTGCCGCTGTTCCGTCATCTCAACGACGCCCGCGAGTACACGATGCCGGTGCCGATGATGAATATCGTCAACGGCGGCGCGCATGCCGACAACAATGTCGATATTCAGGAGTTTATGGTGTTGCCGGTCGGCGCGGCGACCTTCGCCGAGTCGATTCGCTGCGGCGTCGAGATTTTTCATGCGCTCAAGAAAGTGCTGCAGGCAAGAGGGCTGAATACCGCGGTCGGCGATGAAGGCGGCTTCGCGCCCGACCTCGGCTCGAACGAGGAGGCGCTCGAGACGATCGCGGAAGCGGTCGCCGCGGCGGGCTACACGCTCGGCCGAGAGGTGTTTCTCGGCCTGGACGTCGCCAGCTCGGAGTTCTTCGCCGACGGCGCGTATGTGCTCGAGTCCGAGGGGCGGCGGTTTCGCCCCGCCGAGTTCGCCGCCTTCCTCGAAGACCTCGTATCACGCTATCCGATCGTCTCGATCGAGGACGGCATGGCCGAGAACGACTGGGACGGCTGGCGCGACCTCAGCAGCCGGCTGCGCGACCGGGTCCAGCTCGTCGGCGACGATCTGTTCGTCACCAATACCCAAATCCTGGCCAAAGGCATTGCCGGCAAGATCGCCAACAGCATCCTGATCAAGCCGAATCAGATCGGCACCTTGACCGAGACGCTGGCCGCGATCGATATGGCTGTCGATGCCGGCTACTCGGCGGTGGTGTCGCACCGCTCAGGTGAAACCGAGGATGCGACGATCGCGGATATTGCAGTGGCGACCCGCGCGACGCAGATCAAGACCGGCTCGCTGTGTCGATCCGATCGGTTGGCCAAGTATAATCAGCTGCTACGCATCGAGCGGCAGCTGGGGGGAAGCGCACACTATGCCGGCGCAAGCGCCTTTCCGATCTCACTCTGACCGAAACCGCGCGTCGGCCTGCTTGCGGCGCGGTTGAAAGCATGCGGCCGCTGATCGTCATCCTCGCGCTCGCGCTTGCGATCTTGCAGCTCCGGCTGTGGGTGGCCGACGGCGGCTTGCGCGAGGTGTGGCGGCTCGAGGCGCAGGTGGCCGCGCGCACCACCGAAATTCAGCGGCTCGCGGAGCGCAACGCGGCGTTGGCGGCCGAGGTGCAAGACCTCAAGGCCGGCCTCGCAGCCGCGGAGGAGCGCGCCCGCAGCGAGCTCGGCATGGTGCTGCCGGACGAGAGCTTCTATCAGATCGTGCCGTACGACGCGGCAGCTCAGGCCGGCACGCGGCTCGAGGCGCCGTCAGCGCCTTCCGAGCAGGACGTAGACCGCGCCGCTACCGCCGTGTCTTCGATCCGCTGAGGTGAAGGCCAGCACGTCCCCGCAACGCGCGAGCCACTCCTGCACCGCAAACTTCAGCACCGGCCCGCCAGGGCCGGACCGGCTGCCCTTGCCGTGCACGACCCGCACGCACGGATAGCCGCGCGCGACGCTTGCGGCGACGAATTCCTTGAGCGTCGCCTCGGCTTGGAGGCGCGTGAGGCCGTGCAGATCGAGCTCGTCTGCGACCGAGAAGCGGCCGGCACGGAGCCGGCGCAGAATCTCGTGCCCGACGCCCTCCCGACGGAACTCGATTTCGCCGCCGTCCTGCTCGAGCAGCTCGCCGCGCAGGCTGTCTGCGAGCACGCTATCCCGCGCGGCGCGGCTCCAGCGGGCTTTGGCCGCGGGCCGCGGGCGCGACGGCGCCACGCGGTTTTGCCGCTTCAAAGGAACGACGCCGTGCATCGCCTCACGGAACGCCGCCCCATCGTCGCCGCCATCCATCACTTTGGCCACCAGTCCCTGCGCACTGACGCTTCAAGTATAGTGGCACCGTTCTTCGCTCTTCCAGGGAATGGGGCGTGCGCATCCTTCTGTCCAATGATGATGGGTATCGGGCCCAGGGGCTCAAGACGCTCGCCGAGAAGCTCGACGATTTCGCGCAAATCACCATTGTTGCGCCTGAACGCAACCAGAGCGGCGTCAGCAATTCGTTGACGCTCGAAACTCCGTTGCGGGTCGAGCAGCTCGGGCCGAACCGGTATTATGTAACGGGTACTCCGTCCGACTCCGTGCACATCGCCGTAACAGGGCTGCTCGACCGCGATCCGGACATGGTCGTATCTGGCATCAATCACGGCGCCAATCTCGGCGACGATGTGCTTTATTCCGGGACGGTCGCGGCTGCGATGGAGGGCCGCTTCCTCGGCTATCCTGCGGTCGCCGTATCGCTCGCACTCGAAAGCGGCTGGCATTTCGAGACGGCGGCCGAGGTCACCCGCACCTTGATTGCGCACATGCTCGAGTTTCCGCTGCCGGCGAATACCATTCTCAACGTCAATGTGCCCGATGTGCCGCTCGAGCAGGTTCGCGGCTGGCAGATTACGCGGCTCGGCTTTCGGCACAAGTCGGCGCCGGCGATCAAGCAGATGGATCCGAAGCAGCGGCCGATTTATTGGATCGGGCCGTCGGGTCCCGGGCGCGACGCGGGGCCGGGAACGGATTTCCATGCGGTGGCGCACGGCAAAGTGTCCATCACACCGCTCAAAATCGATCTTACGGACCACAAGGCGCTACCGCCGCTCGGCGACTGGCTCGGCAAAATGACATGACGGAGCGAGACCTTCACGGCATCGGCATGACGAGCGCGCGCACCCGCGAGCGGTTGGCTGAGCGGCTGCGCGTCGAAGGCATCGACCATGAGCCCGTGCTCGAGCGTATCCGCACGGTGCCGCGCCACCTGTTCGTGGACGAGGCGCTGGCGAGCCGTGCCTACGAAGATACGGCGCTGCCGATCGGATATGGCCAGACGATTTCCCAGCCCTATATCGTTGCGCTGATGACAGTCGCGCTGATCACGGATCTGCCGGCCGGTAATCGTCTGCAGAAGGTGCTCGAGGTCGGCACGGGCTGCGGCTATCAGACCGCCGTGCTCGCGCCGTTCGTGCAGCATATCTACAGTGTGGAGCGCATTCACGCGCTGTTCAGGCGCGCGCAGGAGAATCTGCGGACGCTCGGTATCAACAACGTCAGCTTGCGTCACTCGGACGGGTGGCAGGGCTGGAAGAGCCAGGCGCCGTTCCAAGGCATTTTGTGCGCGGCGGCGCCGGAGGATGTTCCTCCGGAGCTGCTCGAGCAGCTCGATGAAGGTGGGCGGCTCGTCATTCCGGTCGGAGGGCGCGGGCGGCAGCACTTGATTGCCGTCACGCGCGAAGGCAATGAATATCGAACGCGGAACATCGTGCCCGTCAGCTTCGTGCCGCTCGTCGAAGGAACTGAGAATTGAAGTTGTTCTCGGCGCTCTACGAGCGCGTCATTCGCTGGTCGCGGCATCCGCACGCGGTTCGTTACCTGTTCGCGATGAGCTTCGCGGAGTCGTCGTTTTTTCCGATCCCGCCGGATGTCATGCTGGCGCCGATGACGATCGCGCGGCCCGATCGCGGCTGGCGGTTTGCATTCTGGACGACGCTCGCGTCGGTGCTCGGCGGCGTTGCCGGCTATGCGATCGGTTGGTTGGCGCTCGATGCGATCCAGCCGCTGCTGATGGAGCGCGGCTATTGGGAGAGCTATCTCGCCGCCATTGAGATGTTCGAGCGCTGGGGCTTCGTCGCCGTGCTCATCGCCGGCTTCTCGCCGATACCGTACAAGGTTTTCACGATCGCGGCCGGCGCGCTGTTGTTGTCGCTGCCTATCTTTATCCTGGCGTCCTTTATCGGCCGCGGCGGGCGCTTTTTTCTCGTTGCCGGGCTGCTGATCTGGGGCGGCCCGGCGATGGAGCGGCGGCTCAAGCAGCATATCGATACCCTCGGTTGGATTACCGTGGCCCTGATCGCGGTGGCGCTCGTGATCTATGGGTGGCGATGAGAGCGGCATGGGTCGCTCTTCTGTTGATCATCGCCGGGTGCTCCGGCTTGTCGGGCCCGAATAGCGCAGCGCGCGTGCACATCGTGCAGCCCGGAGAGACGCTGGCCGGCATTGCGTCCCGCTACCGGCTCGACTATCGCGACCTGGCCCGCTGGAACCGGCTCGACGATCCGAACTTCATTCGCGCGGGGCAGCGGCTCGTGCTCGGTCCGCAGGGCGGGTCGGCTGCGGCCGGATCGAGAACGGCCGGCGGATCCGGCGATGCGTCGTCACGGGCGGCGGGCGCCCCCGCGCGGCCCGCGTCGACGACGCCGGCGCCGTCGAGCCCGTCGCCCGAGTGGCGCTGGCCGACCGCGGGGCCGATCGTGACGCGTTTCGGCGCCGGGGATGGCGTCGCGACCGGTATCGGCATCAGCGGGCGGGATGGTCAAACGATCGAGGCGGCCGCGAGCGGCCGCGTCGTATACGCGGGCAGCGGGCTGATCGGCTATGGCCAGCTGATCATCGTCCGGCACAACGATACGTACCTGAGCGCGTACGGCTACAACAGCCGGCTGCTGGTCGAGCAGGGGCAGGCGGTCGGGCGCGGGCAGAAGATCGCCGAGATGGGGCTCGGCCCCGGCCGCACGCCACGGCTCCATTTCGAGATTCGGCGCGATGGCGTGCCGGTCGACCCGCTGCGGTTCTTGCCGCCGCGATGACGGGCTGCCGGTCGCCAGCGCGAGCGTGCCGCGGCGCGCTGCCCGCCGATGGGCGCGGAGGCGGCCTAACGCGGGTTGAACAGCGCGACGACGACGCGACGCTGCTCGTTCAGCAGAACGTTGAACGTACGGCATGCCGCGGGCGTCGTCATCGACTCGATGCCGATCGACTCCGCCGCGAGCTGGCGCATCAGCTCGACATTCGGCAGCAGGATTTCCGAACCCGTGCCAAGGAGGATGATTTCCGGGCGCAGATCGATCGCCGGCCGCAACGCGTCGATGCCGATCGTGTCCGCGGAGGCGACGGCCCAGTCCGTGATGATGTGCTCTGCCGAGATGATGACGTGGCCGTCGACCCATTGCGAGCCGACGCGAACACGGCCGGGCTCCCAGGCGCGTACGACGTTGGGCTCCGCTCTTTCTCTTGCTATCTCCATTCCATGATCCCGTGCGACAAAGCGGTGGGCCGCGGCTTCGGCCGCTCACGCCGTCGAAAGCTCGGGCACACGTTAGCAGTTTTATGGTGATGCCGAAAATCCAGCGACGCCCGCTGACGGCCGGCGCCGATCGCTGGCAGTGGCCGGCCGGGCTGCATCGCGTGCTGCGCCAGGTGCTGGCGCGGCGGGCGCTGCGCGGCACGGATGAGCTCGCGCTCGAGCTGAAGGCGATGACGCCGGTCGGGCGCTTCGACGCGCTCGCGGCGGCCGTCGAGCTGCTGCTCGCGCACCGTGAGCGCAGCATCGTCATCGTCGGCGATTTCGACGCCGATGGGGCGACGAGTGCGGCGCTCGCGACCCTGACCTTGCGCAAGCTCGGCTTCACGCGCGTCCATTATTTCATCCCCGACCGGTTCGAGCTCGGCTATGGGCTGACGCCCGAAGTCGTGGAGCGCATCGCGCCGCTCGCGCCGGCGCTGATCATGACGGTCGATAACGGCGTGACCAGCAACGCTGGTGTCGAGGCTGCCCTGGCCCGCGACATCGATGTGCTGATCACGGATCATCACCTGCCGCCCGCGGTGTTGCCGCGCGCGAGCGTGATCGTCAATCCGAGCCTGCCGGGCGAGCGCTTCTCCGGCAAGTCGCTCGCCGGCGTCGGTGTCGTGTTTTATCTTCTGGCTGCGCTCGGCAAGGCACTCGGCCAGCCGAACGCGGTGCTCGAGTTCGTCGATCTGGTCGCGCTCGGCACGGTGGCCGATCTCGTCGTGCTGGATCGCACCAATCGGATTCTCGTCCACGAGGGGTTGCGGCGCATTCGCGCCGGCCGGTGTCGGCCCGGCGTCGCCGCGCTCGCCGCGGCGGCCGGTATCCCGCTGCCGGACGTGACCGCCGCCACGCTGGGTTATCAGATCGGTCCGCGCCTGAACGCCGCCGGGCGGCTTGACGACATGTCGGTCGGCGTGCGCTGTCTGGTGACGGACGATCCGAGTGAGGCCGAAGCGCTCGCCGCGCGACTCGACGGATTGAATCTCGAGCGCCGCGAGCTCGAGGCGCGAATGAAGCAGGAGGCGATCGAGCTCGTCGCCGACGCCGATCTCGATCGCGCCGCATTGCCGCCGGTCGTCTGCCTCATGCATGGCGACTGGCACGAGGGGCTGGTCGGCCTCGTCGCGTCGCGCATCAAGGAGCGCTATCACCGGCCGACGTTCGCGTTCGCGCCGGCCGATGGCGGACGCCTCAAGGGCTCCGGGCGCTCGATCGCGGGCTTTCATCTGCGCGATGCGTTAACCGAGGTTGCCGCGCTGCATCCCGGGATGCTCGAGCGTTTCGGCGGCCACGCGATGGCGGCCGGGCTGACGCTCGGTGCGCAGGCTTTCGACACGTTCAAGGCTGCGATCGAACGGATCGGACGCCAGTGCTTGACGCCGGAGTGCCTCGCGGAGCGTATCCTTACGGATGGCGAGCTGGCCGCGGACGACCTCACCGTCGAGGTCGCGGCGCTGCTGCGCAACGCGGGGCCGTGGGGGCAAGGCTTCCCGGAGCCGTGCTTCGACGGCCGTTTCGAGGTGCTGAGTCACACGCTGCTGCGCAATGCGCACTTGAAGATGACGGTGCGGCCCCAGTCGGGCGGTCGGCCGCTCGAGGCCATCGCATTTCGCCGCACCGCGCCGCCGCCCGGCGCGGACGTGGTGCTCGCCTACCGACTCGAGCTCAACGACTACCGGTCGCCGCCGAAGCTGCAGCTGATCGTCGAGCACATCGCCGCGGTCGGGTGATCGTCGAGCATCGCCGCGGCCATGCTAGTATTCCGGCCCCGCTCGGGGACGACATCTATTAACGAGGTTGCAACATGGAACCGGGACAGCTCGGCGCATTGATCGCCGACCTCAGGGAGCGTTCCGAAGCTCTTTGGAGGTATCTTTGACTATCGCGAAAAGCGAGAGCGGCTCGAGGAAGTCGACCGGGAGCTCGAGGACCCGAACGTCTGGGCGAAACCCGAGCGCGCGCAAGCCCTAGGCCGGGAGCGGTCGTCCCTCGAAGCGGTCGTTGCGACGCTTGACCAGATCAAGAGCGCGCTGAGCGACACCGAGGAGCTCTACCAGCTCGCCCGCGAAGAGGGTGACCAGGCCGCGCTCGCGGACATCGAAATGGAGGCGCTGCGCGTCGCCGAGGACGTCGAGCGGCTGGAATTTCGCCGCATGTTCGCGCACGAGATGGACTCCAGCAACGCATTCCTCGATATCCAGGCCGGTTCTGGCGGCACCGAAGCGCAGGACTGGGCCGAGATGCTGCTGCGCATGTACCTGCGCTGGGCCGAGGAGCGCGGCTTCGAAACGGAGCTGCTCGAAGCTTCCGCAGGGGATGTGGCCGGCATCAAGAGCGCTACCGTGCATGTGCGCGGCGAATACGCCTACGGTTGGCTCAGGACCGAGACGGGCGTGCATCGGCTCGTGCGCAAGTCGCCGTTCGATTCGGGCCATCGCCGGCATACGTCGTTCGCGGCGGTGTTCGTATCGCCAGAGATCGAGGACGATATCGAAGTCGAGATCGATCCCAGCGATTTGCGCATCGACGTCTATCGCTCGAGCGGCGCAGGCGGTCAGCACGTCAACAAGACGGACTCCGCCGTGCGCATCACGCACGAGCCGACGGGAATCGTCGTGCAGTGCCAGAACGATCGCTCGCAGCATAAGAACAAGGCGACGGCGATGTCGCAGTTGCGCGCGAAGCTGTACGAACTCGAGCAGCAGAAACGGCGTGAGCAGGCCCAGGTGCTCGAAGAGGGCAAGGCCGATATCGGCTGGGGACACCAAATTCGTTCGTATGTGCTCGATCAATCGCGCGTGAAGGATTTGCGCACCGGCTACGAGAGCGGGCAACCGACCGCGGTGCTGAATGGCGATCTGGATCCGTTTCTGCAGGAGAGCCTGAAGCAGGGCTTATAGCCGTGCAGATGAACGTGCGGATCACTACAGGAAGGAGTGACGGCAGCCGATGACTGAGCATGCCTCCGGCGACGAGAACCGGTTGATTACGGAGCGACGCGCGAAGCTGGCGCGGCTTCGCGAGCAGGGCGAGGCGTTCCAGAACACATGGCGGCGCACCGCGCTGGCCGACCAGGTCGTCTCGACGTATTCGGCGCACGACGCCGACGCGCTCGAGCGCGAGAACGCTCGCGTCAAGGTGGGCGGCCGCATGCTCGCGAAGCGCGTGATGGGGCGCAACGCGTTCGTAAAGATTCAGGACCGGTCGGGCCAGCTGCAGCTGTTCGTGCAACGCGATGTGATCGGCGAACCGCTTTATGCCGAGTTCAAGAAGTGGGATCTTGGCGACATCGTCGGCGCGGAAGGGCGGGTGATCAAGACCAATACCGGCGAAGTGTCGGTGGCGGTCGATACGCTGACGATGCTCGTGAAGTCGTTGCGACCGCTACCGGAAAAGTGGCACGGCATCGCGGATCCAGAGCTGCGCGTGCGCATGCGGTATGTCGATCTGATCGTAAACGAGCGCGCGCGAGAGGTGTTCTTGCAGCGTTCGCGGATCATATCGATCATTCGCCAATATCTCGATGCACTCGACTTCCTCGAGGTCGAGACGCCGATGATGCACCCGTTGCCGGGCGGCGCGGCCGCACGGCCGTTCGAGACGCATCATCGCGCGCTCGACGTCACGCTGTATCTGCGTATCGCTCCCGAGCTGTATCTGAAGCGGCTGCTGGTCGGCGGCTTCGAGCGTGTCTACGAGATCGGCCGCGCGTTTCGTAACGAAGGTTTGTCGACTCGGCACAATCCCGAGTTCACGATTCTCGAGCTCTATCAGGCGTATGCCGACTACGAGAACGTGATGACTCTGACGGAGAATCTGATCCGAGAGACGTCGCGGGTCCTGCTCGGCCGCACGGACATCGAATATCAAGGCGAGCGCTTCGATCTTGGGGAGCCGTTCGCGCGCCTCCGTCTCGAAGACGCTTTGCTCGAGCTGGGCGGCTTTGGCGACGCGCTCGACGCGGCGCGGCTGCGCGACCGTGCGGCGCTCGCTGCGCTTTGCGAGCGCCAGGGCATCGAGGTTCATGCGGAGGATGGCGTGGGCAAGTTGCAGCTCGAGCTGTTCGAGAAGGCCGTCGAAGCGCAGCTGCGCGGGCCGATCTTTGTCACGCATTATCCGGCCGAAGTGTCGCCGCTTGCGCGACGCACGGACGGCGACCCGTTTCTTACGGATCGTTTCGAGCTCTTTATCGGCGGTCGCGAGATGGCCAACGGCTTTTCGGAGCTCAACGATCCAGAGGATCAGGCCGCCCGCTTTCGGGCGCAGGCCGAGGCCAAGGCGCGCGGCGACGAGGAGGCCATGGTCTACGACGCCGACTACATCCGCGCGCTCGAGTACGGCATGCCGCCCACCGGCGGGCTGGGCGTGGGCATCGACCGGCTCGTGATGCTGCTGACAGACAGTCCTTCGATTCGCGACGTGCTGCTGTTTCCGCACCTGAAGCCGACCCAAGGCTGATCTGCGAGTGCCACTGGAGGCGTGCGGGCATTGTCCAGCCGCCTGCCATGGTGCCCCAGCTGTCAGCGCCTGCACGTGACGACTAAACCCTGATGTCTCCAGCCGAGCACGATGCACACCGCACGCGGGACGGCCTGCTCGCCGGGCTGGTTGCGTATGTGCTGTGGGGCTTTCTGCCGATCTACTTCAAGATCGTTGCGGCAGTGCCGCCACTCGAGGTGCTTGCACACCGCGTGCTCTGGGCAGTGCCTTTCGGCTTGCCGATCATCCTGCTGCGGCGGCAATGGCCCGATGTGCGCAACACGCTTGCGGACGGACGCAAGCTTGGTTTTCTTGCGCTCTCTGCGACGGTGATCGCGGTCAATTGGCTCGTCTACATTTGGGCCGTGCAGCACGAGCAGATCTTCCAGGCGAGTCTTGGCTATTACATCAACCCGCTGATGTACGTTCTGGTCGGCGTCGTATTCTTCAGCGAGCGCCTGCGCAGGTTGCAGATCGTTGCGGTCGTGCTCGCTGGCGTCGGCGTCGCGGTGCTGACCGCGAGCGGCGGTGCGTTCCCCGTGATTGCGCTGACGTTGGCCGTGTCGTTCACGATCTACGGGGTCATTCGCAGCCGTGTCGCCGTGGGCGGCATGCCGGGTCTATTCATCGAGACTCTGGTTCTGCTGCCGCCTGCCGCGATTTACCTTGCATTTCTCGTCGCGCAGGATGCCGCCGTATTCGGCGCAGACGATCCGGCGCTCTCGGCGTGGCTCATGCTCGCCGGGCCCTTCACCGTGGTGCCGCTGCTTTGCTTTGCGCTTGCGGCCCGCCGCTTGCCCTTGTCGACGATTGGCATCATGCAGTTCATTGGGCCGACGATACAGTTCTTCGTCGGGCTCGCGTACGGGGAGCCCTTGACGTGGGCCCATATCGTGTGCTTTACGCTGATCTGGATCGCCGTAGCGGTGTTCAGCGCGGACGCCTGGCGCGCATCGCGACGCGTCCGCATCTGACGGCCCGCCGCGCGGCCGACTCCTCGACCCCTCATGCCGTGCGCCGGTCCGCCGGCGGCAACACGACTCCGACCAGAACGCCGAGGCCAAGACCTGCCGCGTGGCCGAAGTTGCTCGCGGAAGGCACCGCGAGCGCCGCGATCAAGACGTTGAGCAGCGCAAAGCCCGCGACGGTGACTGCGAAGCCGCGCGGAAAGCTTGCGGGCCGACGCAGCGCCGCGCCCGCGCACCAGCCGAGCAGCGCGAGGATGCCTGCCGAGATACCGAGGTAAACCGCCGACGGTGACGTCGCCTCGAGCGCGAGGCTGACGAGCGCGCTCAAGCACGAGCTGCCGATCAGCAGCGCAGCGGTTGCCGGTGCACGCAGCAGCGGCCCAGCGAGCAGGGCGGCGAACGACAACATCGCGAAGTTGGCAAACCAATGCGTGCCGCTGCCGTGCAGCCACGGACCCACCATGACGCGCCACGGCTCGTCGCCGACCCGCTCGCGTACCGCGCCGAGCTCGAGGAGCAGCGCTTCCGTGCCGCCGAAGCGCGCTTCCGCATAGAGCTGCAGACCCCCGACGACCAGCATCACCGCCGCCCACACGAGGGCATGGCGCACGCCGGCGCGACATACCCAGAGCGCGAATTGCGCGCGTTCTGCCAGCGCATCGATACGGCGCACGACGACGTGGTAGTCGACCGTGACGAAGGCCGCCACAGCGAACGCCATGGCGCCGGCGCGAAGCGCCGATTCGCGTCCGGCAAGGTATCCGGAGACGACCAGCAGCACGGCTACCGCGAGCAGCACGATGATCGACATGATGTGCTTGCGCCGCAGCGCGGCGTGCGCTTGCAGACGCAGCGCCGCAATCTGCAGCACCGGCAAGAAGCGCTCGCTGCCGGGCGGGCTCACCATCAGAGGATCGAGCGGATGCCACTTGGCGACCGCCGCCTCGACGGCGGCCAGGCCGCGAATCAACCGGCCCCCGACACGGCGTGCTTGCCAGTCATCGCCTGCCGCTGGCGGCAAGCGCTCGAGATCTTTCCATTCCATCTGCGTGTACCTGCAGTGTCGCTGGCGAGCGCCCGGCGCATGACCGGACGCCCGCGAAGTCACCTCGCTCTCAACGGGCCCGTGGCACTCAACACCACGCGTAGTAGATCAGGGCGCCGACACCGACGCCGATGACGATCGGCGATGATGCGCCCAGAGCCATCAACCCGAGCGTGAGCATGGCGGCCTCGTAGTGGCTCAGCCCGCCCCCGGACACGGATTCCAGCTCGTTGAACGTGAGCTCTCGCATAGCAAATACCCTCCTTGGTTCGACGGAACGATTGAGGTGGCCCGGGCGCCGTCGCCCCCCGCGCCACTTGTGTGGCCAGCGCCCTGCCGGCAGCGTCGTCAAGGGCGCGTCTCATGCCCATTAGAGGCGCTCCGCGCGGCGACTACAGCGTCGATATCTCGCGAGTTTGCGGTGATATTGCGTCGATCGATCGGCGCCGCCGGCAGCGGAACATGACGCGGGGTGAGGCAGGTTTCATCGACGATTCTGCCGCCGGCAAGCGTCACCACCCGATCGGCGGTCGCTGCGGTTTGCGGGCGGTGCGCCACGATGATCCGGGTCATCTCGAGCTCGCGGATCGCGGCGCTGACCAGCACCTCGCGCTTCACGTCGAGATGGCTGGTCGCCTCGTCGAGGATCAGGATCGACGGCTGCTTGTAGAGTGCACGCGCGAGCAGAATCCGTTGTTGCTGCCCGCCGGAGAGCACGGAGCCCATGTAACCGACGAAGGTGTTGTACGCCATCGGCATTGCAACGATATCGGCGTGCACCGACGCGAGCTTCGCGCACGTTTCGATACGCTGTTGATCGGCGCGCGGATCGAAGAAGCTGATGTTGTCGGCGATCGAGCCGGCGAACAGCGTGTCGGCCTGCATCACGCAGCCGATGAAGCGATACAGTGCGTCGGTGCCAATGGCGCGGAGCTCTCGGCCGCCGATCAGCACCTCGCCTTCCGTGGCGGGCAGGATGCCGAGCAGCACATGCAGCAGGGTGGTCTTGCCGCCTCCGGACGGGCCGACGATCACGACGGACTCGCCGGGCGCGATCGTGAGATCGACACCGTCGAGGACGTACGGCTCCTGCTCGGCATAGCGAAAGCGCAGGCCGCGGATCTCGATGCCGGTTTGCGGCGCCGCAAGCTCCTCTGCAGCGAAGCGCCCCATGCCTACGCGCGGCTCCGGCGGAGTCAGCACGATGTCCGCCAGGCGTTCGCCTTGGATCCGCAGCATTCTGAGCTCGACGAGCTTGTCGATCAGTGTGCCGACGCGCGTCGACAGCTGCTCTTTGTACGCCATGAACGCCATCAGCATGCCGACCGAAAGCGCGTTATCCAGTACCAGCCGCGCGCCTAGCCAGACCACGAGCACGTTCTCGAGGCCGAAGATGAGCCCGTTTGCGAGCCGGTATAGGATTTGCAGCTTCTGCGCGCGGAGGCCCGCATTGACTTGGTTCACGAGCAGCTCGAGCCACGCTTCGCGCCGCTCGTGCCGGCGGCCGAACAGCTTGATCGCACGGATGCCGCGCGCGGTCTCGAAGAAGTGGCTCTCCTGCCTGGCCGCGTGCACGATCTGCTGCTCCGTGGCGCGGCGAAGCGGCCGGTACCATGCCCATCGGACGAACGCGTAGAGCGCGATCGCACCGACGGCGGCGGTGGCGAGCAAGGGGCTGTAGAGATAGACGACGGTCAGCACCACGATCGTCATGACGCCGTCGACGATCGCCTCGATGAATGCCGTCGTCAGCGTCCGCTGGATCACGTCGATCGACCGAAAGCGCGACACGATGTCGCCGAGATGCCGCTTCTCGAAATACGGCATCGGCAGGCGCAGCAGATGATCGAGGACGTTCGCTTGCCAGTGCACGCTCAGCACCGCGCCGATGTGCATGATCACCCAGGCGCGCAACGAAGCGACGCCATGACGGAAAGCAGTCAGCAGCGCAAAACCGAGCGCGAGGGTCGTCAGCAGATCGCGGTTGGCTGACGGCAGCGCGTGGTCGATGACCCATTGCAGATACAGCGGGCTCGTCGCGACGAACACCTCGATCGCCGCAGCAAGCAGCAGAATTTGGCCGAACGAGCGATAGAAGCCGGACACGCGCCCGAGCAGCGCGCGCAGCCGCACCGACTCGCGTTCCTCGCGCCGAGCAAAATCGGCTTGCGGCCACAGCTCGAGCGCGACACCGGAGAACGACTTCGATGCTTCCTTGGGCGACAGCGTGCGTTCGCCGCTCGCCGGATCGAAGATCAGCCACGACCGGCGGCGCGCCTGTTTCAACACCACGAAGTGGTCGAGATCGAAGTGCAGGATGCACGGCGTTTGCAGCCGGGCGATCTCGTCGAGCTCGAGGCGCACGGCGCGCGTCGCGAGTTGCATGCGGTGAGCGATGTCGATCAGCGCGGCGAGCGTCGTACCCTTCAGCGACAAGCCATGGCGTCGGCGCAGCACGGCAAGATCGACGCGATGGCCATGATAGCCAGCAATCATCGCGAGGCAGGCGAGCCCGCATTCGGCCGCCTCGGTCTGCAGCACGAGCGGCAAGCGCCGGCGCAGGCCGACCGCGAGCGCTTCGAGCGCGCTCATCGAGACGGCCGGCGTGCGTCGTTCGCGCGAGCGTAGGCCAGATCGGCGCGAAGCGTCTGTGCAACGCGCAACAGATGCACGGCCGACCACAGCCCGGTCGTCGTCACGATGACGAGCAGTGCGTAACGCAGCGCATCGGCCCCGAGACGAGGCCCCAGCAAGTCGCTGACCAGCCCTACGGCAACGGGGCCGAGCCCCATCGAGACGAGGTTGACGAGCAGCAGATAGACGGCCGCTGCAGTGGCGCGGCGTTCGATACCGGCCAGGTTTTGCATCATGGCCGTGACGGGCCCGAGGAACATGTGTCCGAACGCCGTCGAGACGAACAGCGCGGCGATCGCAAGACGGGGCTGGTCCGCCAAGTAAAGCAGCGCCGCGCACGGCACGCTCGCGGCCACGGCTGTGGCCGAGCCCCAGGCGTACCATCGCTCGTCGCCGCGGCGCCGCACGAGCCGATCCGCAAGGTAGCCGCCGCTCAGCACGCCGATGCCGCCGCCGCAGCCGTACGCGACCGCCATCCAGATGCCAGCCTCCGCAGGCCCCACGTCGAAGGTGCGCATGAAGTAGGCGGGCAGCCAAACGGCGGCCGCGAAGGCACCGAGCCCATGCGCGGCGCCGGCGAGCGGCAGGTGGCGCAGCGAAGGCAGTGTGATGAACCAGCGCAGCGTCGCGCCGAAGGCCGCTCTGCTGGCCGGCTGCGCGGCGCCTTCGGAGAAGCCGCGCGGCGGCTCCTTCAACGTGAGCCGAACCACGACAGCAAGCAGCACGCCGGGTAGGCCGACGGCGATGAACGCGAGGCGCCAGCCAAGTGCCTCCCCGAGCCAGCCGCCCAGCGCGAACCCGACCAGAAAGCCGAGCGGGATATACAGATACAGCACGCCGAGCGCGAACGCCCTCCGCTCCGGCGGGAAGTAGTCCGACACCAGCGATTGCGACGGCGGCGCGCCGCCGGCTTCGCCGATTCCGACTCCCACCCGCGCGAGAAACAGCGACGCGAATCCGCCGGCGAGCCCGCATGCCGCCGTCATCAAGCTCCACAGGCCGAGGGCCGCCGCAAGCAATACGCTTCGTTGCCCGCGATCCGCGAGCCACGCGACCGGTAGGCCGACCGACGCATAGAACACGCCGAACGCGAGGCCGCCGAGAAGACCGAGCTCAGTGTCGGACAGCGCCAGATCGAGCTTGATCGACTCGAGCAGAACCGCGAACACGTTGCGATCGACCCAACCGACGATGCCGACGACGACGAGCAAACCGAGCACATAGCGCCGATAGGCGGCGGTCGCAGTAAAGGCAGTCGGACGCCTGGCGGTTCCCGCGACACGGAGCACCCGCAGCATTTTCTCGGCGGCGGCGCTCATGACGCATGCTCCGCGGCAGCGCATCCACGCCCGGCGTGCGGATCCGCGGCCGGCTCCACAGCGCGCAGCCGACGACGTTGCAGTTTCCCGTTCGGGTCGCGCGGCAGCGCGGCGACGAACTCGATACGCCGCGGCAGCTTCATCGGCGCCAATCGCTCCGATAGATACGCCAGCAATGCAGCGGCGAGCCCGGGGCTCGGCGACTCGCCGTGCCGCAGCTGCACGAACGCCTTCGGGACCTGGCCGAAAAGCTCGTGAGGCATCGCGACGACGCCGCAATCCGTGACGGCCGGATGCTGCACGAGCGCCTGCTCGATCTCGGCCGGGTAAACGTTCATCCCCGATGACAGGATCAAATCCGCACGCCGGTCGCAAAGAAACAGGAAGCCGTCGTCATCGAGGCGGCCGATGTCGCCGACCGCCGCGAACTCGCCGCGCCAGCAGGCGGCCGTCTCGGCGCGGGCGCCGAGGTAGCGAAATCGATCGCCGGTGTGCGGCTTGATATGGACGGCGCCGTTTTCGCCAGCCGGCAGCTCCCTGCCGTCGTCGCCGAAGATCTTGATTGCGGATCCGGGGATCGGCCGTCCGACCGTGCCGGGACGCTGCAGCCAATCTTCTGCCGACACGATCGTCCCCTGTGCCTCGGCGGCGCCGTAAGCCTCCCAGACGATCGGGCCCCACCAGTCGATCATCGCGCGCTTGGTCTCGACCGGGCACGGCGCGCCGCCGTGCACGACGAAGCGCAACGATTTCGTCGAACAGGCGCGGCGGACATCGGCGGGAAGCTTCGCGAGCCGCACCAGCATTGCCGGAACCATGAACGTCGTCGTGACGCGATGATGGGCGATCAGCTCGAGCAGTGTGCGCGGCTCGGGGCGCCCCGCGAGCACGACGGTGTGCCCCATCTGCAGCGCGATGAACGCGCCGTCGAGCGGCGCCGAGTGATAGAGCATCGACGCGCACAGATGCACGTTGTCCGCTTCCGGCTCGATGCCGAGCGACGCGTGCCACGCGATCGTCTTGGCGAGCGCTGCACGCGCATTGCCGAGCGGCAGCGACACGGCTTTCGGCCTGCCGGTGGTGGCCGACGTATACGGCATCACGCGGCCGAGCTCGGCATGGTCCGCCATCGCGTTGGGCGCGTGCGCGGACAGGCTCACCAAGCGCGCAAGGCTGGTATAGCCCGGCGCGCTGCCGATCGCGACCAACAGGCGCGCGTGGCACGCGGCTTCGCGAATTTCCGCGAGGCGCTGCGGACCGAGGCGCTCGTGCACGACGATCGCCCGCGCGCGCGAGCTCGCAAGCACGAACGCGATCTCGTCCCGGGCGAGGTGCCAATTGATCGGCACGACGCGAAGGCCGGCCGACACTCCGGCCAGGTAGATAGCCAGATACTCGGCGCAGTTCGGTGCGACGATGGCGATCACGTCGCCAAGCATCAAGCCGAGCGCGCGCAACGCGTTTGCAGCGCCGTTGGCAAGCGATGCGAGCTGGCCGCGCGACCAGCGCGCGCCGTCCGGCCCGACGACGGCGAGCGCCTCGGGCTTGCGCGCGGCGAACGACTGAAACGGCAGCGGGCTCACGAGGCGACCTCGGCGGCCGCGTGGTCCGCGGCGGGCACGGGCGCCGCGGTGCGCTGCGGCGCGCCGGCCAAGCGTTTGAACGCGCTGACGCCGACCAGCAGACCCGCCTCGCCGGTCGGCGTGCGAAAGAAGCCGATGGCCAGCTGCGGCAGCGGCGAACGGGCGATCGGTTGGCCGTCGTCATCGACGACGAGCTCGACCGGCAGCCGGTGCTCGCCGTGCTCGATCACGACCTCGAGCCGACCCGCGGCATAGGTGGCGGTGGCTCGACTGCGTCCCGGGCCGACGTACCGGCCGGCGAGCTCCGCGAGCTCCATCTCGAACGGCGCCGGCGCCTGTGGGGCCGGCTTGCCGATCAGCTCGGCGCAGAGTGCATCGACGATATGATCGCGCAGGTGCGGCAACATCGCATTCATACCGATTGCGATCGCGACGCCGGCTTCCGGCGCGTAGCGCAACGCCACGCATTGTCCGTACGCCAAGCCGTTGTGGCCGTGGAGGCCGGCCGTGAATGTGGCCGCACCGAGCCCGAAAGCCGTGGGCAGGAGCTCACGGAGGATGCCGCCGAACACCGGCGGAAGCCGCACCACGGGCTGCCGCAGTGATACGCGAGACGCGGCGGAAACGGGCGACGCTTCCGGCAGAGCCGAGTCCGGCAGCAGCGCCGCGGCAATTTCGACGAGATCGGCGGCCGACAGCGTGAAGTCTGAGAACGCGGGGTTCCAGAACGGCGCCAGTGTCGGCACGGTCGTGACCGGCATGAAGCGGCCGGTGCCGCGGTCGAGATCATGGCGTCCGGCCCAGAGCGGGTCCGCGCCGGCGGCCTCGAGCCGGCCCGGCACGAGACCGAGCGGCTCGAGCACCATTTCGCGCACGAGCCGGAGCGGGTCGCGCCCGGTCGCGCGCTCGAGGATGCGGCCGAGCAGCACGGACTCCGTGTGCTCGTAGCTGAACACGGTGCCGGGCGTGAACAGCTGCGGCGCGGTGCGCAGCCACGCCATCAGCCGGCTCCAATCGAGGTGGCGCGTGGTCGGCTCGAGCAGCTGGGTGCCGCGATAGCCGCTCGTATGGGAGAGCAGATGCGCCACCTGCACCGTTTCGCCGTGCAGCGTGCCGCGTAGCTCGGGCAGCGCCTCTGCGATGGCCGCGTCGAGCGTGAGGCGCCGGCGCGCCGCAAGCTCGACAGCGGCGACCGCGAGCAGCAGCTTGATCGTGCAGCCGGCGTGGAAACGGTGCAGCGAGCTCAGCGGCGGCCCGCCGCGGCCGGTGTGCCCGGCCGCTACGAACGCTTTGCGCCCTTGGGCGTGCATCGCGACTGCGATGCCGGGCACGCCGGTATCGCGTACGACGCGTGCGAGAAAGGCCTCCGTGAGCTCGCTCGCCAGCGTTTCGCGAGCGCTGCGGGCGGGGCTGCCGGTCCGTGGCATGTTGAGCATGGTGAGCTTCTCCTGTGCCGCACTCCATCGCGGCGCGTCGCTCATTGAGCGGCATGGGCCGACGGGGATGCAGCCGGAATTTCCAGCGAGTTCGCACGGTTTCGCAGCGTTCGCTGCACCGGCAGCGCCGCTACGATGCGGTCGATGGGCGAGGAGAAGATGACCGGCGTGAGCAGCCTGTTTCGAGCGGAAGCGCTCAAGGCCGGCAGCACCAGAGCCGCGGGCGACATCGTGCTGGCGACGCCCATTGCAACCCGTGTGCTTGGCGCATTGGCCCTCGTCGTGGCCGTATCGATCGGCGCGTTTCTCGCGCTCGGCACGTATACGCGTCATGTAACGGTGGCGGGTCAAGTGGTTGCCGATCGCGGCGTGGTCGCCGTGCTCGCGCCGCAAGCCGGCACGCTCGTGCGCAGGCGCGTCGAAGAAGGCAGCCGTGTCGAGCACGGCGACGAGCTGTTCGCCGTTTCCGGCGAGCGGCGGAGCGCGGCGTTTGGCGAGACGCATGCGCACATCGCCGGCAAGCTGGCGGTTCGTCGCCGCAACCTGCTCGCGCAGATCGAAGAGACGCACTTGCTCGAGGCCGCCGATCGCCGCGCGCTCGCGCAGCATGCGCAGGCGCTCGAAGCGGAGCGCGCGCGCCTCGAGCGGACGATCGAGACGCAGGCGGCCAGAGTGGCGCTCGCCGAGGACACCATGCGTCGCTACACGGAGATGCGCGCCGCCGGCTTCGTTTCTCAGGAGCAGCTTGCGGCGCGGCACGAAGCGCTGCTCGATCAGCGCGCCCGCTCGAGCGCGCTCGAGGGTGAGATCGCGCAACTCTCCCGGCAGCTCGCCGAGCTCGGCAGCGAGCGCGAGAGCTTGACGTTGCGGTATCGGCGCGAGGTGGCGGAGCTCGAGCGCGCGGTGACGAGCAACGAGCTCGAGGCTGCCGAGAACGAAGCACGGCGCGAGCTCACCGTGATCGCGCCGATCGCGGGCATCGCGACGGCCATCTCCGGCAGCGAAGGGCAGATCGTCGACGCCGGCACGCCGCTCGCTTCGATCGTGCCGCACGATGCGCGGTGGCTTGCCGAGCTCAGCTCGCCGAGCCACGCGATGGGTTTTATCGCTGAGGGCGCCGAGGTGCTGCTGCGCTACTCAGCGTATCCGTATCAGCAATTCGGTCATCATCCCGGCCGCGTGATCTCCGTGTCTCGGGCCGCATTACCGGCCGGCGCCGGGATGAGCTCCACCGAGCCCGGCCGCGAGCCGGTCTACAAGGTCGTCGTCGAGATGGCGTCGCAGACGGTCGACGTCTACGGCGAGGCGCGCCCCTTGCGCGCCGGTATGCAAGTCGAGGCAGACGTCAAGCTCGAGACGCGGCGCCTGTACGAGTGGGTGCTCGAGCCGCTGTACGCGATGAAGATGCGGGCATCCGGAGGTCGGGAGCCGTGATCATGCGGACCAGAAGCGGTTCTGCACAGAGACATCGGGGTCGGCGCCCTCCTTCAGCGCGCGCCGTCGTCCGCGCGGTCCTGCGGCAGCGGGGCGTGCTCGAGCGCGCCGGTTTCGGTGTCGGTGTCGTCGAGACGCAGCGGCTCCCCGACGGCATCGACTTGCACCACGGCCAGCAGCTCGAGCTGTCCCTCGACGAGCACCGAGCGGACGACGTCGCCGACCGCGCGGCCGGCCGCGTCGACGATCGACGCGCCAGGCGCCGGCTGCGCGTCGGCCGGCGCGGCCGCTACGAAGCGATACAGCCGCCGCTTCACCGAGCCGAGGTGATGCAGGCGGGCGACCACTTCCTGGCCCGGGTAGCAACCTTTATCGAAGGCGATGCCGGCGAGCCGATCGAGGTTCAGCATCTGCGGTACATAGCGTTCCGTGAGCGCCGACCCGATGTACGGCAAGCCGGCGCGGATCTCGGCGCGCGCCGCAAGCTCGCTCGGCGCCGGGTCGAGCTCGGCGCCGAGCCGCTCGAGCGCTGCGGGTGCGCCCGCCACGTGGACGAGCTCCGGACTCTGCCGGAGCCAGAGCAGCCCGCCGGCGCGGCTCGTCGCGCCCGGGTCTGGCCCGAGCGCGATGCCGCGCTCATCGAGCAGCGGCTGAGCGTCGCCCAGCACGGCGCCGACCTCGAGCTCGGCGCTCGGCTGCAGCTGCACGTCGCTGCGCAGCACGAACATCGCAAGCTTGCGCAGCACGGCTTCGATGCCGTCGCGCTCGGCGATCAGCAGCAGTCCCGCCGGGCTGCGCACGACTCGAAACAATGCCCGGACGCGCCCCTTGGCATCGTTCCAGGCGCCGAGCGCGAAACGGCTCTCGTCCGCGGGCGGGTCGGTAGTGAGCTGGCGGCGCAGGAAGTCGTAAGCATTCGCGCCGCGCGCGTCGATGCAGCACAGCCACGGCACCGAGCTATATTTGAGGGTCTTGCGCACGAATCGCCGCTCCTTGTTGTCGAGCATTGCATGGCTTGCCTGCGCCGTCTTGCGGCGCGGTTCGAGCCCGGTCCTTCGCGCCCGCATCTGGCGTCTTGCTTCAACGGGGTGCGAACGGTCGATGTTTCTGGCACACTCTAGCCATGCTCCGCGGACCCGAACAAGAGCCGGTCGAGCCACCACCCGACGCTCGGCCCGATCCGCCCTCGGCGGATGAAACGGCCGTTCCGCGTGAGATCGGCGGACCGAAAGGGCCGGAGCCTACGCGCTTCGGCGATTGGGAGCGCGCGGGCCGCTGCATCGATTTTTGATTGGCTGATGAAGCGTCACGTGACTCGCGTTGCCTGCGGGCCGGAAGCGGCTTGCGCGCGTCCGTTGACGGGAGAAGCGACGAATGGATGATCGGCCTCTGTCGCCGCACATGTCGGTTTACGGCTGGCGCATCACCAACACGCTGTCGGTCCTTCACCGCGCAACCGGGTGCGTGCTGACGCTCGCGGCGTTCGGGCTGGCGTGGTGGCTGTCGCAGGTTGCGAGCGGCGCGCAAAGCCATGCCGACGCGACCGCGCTGCTGGCGAGCGGCTGGCTCAAGCTGCCGCTGCTCGGTATCGCCTTCTGCTTCTTCTACCACCTCGCGAATGGCATTCGCCACCTGTCCTGGGACATGGGCTACGGCTTCGACCGGCGGCAAATCCGCATCAGCGGATGGACGGTCGTTGCGGTGGCCGCGGCCGCGACGCTGATCTATGGAGCGATCGCGATCATTTAAGCTTGAGGGACCCGTCTTGAATCTCGTCACGCCGTTGAATCGGGCATTGGGCCTTGGCTCCGCGAAAGGCGGCGTCGAGCATTGGTGGGCGCAGCGCATCAGCGCAGCCGCGCTCGCGCTGTTGGGGCTATGGTTCGCATTCGCGATCGCGGGGCTCGACGATTACAGCTACGCGACCGTCGTGGCGTGGATCGGGCAGCCGATGACGAGCGTGCTGCTGATTCTCACGGCGCTTACCGCAAGCTACCACTCGTATCTCGGCGTTCAGGTCGTGATCGAAGACTACGTCCACGGCGGCGCCAAGGTGGTCGCGCTGACGGTGTCTACGTTCGCACACGTCGCGATCGCGATTACCAGCCTGTTTGCGATCCTCAAGATCGCGTTTGCGCCAGCGCCATGAGCGGCGAGTACGTATTTGTCGACCACACCTACGATGTGGTCGTCGTCGGGGCGGGCGGCGCCGGCCTGCGCGCCACGCTCGGGCTGGCCGAGCAAGGGCTGAAGACCGCGTCGATCAGCAAGGTGTTTCCGACGCGCAGCCATACTGTGGCCGCGCAAGGCGGAATCAGCGCCGCGCTCGGCAACATGGGCGAGGACGACTGGCGCTGGCACATGTACGACACGGTCAAGGGCTCCGACTGGCTCGGCGACCAGGACGCGATCGAATATATGGTCCGCGAGGCGCCGGCCGCGGTCTACGAGCTCGAGCATTTCGGCGTGCCCTTCAGCCGCACCAGCGAGGGGCGGATCTACCAGCGCGCCTTTGGCGGCATGATGCAGAACATGGGCGACGGCCCGCCCGCCCAGCGCACCTGCGCG
>CAZFJU010000022.1:0-30279 GCA_964518995.1 uncultured Gammaproteobacteria bacterium
TCGCGGATAGCGACGAACTCCATCTCCGGTGTGATGATGCCGGCGCGCGCATAGCCGAGCTGAGTAGCTGAGCGCGGCGATTCGCCGGTTTCCGCGGCGCGGCGCGCAGCGCTCCACGCAGCACGAAGCCGCGGCAGTCCGGCGGTGATATCGATGCGCGCGTGCGGATCGGTATAGGGCCCGGAAGCGTCGTACACGATCAGCGGCTGTTCCGCCGCCGCGGCATGCATCGCGATGCGGCGCATGGGCACTCTGAGCTCGGGATAGAGCGCGCCGGAAACGTGGATTTTCGTCGATGCCGGGAGCGGGCCCGTCGTGACGCGCGGGGAATCGTTGCTCATTGCAGCCTCCTCCGGTAAGCCGGTTCAGCGAGGAGACCCAGCAACACGGGAGGAGGAATCGGCCTGCGGCGAAAGAGCGCGGATAGCCCTGAAGCACATCGCGCGGCGGCCGCCAACTTTTCCTACGCCAGCATGAACTGGATCAGGTTCGGAGGGTCGTCATGCCGCGCGTTGCCGCGCCAATGACCTCTCAGCCCCTTGCCGGGACTCCCCTAGTTAGGGCATGAAGGTATCGTGCATCGGCGAAGCGGTCAATGTGGGGCGGCCGATTCCGCGGCGGGATCGAGCTTCGCAGACTCTTCCGCGCGCTGCAGCTTCGCGAGCGCGCTCTCGAGCGTCCGATCGTAGCGGACGTGCGGCGGCTTCAACCCGTGCGCGAACAGTATTCGGCGCACATCGCGCGTCGTTCCGGTGAAGATGACCTGAACCTTGCGCCGCGATGCGTTGCGAAGCAGGCTTTCGAGCGTGTTCGCCGCCGTCGCGTCGATGAACGGCACGGCGGCGAAGTCGACGATCAAGGTTTGATGCGTCCAGGCGATACGGTCGAGGACGCTGCCGATGGCGGCCGCGGCGCCAAAAAAGAAAGCACCGGTGATGCGATAGACGACAACGCGCGGATTCGACGCGGCGGCCTGATCATACGGATCGCGCTCGGCAGGCGGCTTGTCGGCGCGGTCCTCGTCGATCGTCGGGACGTGGGCAATTTCTGCCGCATTCGACATCCGGTGAATGAAGATCAGCGATCCGAGCGCGAACCCGACGACGATCGCCTCGGTGAGGCCCGCGAATATCGTCAGAAAGAAGGTGACGAGTAGCACCACCGCTTCGCCGCCGGAGCCGCGCAGCAGCGTCGAGATGGAGGCGGTCTCGACCATGTTCCACGCGACGACCACCAGCACGCCGGCGAGACTCGCGAGCGGAATGAAGCGCGCGACCGGCGCGGCGACCAGCACGAACAGCAGCAAAAACGCCGCATGCATGAGCCCGGCTACCGGCCCGTGTGCGCCGGCGCGGACGTTGGTGGCCGTGCGCGCAATCGTGCCGGTCACGCAGATGCCGCCGAACAAGCCGGACGCGACGTTGGCCGCGCCCTGCGCGACGAGCTCGCAGTTCGCCCGATGCCGCCGGCCGGTCATGCCGTCCGCGACGACGGCGGAAAGGAGCGACTCGATCGCGCCGAGCAGCGCAAGCGAGACGGCGTTCGGCAGCACGGCGACCACCTTGGCCCAGGAGATTTCGGGGAGAGCCGGCGTCGGCAGACCGCTTGGGATGCCTCCGTACTCGGAGCCGATCGTTGCGACGGGCAACTGCGCGAGCGCCGCGAGGACGGAAGCGCCCGCGACGGCGATCAGCATGCCGGGCCAGTGGGGGCGGATCCGTTTCAAGACCACGATGATGGCGATCGACGCGAGCGCTAGCGCCACTGCTGCCGGGGTGATCGTCGAAAGGTGTCCGAAGAGCACCGGCGCCTTCTCGAGCAGCGGCCCGGGCTCCGGCACGCTCAGAGTCAGCCCGAGCAGATCCTTGAGCTGGCTCGCGAGGATGATGACCGCGATGCCGCTGGTGAAGCCGACGGTCACCGGGTACGGAATAAACTTGATGTAGGTGCCGAGGCGGAGCGCGCCGATCGCCGCGAGTATCAGTCCCGACATGATCGTCGCGAGCAGCAGGCCGTCCATGCCGTGGGTCTGCACGGTCGCGGCGACGAGCACGATAAACGCGCCGGCCGGGCCGCCGATCTGAAAGCGGCTGCCGCCGAGCGCGGAGACGAGAAAGCCTCCGATGATCGCGGTATAGAGCCCTTGCGCGGGAGACGCTCCGGACGCGATTGCAATGGCCATCGAGAGCGGCAGCGCGACGATCGCAACGGTAAGGCCGGCCACGATGTCGGCACGCAAATGCGTGAGCCGATAGCCCTCGCGAAGCACGGTGACGAGCTTCGGCGTGAACAGTTCGACGAATGTGGGTTGGGGGACGGCGGAGGGGCTGCTGTTCATGCGGGCGCTATCATCGAACAATCGAGGCTGTAATTGCTACCGGCCCGCGCGGCGGCAGCTCAGCGGCAGCTGTTGCGAACGCGCACCCGCCAGCAGATGACTTTGTAGCTTGCGCACTTGGCGTGCTTCTTGCCTGGAGTCCCGCTAGTTGGGTTTGCGCGACGAGCGCAGGAGGGCAGATATGGGCATCCACCACAGGATTATTGGGGCTACGCTACTCGCCGCGTCCTGGCCGGTCGTCGGCGCGGCGCAGCCGTACGTATCGGCGGAGCTCGGCTATTCGGGCGCCGATTTCAGCGTCGGCGCGCCGTACAACGGCGTTGTCGACGACCGCAGCGTCGCTTGGGGCTTTAACGCCGGGGTCGGCGTGGCGGAGCACATTGCGCTGGAATTTGGTTTCCGAGGCTACGGAAAATTCGATGGCCGCGGCATCCCATGCGTACCCGGCACGGAGTGCCCGACCGTGGTGTCCGATCTCGATGACAACAAGATGAGGTCGTATCGGCTATCGGTGGTGCCGTTCACTGACGTCGGTGCCGTCCAGTTGTTCGGTGAGATCGGCTATTACTACGCAAAGATTGACACCAATCTCGGTTTGAGCGGCGACCGCTTCGATCGCGATGGGATCGTGCTAGGCGGCGGCGCCCGATGGCGGATCAGGGATCCGCTGAGCATCTCAGTGCGCGCCGCGCGCTTCGATGACAACCTGTACGAGTTCTCCGTGGGCGTCGGGTGGGGAATGCCGATCGGCAGGTCATCTCGACCCTAACCCCGGATCGTCACCGGAGCCGTCACGGAGCCGCACCGGGCGCAGGGTGCGGCGCGGGGCGTGGCCCTTTTCGCTGAGCGCCGTCGAGCGTGACGCGCACCGGGGCGTGATCCGAGACGCGCCGGCGGGCCTCGTCATGCGTGAGGCCGAGCGCGGCGGGAAACTCGAAGATGCCGGCGTCCACGATCGCGAGATCGTGCTCGAGCGGGACGAAGATGTTGTCGTACAGGTTCGCAAAGCGGCCGTCGACGCTCGAGAGCGTCGTGGCACCGTGCACGATGAGCGGCTCGGCGTGGGCGCGCAGCGCGGCCCAGGCCGGGTGGCTCGGACGCAAATTAAAGTCGCCCATGAGCAGGATGCGGGCGGCATCGGCCGCGTAGACTTCCTCCAGCCAGCGCCAATACTCCGCTAAAGCCTGAGCCTCCGGTGTGCGGTCGGCGACGCGTCGGCCATGCAGAATGTGCACGGTCGCGGCCACGAACGTGATCCCCGAGTCGCGGACGCGGAACCGAGCCGAATACGGCTCGCGAGCGAAACGGTCGGTCACGTCAAGGTAGACGACCGCTCCGTCGACGTACTCGATGGCCTCGCTATCCCATACGAACGCGTACATTTCCTTGTACGGCCCGCGGCCGATGCCGTGCGAGGAAATCGCTTGCCACGCTGTACCGGTTGCCTTCTCCAGCGCGGCCCGCAGCTGCGCGATCCCGTCGTCGGTCATCACTTCCTGCACGGCCAGGAAGTCGAATCCTCCGCGCCGGACGACGTCGGCAAGCAGGGAATAGTCCTTGTGCTGGCCATGACCGAGGTGGCGGACGTTCCAGGATGCGAGGGTGGCGAGCTCGGACGCGGTCGGCGCGAGCAGCCCGACGGCAACGCAGAGCACGAGAGCGACGCGGTGGGCGGCCGCAAGCCACGGGGCGGCGCCGCGGCGCGTAGCGCTGCGGGGCTCGGGCGGAGAGTGCGGGTTCGAAGAGGTCTCTGCGTCAGCCGTTTGCACTGCCCATGGAAGAGTGACGCGCTCCTTTCGCGCCGTGCGTATGCTGAACGCGCGAGAATCTTGCTGCAACCGCCGAATTCACAGCTTGACTCAGTTCCGGCCAGCCATCCGCCTAAAACGGCGGTACCCCGCGCGTTGGAGTGATTCAGCTACAGGGCGCCGCGATGCGCCGGCCTGCCGCGGGGGCGGCGGCTCGACCGCCAGCTCGAGGGCCCGAGCGCACGCTGTGGGACGTGGCCGGAAGGGACGTTGGCCGCTCGCTGCCGCTACTTGCGGGCGCCGAGCCGCGCGAGCAGCTCGGTCAGGTCTTCGGGGCTGATGTAGAAGTGCTCGCACACGCGCCCCCAGAGCATCGCCGTCGGCACGTTGCGGCCGCCGCGCTCCGCCTGAGTCTGATGGAGCACGTACAGGACCACGCGTTCCTCTCGAGTGAGACCGTCGCGGACATCAGGCAGCGTGTCGCGGAGATCCTTCATGCCGCGATGTTAGCGGACTTCCGGAGAGCGGGCTAAACCCTTTTCGCTTATCCGAGCAGCGCTCGCCTGCGCTACGGATCACAGCTCGAGCGTCGTTATGTTGCCGATTCGGTGACTGCCGTGCTGAAGTAGGCGCTGTTTCGATGTTCGAGAGCAGATTGCAGCGAAATGACGGGGCACGGAGCGGGTGGGCGTCGAACCGTTCACCGTCAAATGGATGTAGATCAACGGTCCGCCTCCCGAAGCATGCTTCGCTTCATCGGGCCGCGGTACTGGCCGACCTGGCTGCTGCTGCTATGGCTGCGCCTTGCGGTCGTGTTGCCTATGCGTTGGACCATCGCGCTGCACAAAGCGATCGGACGCGCAGCGGGGGCTCTGCTCGCGCCGCGCGCGCGCACGGCGCGGCGCAATCTGGAGCTGTGTTTCCCGGAGCTCGATGCGGACGGCATCGACGACTTGCTACGGCGGCACTACGAAGCGCTCGGCGCGTGTCTCGCCGAGACGGCGCTCGCGTGGTTTGCATCGCCGGAGCAGCTTCGGTCGATGCTCGACGTCGAAGGCATCGAGCATCTGCAACGCGCGCTCGCGCAGGGTAAGGGCGTCCTGCTGTATACCGGGCACTTTACGCCGCTCGAGCTTTCTGGCCCGCTGCTGGCCGCCGTGACGCCGCAGCTTGCGTTCATGTTCAGCCCCCGCAACAACGCGCTGCTGGACGAAATCCAGGCGCGCGGCCGGGCACGGATCACGAAGGTCGGGTTTGCGAGCAGCAATGTCCGTGCGCTGCTGCGCAACCTGCGCCGCAATGCGGTGATCTGGTACGCCGCGGATCAGTATTTTCGCGGGCGTAATGCGCAACCGGTACGCTTTTTCCACGAGGCCGCGATGACGAATACCGCGATCAGCCGCCTCGCGCGCGTCAGCGGTGCGGTCGTGCTGCCGTTTTCCTATCGGCGCAGCGGCGACGATTCGCGCTATGTGCTTCGCTTCGAAGCGCCGCTTCCAGGTTTCCCATCGCATGATGAGGCCGCCGATACGCGCCGTCTCGTCGAGCGGCTCGAAGCCGCGATTCGGCTCGCCCCCGAGCAGTACTTGTGGGGACATAAGCGGTACCGCGGCCGGCCTCCACCGTTGCCGGATCTCTATGCGCAGCCGCCGCGGCTGCGTCCAGACGCCGCGCGCAGCCGACGCCCGGGCAGCCGTGTGTGGGCCGGCATCCCCGCGGCCTGGGGCCGGCTGCGCACGCAGATCGGCGACGGCACGTCCGTCGGCTCGCTACGCGACCGCGTCATCCGCGGCCTGTGCATCGGCGCGTCCGAGCTCGTCCCCGGTTTCAGCGGCGGGACGACGGCCTTCATGCTCGGTGTCCATCAGCGTCTGCTGCGCGCCGTCTCGCGGCTCGATATCGAGCTGCTCCGGCTGTTATGGCAGCGCCGCTTCATCGAGGCCTCCCGGCGGCTCGATCTGCTGTTCGTTGCGCCGATCGCGATCGGCGCAATCTGCGCGCTGTTTCTGTTCTCGCGTGCGATTCCTCTGCCGCTGCTCGTCACGGAGCTGCCGGAGATGACCTACGGGTTCCTGTTTGGGCTGGTGTCCGCCGCGCTCGTTTCGATGCTGGTGGGCATGAATGCGCGGCGCGTCGTGCTCTACGGCTGGTTGATCGCCGGAGTCGTCATCGGCGCTTCGGTCGCGATGTTTGCGCCGGCAACGACGTCGAGCAGCGCGTGGTGGCTGTTCCTGTGTGGCGGCTTCGCGGTCATCGCGACGCTCATGCCGGGCATGTCCGGAGCGTTCGTCCTGATCGTGCTGGGCAAGTACGTCGAGACGATGGACGCATTTCAGCGCTTCGACCTTGGCTATCTGCTGCCGCTCGCGGCCGGTGTGCTGGCCGGCGCCGTGCTGTTCTCGCGGCTCGCGACCTGGCTGCTCGAGCACCACCGTCAGTCGTCGATGCTCGCGATGGTGGGCCTGCTCGGCGGCTCGCTGTTGACGATGTGGCCCTTTCAGGAATGGGCCTACATCGAGGCGGGCAGCCGTGTGCATCGCGTGGCCGGATCGCCGTATGTGCCGCAAACGGTCGATCCGGGCGTTGTGCTCGGGCTCGTGATGATGGTCGTCGGCGCTGCGGCGTTCCGCATGCTGCAGCGCTGGATGCTACGCGCCGTCCGCGATTGACGGCCGCTCGCGGTCGAGCAGAAACGCGAGCGCTTCGGCGCACGGCGCCGCGACTTTGAGCGTGATGAGATCGTCCGCGCGCGTGCGGCCGAGATTGATAGCGGCAATCGGCTTGCCGTGTTGCGCCATGGCTCTCGCGAAGCGGTAGCCGGACATCACCATCAGCGACGAGCCGACAACCAGCATTGCATCGGCCTGTTCGGCGGCGGCCAGCGCGCGCTGCACGCGCTCCGCGGGTACCGACTCGCCAAAAAACACGACGTCGGGTTTCAAGATGCCGCCGCAAACGCTGCACGCGGGCACGTCGAATGATGCAAAGTCGACCCCGTCGAGGTCGGCATCGCCGTCCGGCGCCTCGAGCGCGGTGAGCTTCGCGAATGCCGGATTGCGCTGGGCGAGCTCCGTCTGCAACAGTGCGCGCGGCGAACGCAGACCGCAGTCGACACAGCGGACCGCGTCGATCCTGCCGTGCAAATCGATCACGTTGCGGCTTCCGGCGGCGTCGTGCAGGCCGTCCACGTTCTGCGTGACGAGCTGCCCGACCCGAGCTTCGCGCTCGAGCGCCGCCAGCGCCCGGTGGGCCGCGTTCGGCCGTGCGGCTCGAAATCGTGGCCAGCCGACAAGGCTGCGTGCCCAGTAGCGCTTGCGCACGGGTTCCGATCGCATGAAGTCCTGAAACAACACCGGCCGAGCGCGTTTCCACTCGCCCCGGTCGTCGCGATAGTCGGGAATACCGGAGCCGGTGCTGCAGCCTGCGCCGGTGATTACGAACAGCTTTGAGTGGCGGTCGACGAAGTCGACCAGCGCGTGATATGTCATGGAGGAACAATATGCCGAATCGGGCGGGGCAGCGCCATCGATGCCCCGCCGCCGATTGCGAGCGGCCGCCTACGCTTGCTAGAACGACTTGCGCAGACCGACGAAGAACCGCCGTCCGAGGATGTCGTAGAACCCGGCCTCGGTCTCGCCCGAGCCGGAGCTCGGCGAAGGATCGTCGGCGGTGCGGCCGCCGGTCCAGACCGGCGGCTCGTCAAGCAGGTTCTCGATGCCGAAGCGGACGAGCGTCGTGTCGTTGGCGGTCCACGTGCCCGTCAGGTCGAACACGTTGTACGACTCCTGAGCGCCGGTCTGCGTCGACAGCGGTGTGATGACCTGCGTCGCATCGAGTGCATCCGGCAGGTGACGCCACCGCAGCGCGAGGTTCCAGTCGCTGCGGCCATAGCTGACCGTCGTGAAGGTTCGATAGTCGTACGCGCCGTTGTTCAGCGACGTGCCGGGAGTGGGGCCGAGGCTGCCCTTCCAGTCGATCACCGGCGACTCGTCCGTGGCTTGCGTTTTCAGGGTCTGCAAATATGTGATCATCAGGTTTACGCCGAAGTCGCCGCTGAACAGGCTCGCACGCCAATCGACCGTGAGATCGATGCCGGAGACCTTCGCGAAGGCGCCATTGATATAGGAGACGGTCGTCGGCGCGGCGCCGCCGCTGCCGGGGTTGCGGTTCACGCGTAGACACGACGGGTGCAGCGGGTCGGCCGTCGGGTTCGAGGCGACGCTCAAGCACCCTTCGTACACGACCTCGGCCGGCTCGACCGATATCATGTCGGTGACCTCGATGCTGTACCAATCGAGCGTCGCCGTGATGCCGTCCCACAGCTCCCGGCCGGAGCTCGGTGTATAAACGATGCCGGCCGTATACGTCTCGGCCACCTCCGGGGCCACGGTCGGGTTACCGGTCGCGTTCACGAAGGGCGTCCACGATGCGCCATTCGGCTGCAGCAGCCCGCCGCCGTACCATTCCGTGGACACCGCGCCCATGCGCGCCGAGCACAGCGCGCGCGCGTGCAGGTAATCCGGGTTCACGTCGGCATTCGCGCCATAGGTGGCGTTGCTGTTCATGCCGCAGGGATCGCCGGTTCCGGACGCGTACCAGCTTTGCGTATCGGCTTGGAACATCTCGGCGATGTTGGGCGCTCGGGTCGCGAGCTGGCGGCCGCCGCGGAAACGCACGGTATCGCTGATGCCCCAGTCGACCAGCGCCTTATAGGTATCAATGCCGCCCTGCAGCTCGTAGTCCGAGTAGCGATAGCCGAGCTCGATGTCTAGATGGCGGACGCCGGGCTTGTTGCGCAGCAAAGGCAACAGCATCTCTCCGTACAGCTCATCGACCGAGGTCTCGCCCTCGGTGTTGTTCGCCGGGAAGCCGAGCGGGTTGTCGAGGAAGCTTTGCTGTGTCTGCAGCGGGTCGAACACGTAATAGTATGAGTTCGTGCGGCTGTGATAGCCGGCCGAGAAGCGCGCTTCGCCCGCCGGCAGGTCAGCGATCTTGCCCTGTATGTTTGCTTCGACGAACTTCTGCTCCATCTCGGACTGATGATTCAGGTCGGCGTAAATGGCCTTCATGCAGTCCTCGCTGACCTCTGCGTGGCTGCGCCATACCGGCATGCCGGTCTCGCAGGTCGCCACGCCGCCCGAGAAACCATTGCCTGGAGGCGCCGCGTTGCCTTGCTGGAAGAACCCGTAACCCCAGTTCGGCGACTGCGTGAACACGTGCCGCAGCCGCTCCAGCGACGCGTAGCCCTTCATCAGCACATCGAGCTTCGCCGTGCCGCGCGACACGATCACGTCCCAGCTGCCGTCGATCGCGTCGACGTTTCCGCGCAGCCCGAACGAGATCTGGTTCGTACGCGACTCGTTATAAATCGAGCGGTAGTTCGCGCCTGGCACGTTATGGTTCGGGAAATCGAGACTGAAGTTGAAGCTCCAATCCGCGTCCGGGTTCGGCCGCGATGCGAGCAGCAACGCGAGCTCGGGCGAAACGGGCCACGCCTCGGAACGGGTGCAGCCCGGCACGCCGTCCGCTTCGCAGTCGAGGCCGAATTGGCCGCCGGGCAGATACGCGAGGTGGGTCGTTCCGTCTGGGTTGAGTGACGGCGCATAGAGGTCACTGCCGTACGGCGCGATCATGCTCCAGCCGCCGGTGGCCGGCGAGTTCGCCCACAGCCGCCGCGTCTCGCTCTGCACCGCGAGCACTTGCGCATACGCCGACACAGTCGGCGTCAGCTCGTACTCCGCTCGCCCGAAAACCGAGTTGCGATCGAGCGGGATGTTGGCCTCGTACGTCAGCAGATGCTCGGAAATCTGTCCCTCGGCGTCGATCTTCCGGTAAGGGAAGTCGCCAGGCAAAAGCACACTGTCGCGCGAGGTATTGAACGGGCCGTTATAGCGGTATGTGCCGAGGGTCGATCCCAGACCTTGCGGCGACACCGCATTGAACGACTCGCCGCCGGTCCAAAGCGTGCCGTCCGCATTCCAATATACGCGGCCTTGGATCGTGCCGTTCGGCGCGCGCAGGATGATTCCGGGGTCGACCTCGTGAAAGATGCTGTCGATGGCGCCGCCGTCGGGCCGGTTGGCGGCGTCAATGTTGTAGTACGGCGCCGAGATGATGTAGTGCGAGCCGGCGACCGTGCCATCGCGAAGCGCATGGCGGTAAAAATCGACATCGTCCGCATGGACGGCTTCGCGCTTCGCCGCCTCGAGACCGAGCATGATGTTGCCGCGGCCGTCGGCGCTGTTCACCCCGAAGAGCGCCGACACACGCGTCTCCGGCCCTTTGCCGTTCTGCATGCTGCCGTACTGCAGATCGAGATCGACGCCTTCGAAGTCGCGCTTCAGAATGAAGTTGACGACACCCGCGACCGCATCCGCGCCGTACACGGACGACGCGCCGCCGGTGATCACCTCCACGCGGTCGACTGCCGCGGAGGGTATCGAGTTCAGGTCCACCGCCATCGTGGCGTTCACCGGCACGGCGCGGTACCCATCGATCAGAACCAGATTCCGATTCGAGCCGAGGCCGCGGAGGCTGATCGTCGATGCGCCTGCGGTCAGCGTCGTGAAGTTGTCGGTGAACTGGCTTTGATCCTGGAGCTGAGCCAGGCCTTGCGCGGCCGGCACGAACTGCGGCAGGTCGTTCAGCACGGATTCGAGGCCGATCGCGGCGGTGCTTTCGAACGCTTGGCGATCGACCGTCTGGATCGGGCTGTTCGCGGTGGCGTCACGCCGGACGATGCGGGAGCCGGTGACAAGAACCTCTTCGAGCTGCTCATCTTGGGAATGCGCCGTCTGCGGCCCGAGCGCCGGGAGCATCAGAGCCGTTGTGATCGCGACGGCGAGCTTGGTCGGCCTGATCGAAGCAAGACTGCCTGTAGGCATGGGTGTCCCCCAAAGTGTGTTGTTCGGTTACTGCGCCGCCCTATTCGTTGGGCGGTTAGCCGCGGTCGGCGATGCACAAGTGCCGCCCACATGCGACGTGCGTAGAGAGTAAAGCTAATCCGGCGGGTTTGCCGACTCGGATGCAGTACGGTGAGCGGCGCAAAGATATAGCGACGCCCACGCTACCGTGGCCGCAGGCTGGTCGTGAATCTGGGAGGGCAACAAGCGCGCCCGTCGGCGCGCAAACCTACAACGTTGGCCGGTCGCGCATGAACTGCGAGACGATCCACTTCTCGCCGTCGCGCGGCGGTCTGCCTGCGTGCAGCGTTCGAGTGTCGGCGCTACCGTCCGGCAGCGCATTGACGAAAAACAGCGCCTCGCCGCGCCGGCCTTTATGGCTGAGCGAAAGCCGAGGGAACTCCGTCTGACCGTCCCGGTAGTCGTCGTTCAAGTAGACGAGGAACGTCACGATGCGCTGGCCACGCGATGCGATCTCCTGCTCGTAGCCCGAGACGTTTGGGTCCACGAAGTCGAAGTGCTCGGTGATCTCCTCGCCGGCATCGTAGTGAAGCACGGCGATCGGCTCGAGCTGCCGGAAGGGCACGTTGGCGCACGCCGCCATTCGTCTCTGCACCAGCACGCAGACGAAGTCGGTATCGATCAGTGTGAGCGTCGCGGCAGTATTGGTCCGCGTATCGCTGACGGTTGTGCGTTTGCTGAGCGCTTCGTAGACGAGCGCACGGGTGAGGCGGCCGCGGGCCGTTTCGATCAGCCACTGGCAAACCGTTGCGTTGAGAAAATCCGGGATCAACCTGACCTGAGGTGCGGCGGATAGATCATGCCCAGCCGGCACGCTCTGCCACGCCGCAAGATCGATCTTCGCGGCCACGGCACGCCACGCATTGCGGGCGATGCCGTGCGCGGCGGCACCGTGGTCGGGCGGCTCTTCCGCGAGCACACGCAGTTGCGCCCGCGCCGGCTCGAACCCGCGCTCGGCCGCGACCACCAGGGCCTCGAGGGCCTCCGGCAGCCCGTACCTTTTGTTTGCGCCGACGGCGTACAGCACGGATAACACGGCCGCTGCCTCGCCGCCGCCGAGCGCGACCGCCTCATCGAGCAACCGTGCGCCGTCGTTCGGCAGGAGCGGAGCGCGGTCACCGACCAGCAGCCGTTTGCCGAGGCGGGTGAGCGCCTGCACGTCTTTGCCGCGCGCTGCGGCCGCGAGCTGCTCGATCGCCTGCACGTGTCGGCCCGCGGCATCGTGCTGCTCGGCTTCCGCGACCTTCGCGGAGAGACCTTCGTTTGGTGCGCGGGCCGGTCTGATTCTCACGAGCGCGAGCGTATACCCGGCCGTGCGCGGGACGCAATCCAACACCCCTGAGCGCTCGCATGTCGCCGGCTGTCGAGGGAATAGAGCCGCGGGCACGCAGCTGATATGCTCGGCGACGGCAGGTCGTGCGTCGGCACACAGGGGAGCATAAGAATGAAGCCGGTCCTCGCCGCTCTGATCTCGATCGTCCTTTGCGTCACGCTGCGCGTCTCCGCCGCGCAAGAGGTCGATGACGCAGACGGGCTCGTCAGCTCATGGACGCTCCTGGCGGCGGAACTCGCCGCTGCCGGCAGCGAGCCGCGGAGGGTGCGGGCGCCGCGTGGGCTGCTGATCCTCGACGGCGCCGGCAATGTGTTCGAGTACTTCACTATATCGGGCGAGCCGGCCTCGGCCGCGCAGACGACCGATGCGCAGCGTGCGTTGGCCGAGCACGGCGGCTTCTGGGGGCGTTACGAAGCGGATGCGGCGACTGGACGCATCGTGTTCGAGGCGAGGTCGGGCATCAGCCCGAGCGTGGACGGCCGGTCGTTCTCACGTCAATACGAGCTCGATGGCGATCGGCTCATCATCACGTCGAACGACGAGCCGCAGGCCCAGCGCGACACGCGCTGGATCTGGCAACGCGTGCCGACGGTCGCGCATCTCACGCCGGCTTACCGGGAAGTGCTCGGCTTCTGGGAACATGTCGAAGAGCGGCGCGTCGATACGAATACTGGCGAGATTTTAAGCGCGACGCGGCGAGCGCCGAGCGTCATCGTCTATACGCCAGGCGGCTTCGTCGGCGTGCACTTCCCTCGGCTCGGTCGCGCGCCGTTCGAGTCCGATGAGCCAACGGTCGACGAGGCCGCCGCGGCCGTGCGCGGCTACATCGGCTACTTTGGCGCATTGAGCGTCTATCCAGGTGAAGTCGCCCATAACGTGCTCGGTGGACTCTCGCCCGGGCCGGGCTCCATCCTGCGCCGCGCGGCGGCGATCGACGGCGACGAGCTGATCGTGACGTTGCAGAACACTGGCGCGCTGATCGCCGGCGAGCCGTCCCGTCAGGTCACCGCCGTGCACCTGCGTCGGCTCAGCGACGCCGACGACATGCTGCCGAAATAATGGCGGTGCCGCAGCACCATCGCGGATTCGAAAGGACGACATATGCGTAACTGGATCACCTCAACGGGACAGTCCGTCGCGCTCGCCGCCGGGCTGAGCGCGGCGCTCGTCTCTTCCGCGCACGCTCAGCAGGCCGTTGGCGGCGAGGATGCGGTCGTGCCGGCCGAGCAAACTGCGGCGGCACGCGTCGATCCCGATTGGCGAGTGGCGCGATTCTCCTGGGGCGATCCGAATCTCGAAGGGACGTTCACGAGCCGCGACATGAGCGGGATTCCGATGGTGCGCGATGCACGTTTCGGCACGCGCGAGCACCTGACCGCCGAGGAGCTTCAAGAGCGGGTCGCGGCTCCGGATCGAGTGGCTGGCCTCGCCGGCGACCAAAGCGATCAGAACAGGCTCCAGCTCAGCGCGCTCGATTCGGCGGAGACCGGCACGCGCACGTTTGGCTATACGTCGTATATCGTCGATCCCGAGGATGGCTCAATGCCGGCGTTGACTCCGGAGGGGCAGCGACGGCAGGAAGCCAACCGCCGCTCGATGAATGGCCCGTTCTCGACCACCGAAGACTTCTCGTATTACGACCGGTGTATTTCGCGCGGCATTACCGGCTCGATCGGGCCGACGCTATATGGGGATGCGATGCACATCGTGCAGTCGCCGACCGAGGTTGCCATCCGCTACGAGATGCTGCATGACACACGCATCATTCCGCTCGACGGCCGCCCGCCTGTCGATCACGGCGTGCGCCAGTATATGGGCTCGTCAGTCGGCCGCTGGGAGGGCGACACACTCGTGGTCGAGACGACCAATTTCACAGATCGTCTCGCCGTCGGACGCATGGCGCACAGCGAGAATCTGCGGCTGACGGAGCGCTTCACACGCATCGATCCGGACATGATCGACTATGTCGTCACCGTTGATGATCCGCACACATTCGAGCGCGCCTGGACATACCGGCTCACCCTGACGACGCAGCCGGGCTACGAGGTGCTCGAGTACTCGTGCCACGAAGGCAATTTTTTCGTCGCAAACGCGTTGCGCGCCGAGAAGGTGTATCAGGAGCGCGTTCGCGAGGCGCGCGCCGCCGGCGCGCCGATCCCCGAGCGTCCAGGCGCGGGCGGCGGCGGCCGCTCGATCTTTGCGCCGCCGACGGTCAGTGAGGCCGTCGATATCAATGCCGGCCAGTAGCGACGGCGCGTAAGCCTAGACGACGGACGCGCGCGCCGCCGATCTCGCACCGTGTGGGTTTGCCGGCTTGGCGAGCCGCGCACGGTGCCGTTAGCGTTCATTTGTCCTGGAACATTGCTTGTAGCTCCTCGATAGCGGATTGCAGCGTATACGTGATATCGGCGCTGTTAAGCGTTCCGCTTTCCAGCTTTACGCGCAGCTCGCTTTCAGCCTTCCTGCGTGCGTGCTCGGGCACGTGGGCAGCGAGCCAGATGAACTGAACAAGAAACTCTTGCTGATGAGGCTCGAGCGTCTCGCAGGCCCGAAGCAGGCGCGTGCGAATCCCTCCGGAGTCGTCCATTCGCTACCTTCGCTCCTCGTGCTGTCTGAAGCGATCGTCCGTCCTTGCTTGTCTGCTTACATGCGGAGGCATCGATTGCAAAGCGAACGAAACGCTTCGGTTCGCCGCGCTCGGCAGAACTCGACGGCGGCCCGTTGCGGGCGGAAGGGCATAGCTGCATCGAGACGTAAAGCTCACCATTACCTGCTTGAAGTTTGTTAGCCTGCCAAAATTATAAGTCATGGAGCTGTTGTGTGTGGGATTCACTGTAGAGGTCTGCTGGCGATGAGCGACCCTTCGAGCCGGCAAGCACTTGTCGCTTCGATGCATTCCTGGGGTTACATCGTCGAAGCTGTGCACGACGGTAGTGAGGCGTGTCCGCCTGGCTGCTCGACGGCCCGCATATGATGTGACGGCCGTCACGGAAGTAGCTGTAACGGCTAACTACATTCGTCGTGCGCGTCACTGACGACGCGGGGCTCAGCATTCGCTTCGGCTTTTCCAAGATGGGGAAGAATAGTGGCACATGATTCAACGGTAGTGCTGGACCGCGATTCACCGCATTCGGGTTCGAGCTCGTCCCGCGCGATTCCACCCAACGACCGGCTGAGCGGTCGACTGAGCGCCCTCGGTGTGGAGTTTCATTGGCAGGCTCGAGCTTTGCAGGGAATGTGGTTCGTGAGCGTCGCTAATTCAGAAGCCGGCAGCCGGAGCCGGCTTACGCACGATGACCCGATCGATTTCGCGCTGCAGTTGGCCAAGCAGCTTGTCCGGCAAGCGCCGACCTCGAGGAGCGGTGTGCGAGACCGCGGCGGTGCGCTGAACGGCGGACAAGTCGACGCGGCGAAAACTTATGTCCTCGAGGAGACCCACAGCACGCAACTTCGATCCCTCGACGAGCTGGCGGAAATCGCGCTGCGCCCGACCGAGGACACACGCGGTAGTCACGGCGAGGGCGCGCCACGGCAGCCGTCTCGCAGCAGCGTTGCTCGACGCCGCTCCTGATCGCGAGCAGCCGCGCTTTTCTGCATCGCGCAGGTAGAATTCAAGGGAGGCTATCAGACCAGGCGCTGCCATGAACGACCTGCCGAAACTCGCGATCATCGGCGCCGGTAAGGTGGGTCAGACGCTTGGCCGGCTATGGCACGAGCGTAGGGTGTTCGAAATCGGCGACGTGCTGAATCGGCGGCTCGATAATGCCCGCGCGGCCGTGGCATTTGTCGGCGCCGGCCGTCCAACCAATGACTGGGGGCGACTTACACCGGCAGACGTCTACATGCTTTCGGTTCCGGACGACGCGATCGAAGTTTGCGCGCATAAGCTCGCGCAGACCGGCGTCGTGGGCACGGGGTCGATCGTCTTACATTGCAGCGGCTCCAAGTCGTCGTCGGTGTTAGGACCACTCGAGATCGCCGGTGCTCGCGTCGCGTCCATGCATCCGGTCAAGAGCTTTGCCGATCCTAGTCAGGCGTCGGTGAGCTTTGCCGGTACACATTGTGCGCTCGAAGGCCATCGCAGCGCATGCGCCGTGTTGAAAGACGCCGTCGAGCAATGTGGGGGGCTAACGTTCGAGATCGGCGCGGAAGCGAAGCTTCTCTACCACGCGGCAACCGTGTTCGCCAGCAACTACGTCGTCGCCCTCGCGGAGGTTGCGCTCAGATGCTTCGAGCAAGCCGGTGTTCCGCGCGCGCAGGGGCTGTCGATCGCTCTGCCTCTGTTGCGCGGCACCGTCGAGAATATAAGCAAGCTGGGTACGGCCGATGCATTGACGGGGCCGATCTCCCGCGGCGACGACGCTATAGTCGGTGCACAGCATCGCGAGCTGGCGAAGCACGATGCCGAGCTCGCGAAGCTATACGCGAGCTTGGGGCGCTACGCCGTCGAGCTTGCGGCGGAGAAGGGCGGGGCGGACCGTTCGTCGCTGCAACGAATCGCGCAGGAGCTGACCGACGGACATTGATCCTGGAATGAAACCCGGCAGCCACATACCGGCGCCGTTCGGAATGGAACTTGCAACTCCGTGGGGACCCTTTGCACAGGTCCAGGAGGACAGCTGATCATGGAAAGGATCGAGAAAAGCGTCGAAGTGAATCGCCCGCTGAACATGGTGTATAACCAATGGACCCAGTTTGAGTCGTTTCCAAAGTTCATGGCAGGCGTCAAGGATGTACGCCAAGTCGACGACACACACTTGCATTGGCGCGCGGAGATTTGGGGCAAGGAAAAAGAATGGGATGCGGAAATCACGGAGCAAGTACCGGATCGGATGATCGCATGGCGCAGTATTTCAGGTGACGCGCCCAATGCCGGCCGGGTGAGCTTCGAGCCGCTGCCCGATGAACGAACCCGAGTCCGATTGGCGATGGAGTATGAGCCGCAGGGCACGATGGAAAAGGTGGGTGATGCGCTCGGTGCCATGAACTCCAACGTGCAGCGCTCGGTGGAGGGCTTCAAGGACTTCATCGAAAGCCGCGGCCACGAGGAAGGCGGCTGGCGCGGCGAGGTGCACGGCAGCCAGCGGAAACTTTAAGCGGCGGCGTGCAGTCGGCGAGGCACGGCCTCGCCGACTGGCCAGTTGCGCTCGCCGGAGCGCGCCAGCTAATGTATCCGCTGCAGCTAGATCCCCGCGCGCGAGAATACATTGGCCGAATCGAGAGATTATCGATGAACGGGGCGCCGCAATCCGCGAGCCTCGAGCGCGCTCGCGCCTTCGATGCGAGCAGCCGTTACCCGGAAGCCATGGAAGTGCTGAGGCAAGCGAGCCTACAAGGCGATCTCGTCGCGATGACCGAGCTCGCGCATCGGCTGCTGGTCGGGGATCGCGCGCCGAAGAGTCCGCAGCATGCGCTGTACCTGCTCGGGCAAGCCGCCAAGGCGGGCAACGGGCGCGCATTGGCCCGCTTGGCAGCGCTGAAAGCGGCTGGCGCCTACGTGCAGCAGGATTGGCGGCAGGCGCTGGCGTGGCTCGGTCAAGCCGCGGCGGCCGGCGATGCCTCTGCGCGCGGGCAGCTGGAGTGCCTGCAGCCGCGGGGCGCGCCGCCGGCAAGTTGGCCGACCATGGCAGCGCGGGTGCCGCTGGGTTATTGGCTTCAGCCCCCGCACCAGGAGGCGCTGCATGAAAACGTGCGTCGCGTGCAGTCGTTGGCTCCCGAGCCCGTCTGTGCCTGGTTGATCGGCCGCGCGCATGGGCGCCTGCAGCCGGCGCTAGTCTACGACTCCGTCAGTCGAGAGCATCAGGTGCACGAGATGCGCACCAACACGATGGCGCTGTTCGATTATTCGACCTTCGATGTGGTCCAGTTCCTCATGCAGTCGCGCATGTCATTGGCGACTGGCTATCCGATGCAGCATTTCGAGGCGCCGATGGTGCTGCATTACAGCGTAGGCGAGCAGATTACGCCGCATTTCGATTTCATCGATGCGAACGCCGCGGACTATGCCGAGCAGATCCGCGAGCTGGGTCAGCGCATGATTACTTTCTTGCTCTACCTGAACAACGACTACAGCGGCGGCGAAACCACATTCCCGGAGCTCGGCATCGTCCACCGCGGCCGCACCGGAGACGGTCTTTACTTCATCAACGCTCACCCCGATCTGGCGCCGGATCGCCGCATGCTGCATACCGGCTCGCCCCCGTCGCAGGGTGAGAAATGGATCGTCACGCAATTTATCGTCAGCAAGCGCCTGCGTCCGTGAGCCGGATGCAGCGCGCCTTGCCGGCCGCGCGCTGGTCGGGTTGCATGCGGCGTCACCGCATGACGCGTTGCGGCGTCGTCGTTGCCGATCAGGGCCGGTGCTGAAGATCGTCCTCATCGTCGCCGCCGCGTACCTCGCGCTGGCGGCATTCATGTTCTTTACCCAGCATCGCATGATCTACTTCCCCGACGTGCCCACACGCGCGCTGGTCAACACGCCTGCCGACGTCGGCCTGCACTACGAGGACGTAAACCTCCATACCGAGGACGGCGTGCGCCTGCATGGCTGGTGGGTGCCGGCATCCGGCGATGCCGCGTTGCTGTTCTTTCACGGTAATGCGGGCAACATTTCCCATCGCCTGGAATCGATCCTAAATTTTCATCGCCTGGGTCTGGCGGTGCTCATCATCGACTATCGCGGCTATGGCGCGAGCGAAGGGCAGCCGAGCGAGGAGGGCACCTATCGGGACGCCGCCGCGGCGTGGAATCATCTGCTGGCGGCGCGAGGCATCCCGCCGGAGCGCATCGTCGTATTCGGCCGCTCGCTCGGCGCGGCCATTGCCGCATGGCTCGCCGCGCGCGAGCGGCCGGCCGCGCTCATCGTGGAGTCGGCGTTCACGTCCGTGCCCGAGCTCGGCCAAGAGGTTTATCCGTGGCTGCCGGTGCGCTGGCTCGCCCGCATCCGCTACCCGACCTTGGAATACGTTGAGGCCGTCACGAGCCCGGTGCTCGTCGTGCACAGCGTGGACGACGAGATTGCTCCGTATCGTCATGGGCAGCGCGTGTTCAACGCCGCTTCTGATCCACGTTCGCTGCTCGAATTGCGCGGCTCGCATAACGATGCCCATCGCGTCAGCGCGGAAACCTACATTGCCGGTCTCGAAGCGTTCCTTACGGAGCACGCGCTGCGCTGATACGGTATCTTGCGCGAGGCGAAATGGACGGAGCAGTGCTGAATGTGTGGGTTGGTCGGAGGAACGGCAGAGCATTGGGACTACGACGCTGCGCTCGCCGCGCTCGCGCATCGAGGCCCGGATGCGGGCTGCCTGGTACGCGGTAAGCCGTTCACGGCCGGTTTTCGCCGTCTGTCGATCATCGATCTCAGGCCCATCGCCGATCAGCCGATGTTTGCGGACGATGGCGAGTCGTGGATTCTGTTCAACGGCGAGATGTACGGTTTTGCCGCGATTCGCCGCCGCCTCGAGGCCGAGGGCATGCGTTTCAAGACCGCGTCGGATACCGAGGTCGTGCTGCGCAGTTATCTGCACTGGGGCGACGACTTCATCGAGCACATGGACGGCATGTTCGCGATCGTGCTCTGGGACGCCGCCCGGCGCTGCCTCAAGCTTTACCGCGACCGTTCGGGCATCAAGCCGCTGTACTACTTTTGGAACGGACGGGATTTCGGCTTCGCCTCGGAGCTCAAGGGTCTCGAGATCGCATGCCGTCCCGACGAGCTCCAAACCGATTACACCGCGCTCTACGATTTCATGAGCTATCGCTACGTGCCGGCGCCGAAGACCCCGTATCGCGAGTGCTTCAAGCTCTGTCCTGCCCATTCGCTCACGTTCCACCCCGACTCGGGCACACTCGAGGAGCCCCGCCGATACTGGAGCGTGCCGGTGCCGGAGGAGCCGCCGGCGATCAGCGTGGATGAGGCTGCCGAGGAGTTGCGCGCGTTGCTCGCGGACTGTGTGCGAGAGCAGATGGTTGCAGACGTGCCGGTGGGCTTTTTTCTATCGGGGGGTGTGGATTCGAGCACGGTGGTCGCCGCGGCCGCCGCGACCGGTGCGCGGCTGAAGACGTTCGCCATCGGCTTCGATACTGCCGAGCACTCGGAGACCGATCACGCACGGGCGGTGGCCGAGCATCTCGGCACGGAGCATACCGAGCGCATTCTGACCCGCGACGCCGCGCACGCGCTGATGCCGCGGATGAAGGAATGGTTCGACGAGCCGTTTGCCGACGAATCGTCGCTGCCCACCTATTTCGTATCGGCCACGGCGCGCGAGAAAGTGACGGTAGTCTTGACGGGCGATGGCGGCGACGAGGTGTTCGGCGGCTACCGCACGTACCTGCGCTTCGAGCGTTACTCGCGATATCCGACTTGGCCCGCGTTCATGGACGGCTGGGCTCACGCCCTTCGCCGTGCACTGCCGCTACGCGGCTGGCAGCGCGCCCTGACCCAGCTCGAATGGGCATTCTCCGGTGATCTTTCGTTGTGGGCGAAGCTGATGAAAGGCATGTCGCCCTACGAAGCGCGGCAGTACGCCGTCGAATTCGAGATTCCGCGGGACTACGATCATCTCTGGTACTTCCGGCGGCATTGGCGTCCGGAGGCGCCGCTTCGCACGCGTTTGCAGCTGCTCGATTTTGGCACTTACCTGCCGGATGAGGTGCTTACCAAGGTGGACCGCGCCAGCATGGCGGTGTCGCTCGAGGCGCGGGTGCCGCTGCTCGATCGCCGGATGATCGAGTTCAGCTTCGGGCTGCCGGAAGACGTTCGTTTCCACGGCGGCTTGAAGGGCATACTGCGCTACGCCTACCGTGATGCCATGCCTCCCGGCGTATTCGATCGCAAGAAAAAGGGGTTCGGTATCCCGCGCTACTACCTGCGCGATCTCGGGCCGTTCGGTCTGCGCCGCCTGTTGCTCGATGAGCATCTCGCCGCGCGCTCCAAGGCCGTAGCGGGCCACGCGGCGAACGGCGGCTGACGCGGCGGATGCCGACGGCGCGGTCGAAGGCGGCCCTCGCCGTCGCCGCGCGCCGGCCTTGCCGCGCCTGGGGCAGGCGGGGCTTCGCGCCCCGCGCCGGCCGAGCCGTCTTCAGAAGTCCATCGTGAAGTTCACGAACCCGCGGCGTCCCAACGGATCGTAGGTCGCGCCTGAGCCGCGATTGCCGACGGTGGGGTAGGGCGTCGCGTTGGGGTTGCCGCCGGAGCGCGGCGGGATTCGGTCGAAAAGATTCTCGATGCCCGCTCGCAGCGTGTACCGATCCGCGAATCGATAGCTGCCGCTGAGCGCGAACTGGGCGTAGGACGACGTCACGCCGATGATGGTCGTGTCCGGATTCGTCGCCGCGGCGCCCGAGTCGATCGACGGCCAATACTGCGCCCTCAAGGAGATCGAGTACGGGCCGTTGAAGTAGCTCAAGGTCGTGAAGACGCGGTAGTCGTAGCCCATGCATTGCATCTGCAATGCGCAGCCGGTCGTCCCGGACCAATCGATCGTGTCCTGATCCGGCCGCACCTGGGTCTCCGACGCGAGGTTGTAGTTGCCAAGCACGTTGAGATTCAGCCCGCCCCAGTTGAACTGCCTGTTCCAGTTCAACTGCAGGTCGACGCCGGAAGTCTTCGCCCGTCCCTGGTTCGTGTAGCTCAGGTCCGTGGAGACGATGTTGCCGTTCGACGGGTTCCTGAGCATCGTTGCGCAGGCCGGATGCTCCGGATCGGCGTTCGGATTGAATGCCGGGCTCAAGCAACGCTCGAAGACGGCGTCGGCGTTCTCGACGGCGATCATGTCCTCGATCTCGATCTCGAACCAGTCCACCGTCAGAGTGAAGCCCTCGAGGAAGTCCATGACAATGCCGACCGTCCAGGTATTGGCCTGCTCTTCCCGCAGATCCGGGTTACCGGTGGTATTCGGCAGACCGGTACCTCCGACCTCCGGCTGGTCCGCTATGGCCCGGTTGTCGTAATACTCCGCCGCGCCGGTCGGCCCCATCATCGCCCGGCACAGCGCCAGCGTACGGTCGGCGCCCTGCTGACCGAGAACGTTCACCTCAGGATTCGCGCTGAACGGTCCGTCCTGGCTGTTTTGCGAGCATTGGTCGCCGAACACGCTGCCGGTGCCGCCGAGCACTTGCGTGCGCGACATGAAAAGCTCGCCAAGGTTCGGCGCACGGTGCGCACGGTTGAAGCCGCCGCGCAGCCGGTAACGCGGCGTGATCGCCCAATCGATCAAGGTCTTGAACGTCTCGATCGTGCCGACGGTGTTGAAGTCGGAGTAGCGGCCTCCGAGCTCGATGTTGAAGTGCTCGACGCCCCTCGGTCCGCCGGAGACGATCGGAATCAGGAGCTCGCCGTAGACTTCGCTGACGTTGAAGTCGCCGGAGCTGTTCGCGGTCGGAAACAGACCGAGAACCGTCTCGATGAACGCCTCGTTGACCGTGAGGCTGTCGGTCTGGAACGAGAACTCGTTTTCCCGGTAGCTCGCACCCAGGGCGTACTGCAGCGGCCCCGCTCTCATTTCGGCGAGCGTGCCGACGAGGTTGCCTTCGACGACGTTCTGCTCGAGCTGCGTCGTGTTGTGCAGCTCCGCGGTCATCATCTGAATGCAATCCTCGGACGGCATGAAATCGCGCACGACCGGGAGGCCGGTCTGGCACGTGGCGAAACCGGACTGGAATCCCGACCCCATCGGGTTGCCCTGCCGGCTGAACGCCACGCCGAAATTGGGTGCGGTCACTAGCGCTCGCCACGCCTCGAGGCGGGCGTTGCCGCCGAGGTTGACTACGTTCTCCGTCTGGCCGTGAGACACGCTGATATCCCACAAATGATCGCCGCCCGGTAGCTGCCCTTCGACGCCCGCCGTGAGCTGAAACGTCGCGGTCTGATTGCGGGTTGCTCGTGGGCGATCGAGCATGTCGCGCACGAAATCGAGGGGCCTGTTGAGCAGCAGGTCGCCGTTCGGATCGGGGCGGCTGGCCATCAATTGCTCGATTTCCGGCGGGAGCGGAAAAGCTTGGGAGTTCGTGCAGCCGCCTACGGCGGGACACTCGAGGCCATAGGTGCCGCCGGGCCGATAGGCCGCGAGCGTCGTACCATCCGCGGCGAGCGACGGCTCGTATACCTCGCTGCCGTGAGGAATCCTGACGCCGTGCACGCCGACCGCGCTCGACGGAATACCGAGGTTCGTCTCCGAGCGGGTTCTAGTGAACATGACTTGGTTGAAGAACCGAAGGTTGTCGGTGAGGTTGAAGCGCCCGCGAGCAAATGCCGAATAGCGCTCGAGCGGATACGAGCTCCACTGATGAAGCGTGTTCTCCGCGATGCGGCCGTCCGGCATGGTTTTGCGAAACGGCAGGCCCGGAAAGTCGGGGTGCTCGAACGGGCCTGCGTATTTGACTGCGCCTGGAGCGCTTGCGGCGTTGTCGCCGACCCAGATTGTGCCGTCGCCGTCCGGGCTGCGATTGATGTACCAGTTAAGGCTATTCGTCAGAGTCCCGGGCTCGAGCATCGGAAAGAGCGCGTCGACGGCCTCCTGTGAAGGCGCATTGGTCGTCCCCATGCCGAGCGGCTGAGTGAAGTAGGTTTCGCCGATGCGGGCGAACCCGCCGATGTTGGCGTGGCGCAAGTCGTCCAGCCGCCAGTCGCGCTCCTGCAGCTCGATCTTCTTGCGCTGCGAGTGCTCGATGCCAATCATGACGTTGCCGCGATCATCGGCGAAATTGCCGCCGATGAGACCTGAAAGGGTCAGTTGCTCGCCGCCGCCGTGCTCTGTAACGCCGTAGCGCGTGTCGATCGACGCGCCCTCGAAGTTGTCTTTGAGAATGAAGTTCACGACGCCGCCCACGGCGTCCGCGCCATAGACTGCCGACGCGCCGCCGGAAATCACTTCCACGCGCTGGATCGCGGCGCTCGGAATGGAGTTGGTATCGACCACCATCGTCGCGTTCACCGGCTGCCCGCGGCGGCCGTCGATGAGCACGAGATTCCGATTCGCGCCAAGCCCGCGCAGGCTGACCGTCGAGGCGCCAACAGTGTTCATGGCGGTGTTCTGCACGTCGGTCGTCGTGAACTGCGTCACCGCCGGCACGAACTGCGGCAGCTGATTGAGCACGGTCTCGATGCCGATCGTGCTCGTTTCTTCGAAGGTGGCTTGATCGACGGTCGTTATGGGGCTGTTGGCCACGAAGTCCCGCCTCGGGATGCGCGATCCGGTCACGGTCACTTCTTCGAGGGCCGGTTCGTCCTGCCCGAGCGCAGGCGGTGCGGACGCGAGAATCAATGCTGACGCGAGGACGGCGCTGCCGGAAACGGCCCGCCACGATGACGGTAGTCGGGATCGGTGCTCGCGGCGCGAGGAAGAGTGTACAAGCTGCGCATGCACCGTTTCGGCCAGCACATGTAAGCCGAAACCGTGTTTCGTCGTCTTCATGGATGCTTCTCCTCTATGAGGATGCGGCGTGATGGCCCCCTATGCCTCGCGCCGATGATTCGTTAGCCGATCATCATCCGTCCTTAGACGACAGAGGTATTATGTATAGACCATACTAATAAAGGCCCAGCACGAAACCTGGGGTGGTTGCCGATGGCGGCAGGCCACTCCTTCTCAGCGCGCAGCGCGGGGCGGCGTGACGATCGCGACCAGCGCGATCACCGCCGCCGTCATCATCACCCCGTTCACGGCGACCGGCCCGAAATCGAGCAGGGCGCCGACGATTTGCGCAAGCAGCGCTCCGACCGCGAGCTGCACGAAGCTGAACAGGCCGGATGCGGCGCCGGACTGGTCGCCGCCGCTGATCAGCAGCCCGACCTGCGCGCTCGGAAACACCATGCCGATCACGGCCGAAAGGGCACACATCGGTATGAAGAAGCTCCACGCGCCGAACCAGGGCTGAGCGGTCGCCCACAATGCGAGTGCGCACACCAGCACGGCCGCCAGTGCGCCGGTCTTCAATAGCGGCTCGCGTGAAAAGCGGTTACCGAAGCGGCCGGCGACCAGGCTCCCGAGCAGGTAGCCGATCGGCGCGACCATGAAATGCCAACCGTAGGCGGCGGCCGAGAGCCGGAAGACTTCCGTGGCCACGTACGGCGCGCCGCCGATGAAGGCCATGAAGACGCCCTGCATCATCGCGCCGTACAGCACGTAGCGCACGTAAGTGCCGCGCTGGACGAGCGCCATATAGTGCGCCCCGGCGAATATGCCGCCGTGCGGCGCCGCGGCGAGCGCCGCCGGGCGTGTCTCGGGTAGGCGCAGCGCGACGAGCCCCATCAGCAGCGCCGCGAGCAGGGCGACCGCCACGAATACCACGCGCCAGCCGAGGTAGTCGATCACGTAGCCGCCGAGTATCGGCCCCACCAGCGGCGCGATCGCCATCGCTGCGGTGACGTACGCGAGAACGCTGGTCGACCGTTCGTCGCCATATACGTCCCTCACGATCACCCGGGCGAGCACCATCCCGGCTGACGCGCCGGCGGATTGCAGGATGCGGCCGAGAATAACGACCCAGACGTTGGGCGCCACGGCACAAACCAGCGAGCCCGCCGCGGCCAGCACGATCCCGGACAACAGCACAGGCTTGCGGCCGTAGCGGTCGGCCAGGCCGCCATAGGCGAGCGATGCGACCGCCATGGCGAGCATCGACAGCGACAGCGTCAGCTGCGCCGTGGTGGTCGAGACGGCGAAGTGATCCTGAATGAACGGGATCGCCGGGATGAACGACGACATCGCGAGCGGGCCCAAAGCGGTCGCGAGCACCAGCGACACGATGAGCGTCAGGGAAGGCGTCACAGGAAGCGCACCCGGCCGCTCGGCCGTCGCTTCGTCGTTCGCGGAAATCATGGGGGATCGTCGTGGCGAAAAAGGGGGCAATGTACGCTCGTTACGATGCAGGGGCCACTGCACCGGTCCCTGCCCGGCGCTGGCAGACCCGAAGGCGGCGGTCGGGCGGCGCCGAAATCACTCCGCCAGCCTTGCGCCAGGCTTCCGTTAACCTATCTTTAACGTGATGCCGGCTCATGTTGGCGCGAGGTGCACGGCGCCGCGCGCCCGGCGAACCGTTGCATAACGGTTGGAAACTTGAGCGTCTCGGCATGCGGACCGTAAGGTCCCGGCCAATGCGGCTTGGCCGTAGGAGAGCTGATGGCATGACGACTCACTCCCGGTTTAACGCCCCCCGGCGGGGCGCCTTGGACGCCCGCTCGGCCGCGCCGGCCGGTCGAGGGCCTGCGCCTCGGGCGAGGTGGCTGGTCGGCGTCGCCGTGCTGGCGTCCGGAGCCGTCGCGGCACAGACGGCGACGAGCGGCCGCACCCTTGAGCCCGAGCTCGAGGAGCTCATCGTGCTCGGCTCGCGGAGTATCGAGTCCACGCTGCCGCTGGAGCTCGCGCGCTACGGCGCGGACCTCGAGATCCTTACCGCGGAGCAGATCCGGGCGCACAGTTTCGTCGACGTGTCGCAATCGCTCGAGATGCTGGTGCCCGGCGTGCACCTGACGACCCAGGCGGGCGCGTTCAGCTACGTGAACATGCAGATGCAGGGCTCACGCAGCACCGATGTGCTGTGGACGATCGACGGGATTCGCATCAATAACCGCTTGTACAGCGGCACGAGCCCGGCGGATACACTGCCATCCAGCATGATCGAGCGAGTCGAGGTGCTGAAAGGCAGCCAGGGCCTGATGTACGGCACGCAGGCGATCGCCGGGGTCGTCAACGTCGTCACACGGTCGCTCGCCGATACGCCGGATGGCGCACTGTCGCTCGGCATGGGCAGCGATGGCCTCGTGCGGCTCAACGGCTATGGCCGCGGCAGCATCGGCGACCACCAGCTCGTGGCCTGGGCGTCGCATGATCAGAGTGATGGCTACGAAATTTACGACGCCTATCAGCCCACTGCGACCCACCGGCGGCGCGGCTACGACGTCACCAGCGTCGGCCTCAAATACGGTTACGACTTCACGGACGATCTGCGCGTGATGCTGCTCGGTATCCATACCGAAGCGGCGCTCGACTACCCGGGCGTGTCGAACGTCTCGGTGAACGACCGCGTGGAAGACATCCTGGCCTTCCGGCTCGATTACATGCCGGACCGCGGGCCGCAATACTTTCTGAAGGGCTACTACCATAACTGGGACACGGACTACTACACACCACCCACTCCGTCCGACTACTGGGGCTACGACGATTACGGGCTGAACGCCGCCGTCCTGCTGCGGCCGCACGAGATGTTCGAGTACCACGTGGGCTACGATTTTCAGAGCTATAAGGGTCAAGACGATGTGCTCGTGATCGCCGGGCTGCGCGAGCAGGTGCATGCGGTGCATGCTCAGATCCGCAGCACGGATGCGCTCTCCAATCGCGCCCGTTTCGCGCTCGGCGCTCGCTATAACGACACCGAGGGCAATACGGCTACCGTGTGGAACGCTTCGGCGATCTGGGAGTTCAGCGATCGGCTATATGTGCAGGGAGTCGTCGGCACGTCGTTCATGTTGCCGAGCGCCGAGAATCTGTATCGGATCCATTGCCCGTCCGGGATCGACTGCCTGCATGGCAACCCGAGCCTCGGCGCCGAGGAAGCAAAAGCGCTGAACATCTCGGTCGGCGGGAGGATCGATGCGGGTGCACGTTCGTTTGGCTGGCAGTTGACGGCGTGGGATCGACGCGTCGACAACCTGATCACGTCCGCGCCGATTCCGGCGGACGCCGCGGATCAGTTCCCGGCCGAATTCACGCGCTACTTCATCAACATACCGGAGGAGGTCAAGGTCAGCGGCGGCGAGTTCTTGTTGCGCGGTCCGATCACGTCGGCGTTGTCGTTCGATGTCAGCTATACGCACAGCAAGGAGGTCGCGCGCGGCTCGACGGAGCAGATCCGGGACCGCCCGCGACGTCAGTACAAGGGCTCACTGGCCTACCGCTCGAGCAGCGGCCGCTTCGGCATGAACCTCGCGTTCAAGTACATCGGCAGCAAGCACACCGATCTCGCCGCGTTCGGACGCCAAGAATACGGCGATACCTATGTGGCCGACTTCGGCGCCCACGTCTATCTCGATCGGGCCGAGCGCCAGAGGTTGAACCTTCGGCTCGAGAACGCGTTCGACGAGACTTACGCGACCGCGGTCAGCCAGGCGAACCTCGTGGATACGAGCCCGGCGGTACCGTTCCTGTATCGCCGGCTCGCACCGCCGCGGACCGTGCATCTGAACTACACGTATCTTTTCTAACGTCGCGCGACGTCTACTGGCTCGCCGCGCCGAGCTCCTCGATCAAGCCATCGACGAATTGCGCGATGAAATGCGGCGGCCCGCCGACGGCTTCTTCGAAGTCCGCCGTGGGACGGGACGCGCGTATTTCGTCCGCCGTCTTGCCTTCGCGCAGCGCGGCGGCGATCCGATCGCGGACCGTGATGATCAGGTCGCGGTGCGCGATCAGGGCGGCTTGGTCTGCTACCGGGCCGTGGCCCGGCACCACGGTGGTGTCCGGGCCCGTCATCGCGATCATGATTTCGATCGCCTCGAGCGTGCCGAGGAAGGAGCCGCCGTTCGTTTTCGCGGCCGCCGGAAAACCGACGGAGCGGAATACGTCGCCGGTCATCAGCACGTCCGCGTCGACGAACTTGACTGCCGAATCGCCATCGGTATGCGCCGGCGGCAGGGGCACGATTTCGACCGTTTCGCCGTTCAGCAGCACCGTCAACGGCGCCTCGTAGAGGATCGTCGGCAGCGCCTCGGACGGTGCGACCGGGGGCACCTGCCCGTCGCCGGGGGCGGGGCGCGGCTCGAGCAACTGCGCACGCAGCTCGGGGCGGCCGAGGATCGTGGCGCCGAGTCGGGCCAGGTTTTCGTTTCCGCCGGTGTGATCGCCGTGCACATGGGTGTTGACGATCAGCTTCACCGGCGCCGGCGTGAGCCCGCCGATCGTTTGCACGAGCCGATCGCTTACCCGAGCGAATTGCGTGTCGACGAGCAGCACGCCTTCGGGGCCGATCAGCGCAGCCGCGCGGCCGCCTTGGCCGTCGATTCCGTACACGTTGCCTCCAAGCTGCGTCGCAACGACGCGTATCTCGTCCGGCGCATTGGTCTCTTGAGCGATCGAGCTCAAAGCGAGCGGGCAGAGCGTGAGCAGCAGCAGTCTTCGCATGGTCCGGGTTCCCCCCCTCTAGGCGTTTCCCGCCATCATACGGTTATTACCGGGTGGCGAGCAGCCGTTTAGCAACCGCGGCACGTACGCGGCCCAAGCAAATATTGCGTGACGCGGTTCATCGCGCATTCAGGCCCTCCGCCGTATCGTGACGATCGTCGTCCGAGCGTTCCACCGATAAGCCGGTCATCCGGTCTGCGAATAAAGGAACGCCGTCGACGACGCTCTCGCCGAATCGGCGGCCGCAAGTCCGAACCCGCGGCTGCTGCCCCCATTCGCCCCCAGGTACTCACCGCATCGTCGGCCGCGCGTAACGACTGCGGCGCCCGTTACGTTCATAATCGACTAATGGCTGCTACAGCCATCGAGTTTCACAACGCCGCTTTTCGTAGCGAAGGCACCGGGCGTATGGCGCTCGTCCGGCGCGTACGGAAGGCTGCTTCGTCTGGAGCACCGCGCCGAGGAGTCCGCGATGAGCAAGCCAAGCGATCAGCGAAATTCAACGATGGGCTCGGGAGCGCCTGCGCCGAGCGATCGAAACTCTCTGACGATCGGCCCGAACGGGCCGGTACTTCTGCACGATGTGCACTTCCTCGAGCAGATGGCGCACTTCAATCGCGAGAAGGTTCCCGAGCGGCAGCCGCACGCCAAAGGCAGCGGAGCCTTCGGCATTTTCGAGACGACCGAGGATGTCAGCGCATACACCAAGGCTGCGCTCTTTCAACGCGGCGCTGCGACCGAGATGCTCGCGCGCTTCTCGACGGTGGCGGGGGAGGTCGGCAGCCCCGATACGTGGCGCGACGTGCGCGGGTTC
>CAZFJU010000023.1:0-30162 GCA_964518995.1 uncultured Gammaproteobacteria bacterium
CTGGAGAGCAGGTTCGCCCCGCACCTGGAGGCTGCGGCGGCGGCGGTGCGCGAGGGCGAGCGGGAGCTCGCCGAGGCGCAGGAACGGCTGGCGCGCGCCGAGCACGCGTTCCATCGCTTTACCGGGGCCGATAACGAATGAGACATTGGCTGGTGAAATCGGAGCCCGATGTGTTCAGCATCGATGACCTCGCGGCCGCACCCGGCAAGACCACCTATTGGGACGGCGTGCGCAACTATCAGGCGCGCAACTTCATGCGCGACGATATGAAGCGCGGCGATCTCGCCTTCTTCTATCACTCCAACTGCGCAGAGCCTGCAATCGTCGGCATTGTGAAGATCGTGAAGGAAGGCTATCCCGATCACACTGCATTCGATCCGAACGATCCGCACTACGATCCGAAGAGTCGGCCTGAAGCACCGCGCTGGTACATGGTCGACGTGAAGTTCGAACGAAAGCTGCGCCGCGCGGTTACGCTTGCAGAGATGAAGGAGCATGCAGAGACGGAGCTTGCGGGCTTCGCACTCCTTCGACGCGGCAATCGCCTATCCGTGTTGCCGGTCAGCGACGATCACTGGCGCTTCATCATCGACATGCAATGACTAACGCGCCAACGCGTCGTCGATACGGCTGTCGTCATTGCGCAATTCGGTAGCGTGCTTCTCATCACATTCCACATGCAGTGCATCGCGATCGTGATGCGCAAAAACGTATAACAGTCTGGAAATTTGGATGCTTTTATATATACTCAACGCCGTTCATACCGACACGGAGACTACCCATGGCATCTGCCAAGAAGACATCGACGAAGAAGACGTCTACGAAGAAGACGTCGAGTAAGAAAAAGACTCGTCGCAAAGTAGCTAAGAAGCCGGCCACGAAAAAACGCGTAACGAAAAAACGCGTAGCGAAGAAGAAGACGACCAAGAAGAAGGCGAAGAAGAAAGCGACCAAGAAGAAAGCCGCCAAGAAAAAAGCCGGCAAGAAAAAGGCTGCCAAGAAAAAAGCTGGCAAGAAAAAAGCCAGCAAGAAAAAAGCCAGCAAGAAGACTGCGACGAAGAAGGTAGGTAAGAAGAAAAAGAAGAAGGCGACGACGAGAAAGAAAGCGACTCGCAAAAAGGCGCCGACGACACCGGCCATGGCGAGTGACTGATACGTCGTTTCTTCGCTAACGAATAAGAGGCCGTAAGGTCCGCGCCGAACAAAGTGCCCGCAATCGCGGGCACTTTTTTTTCAACGCATGAAGCAGGACGGCAAGGAGAACATGACGGGGAAGCAGAACGAGCAGAAGCGGAAGGCTGCCGAGGCGGCCCTCGGCTACATCAAGGACGGCATCATCCTCGGCGTCGGCACCGGCTCCACCGTCGACTATTTCATCGACGCGCTGCCGGCGCATGCCCATCGGCTGACTGCCATCGTTTCAAGCTCCGAGCGATCGACCGCGCGACTCGCGAGCCTGGGTCTTGAGGTCGTTGCGATGACGGAGGTAGCCGAGGTCGATCTTTACGTCGACGGTGCAGATGAGGCGACTAAGCATCGGCACCTGGTGAAGGGCGGCGGCGGCGCGCTCACTCGCGAGAAAATTCTCGCGGCTGCCGCGCGGCAATTCGTCTGTATCGTCGATTCGGCGAAGCTGGTCGGGACGCTCGGCACATTCCCGCTGCCGGTCGAAACCGTTCCGGCGGCGAGGGCCTATATCTCGCGACAAATGATCAAGGCGAAAGGGCAGCCGATCTGGCGCCCCGGGTTCATCACCGACAATGGGAATGAGATCGTCGACGTGCACGATCTCAAGATTGCGAACCCGCTCGAGCTCGAGACTCGCTTTAACCAGATTCCCGGCATCGTGACCGTGGGAGTGTTCGCGAATCGCCCCGCCGATGTGCTTCTGATCGGCCAGGATGATGGCGTGCGGGTTCTCGAATAAGAAGGAGTCGATCGCCGCGGTCGCGGCCGGCCGACAACGGCAGGCGGCGGGCAAGCCGCCGCCGTCGCGACTAAAGAGATAAATGGCTGGGGGACCAGGATTCGAACCTGGGTTCTCGGAGTCAGAGTCCGATGTCCTACCGCTAGACGATCCCCCAGCGGATCTTCAGCTTACCCTTCTCTCGGCGCAGCTGCCATCATGTCGCCAGGATGCGCATTGGCCGTGTACGGGCAGCGACGCCCGCGCCGCGGCACGAAACCGCAAGCTGACAACGGGCATTGCGGCGCCGGTTCCATGCCCGGCGCCGCCTGCAATCAGCGCTTCGAGAACTGCGTGGCCCGGCGGGCCTTGCGCAGACCGACTTTCTTGCGCTCGACCTCGCGAGCATCTCGCGTCACGAAGCCGGCACGGCGCAACGGTTGACGAAGCGTCTCGTCGTACTCCATCAGCGCGCGGGTAATGCCGTGACGGATTGCGCCGGCCTGCCCGGTTGTGCCGCCACCGCTAACCGTCGCCCGGACATCGAATTTCGCCTCGAGCTCGCTGCTGACGAGCGGCTGGCGGACGATCATTCGCGCGGTCTCGCGGCCGAAGAAAGTGTCGAGCGGGCGGCCATTCACCGTGATCTCGCCGGTGCCGGGCCGCAGAAACACACGCGCCGCGGAGGTCTTGCGGCGGCCGGTGCCGTAGTAGCTTTCGGTTGCCATGGGTATTAGAGCTCCAAGGGAATCGGCTGCTGCGCCTGATGCGGGTGCTCGGTGCCGCGAACGACCTTGAGCTTGCTCAGCATTCGACGACCCAGCGGGTTACGCGGCAGCATGCCTTTTACGGCCAGCTCGAGCGCCTGCTCAGGCGCCCGCGCGAGCATTTTCTCGAGCGGCTCGGACTTCATATGCCCGACGTACCCCGTATGGCGGTAGTAGATCTTGTCTTTCAGCTTGTTGCCGGTGACACGGATCTTCTCCGCATTGACGACGATGATGTAATCGCCGGTATCCACATGCGGCGTATAAACGGGCTTATGCTTGCCGCGGAGGCGGCGAGCGAGCTCCGTGGCAAGCCGCCCTAGCGTTTTGCCGTTCGCGTCGACGACGTACCAGTCGCGACGGACGCTCTCCGGCTTGGCCGAGAATGTCTTCATATTCGGAATCTGGCTCTGAAAATTGGCGGCCGGGGGCCCGGACCAAAGACGCAGAATGTTAATGGTCGGGCGCGCCCGGCGCAAGCCGCGCGGCCCGCCCAGACGAAAAAAGCGGCGGTCGGCGCGACTAGAACGCGTACTCGAGGGACAGCGCCGTGAAGCGATCGGCGTTGGTCGCGCCGGCCGGGACCGAGCTATTGAGCTTGATTCGATAGGATAACACCAGTGCAACGTTGCCGACGATCCGGGCCCTAAGGGCGGACCGCGCCTCCGTCATGGTGTTGGTCGAGCCGCTTTCGACGACCAGCGCCTGCTCGAACTCGGTAGTCTCCGAGACGGTCCAGACGTAGTCCGCGGAAGCGCGCACGATCGCATCGTCCTCTTCCGTGCCGTCGCCCACCTCCGACTGCCTGGCGCCGAAGCCCACGCCCGCGTTCAGCACGTGCCGCTGCCGGTCGATCAGGCGACGGCCGTAGCCGACGGTCTCGGACATCTGCTCGGCGTAACCCGAGAACCGGTCGCGCCGATAGTCCAGCGCGGCGAACAGATAGCCGTGCTCGCCAAAGGCCCGTCGAGCCTCGTACTTGGCGAGATAAGCTTCCGCCGTCGTCTCGTCGTTCGTGGAGGCCCCGATGGCGGCCAGATCGAAAGCATGCCGCCAATTCGTGCGCGCGTAGAGCAGCGACAGTGACGCGTTCGTGCTGGTGCTATCGGTATTGCCGCTGGTGGCGATATAGCCGAGGGCAGCCTTGCCCGAGAAGGCATCCGGGGCGGAGGATGCAGGAGCCTGCGCAACGGCGTGGAGCGGAGCTGCGGCGAGCGCCAGCAATACGAGGGCGCGATCGATCGGTATCATGTTGTAACCCTGCACGCGAATCGCGCGCATCATACATGCCGGAAGCTGTAATGGCACGGCCAGGGGTTCCGGTTCATTATCTGCTTTGTTAGCCTGTCGAAGTTATTATGACAAGACGCCTCGATCGGTCCGATGGCCTGATTGCCGCCCTCGACGAAGGGCTGCGCACGCTGGCGGGCGTTGCTGCGGCGGCGCGTCCGAGCCCGGCGCAAAATCTCGACGAGCCGGCGCTCTCGAGCCCGCAGCGCCGCGTGAGCGCCGCGCTGATGCGGGTCAACCATGCAGGAGAGATCGCTGCTCAAGCGCTATACGTCGGCCAGGCGATCGGAGCACGACGGAGCGAAACGCGCTCGCAACTGCTCGAGGCCGCACGCGAAGAGCGCGACCACCTCGACTGGTGCCGAACGCGCCTCGACGAGCTTGACGCCAGGCCGAGCCTGCTCGCGCCTTTCTGGTATGCAGGCAGCTTCGGCATCGGGCTGGCTGCCGGCAGCTTCAGCGATGCGATCAGTCTCGGCTTCGTCGCCGAAACCGAACAGCAGGTCGAAGCGCACCTCAAGGACCACCTCGCCCGCCTCCCCGCGGGCGACGACAAGAGCCGCGCGATTCTCGAGACCATGGCGGCAGACGAGGCTCATCACGGCACCTCGGCAATGCTCGCGGGCGGCGTCGCGCTGCCGGCCCTGGTGCGCGGAGCGATGTCCATCGGCGGGGAGATTTTACGTAGAACGGCATACTTCTTGTGATGCAGTTCACAAGTACTTGTTTCGAAGTTGCGAACTTAAGCCGGTCTGATTAAATACGCATTAAGTCAAGCCCGGAGTCTGGAATGCAAGAAGCACTTCGTCCACTAAGCGATGTCCCCGCGATCAATCGCTTCCTGAGCTACTGCCGGCTCCGAACGGTACCGGCAAAAACGGTGATGATTCACGCAGGCGACCTACCCGACGTTCTGTATTACATCGTCGACGGTTCCGTCGAAGTAATGATTGAGGATGAGGACGGGAACGAAATGGTTCTCGCCTATCTCAATAAGGGCCAGTTCTTTGGCGAGATGGGGCTCTTCTACGAGCAGCCGCAACGCAGCGCCTGGGTTCGCACCCGCACCGAAAGCGAGATCGCCGAGATGACGTATCCGCGCTTTCGGCAGCTCGCTTCGGAAAGCCCGGGGCTGATCTTCGAGGTCGCAACACAATTGGCCACGCGCCTCGACCGCACCAATCGCAAGCTTGGCGATCTCGCGTTCGTGGATGTGACCGGACGCGTCGCGCACGCGATCATGGATCTTTGCCGGGAGCCGGACGCGATGACGCATCCAGAAGGGATGCAGATCAAGGTCTCGCGCCAAGAGCTATCGCGCCTGGTCGGCTGCTCTCGCGAGATGGCCGGCCGAGTTCTGAAAGTGCTCGAGGATCAGGGCCTGGTGCGCGCCAACGGCAAGACGATCGTGGTATTCAACGCCCGCCGGGACCCGCCAAAGCCTCGCCGTCCGCAGCTGCAGCCGCGCGCTTGACGCGCGGCTGCCCGCCCTCCGCGCCGAGCCGCACGTCACCAAAAGACGGACGCCGGCCGCTGAGTCACCTCGCTCGCCGCCCCGCGGCGAGCGCCCCCTTCAAGACCGAAACGCTCGTTATTTGAACGCGCGGTGCGCCTTGATACGGTCGTAAGCCGCGCGGATCTCGTGCGTCTTCTGCTCAGCAAGCGCTACCATCGCCGCCGGCATCCCGCGTGACAAGAGCTTGTCCGGGTGATGCTGATTCATCAGACGGCGATAAGCGCGCTTCACGTCCCCATCGCTCGCGCCAGCGCCGATTCCGAGCACCTTATACGCGCCTTCGAGATCGGGCGCGTCACCATGGTCCGCCTTGAACCGCTGATGGGCACGGATCAGTGCCTCGATCTGTGCGAGCTCCACGCGACCCACGCCCAGCGCGCTCGCGATACGCCATAGCAGCCGCCGCTTCGCGAAGTCGACGGCGCCAGCGCCGATCGCGGCCTGCATCTGGATCTCGACGAAGGCCCGGCATAGATCGGGCCGACCGCCGAGCTGCCTATTGAGCTCGGCAAGGCGCTCGGCGACCGGAAACTCGGCCTGCTTCCCCGCCGTGAAATGCCCGATCGCCGCTGTCACCTGGTCCGGCTTCAAGTGCATCAAGTGCATGATCCGCCGCGTGACGCGAATCTCCTGCTCGGAGACGCGGCCGTCGACCTTCGCCACACGCCCCATCAGCTCGAAGGTCGCTTGGAAAAAAAAGCCGCTGAGCTCGCGCGGAATGGGGCCGGCGCCCTTCTTGCCGGTAAAGCCGAGACCCTCATCGAACCGATGTCCCAACGCGAGCCCGAGCAAGGATCCGATCGGGCCGCCGGCCGCAAAGCCGAGCAGGCTGCCGACCGCCTTGCCTACCCACTGCATCCGAGTACCGGGTGACGTAACGCGCTTCCCTGTCATGAATTAAAGCGGGCCCTAGTAAGATGGCATCGAACGAGCGGTTGCTTCGCCGCTGTTCGACGGGTCATTATCTGGTGTTTTCCACGCAACGCAATTCCATCGTCATCCCGTCGATGGACACCGCGTGCCCGTCCAACGATGAATGCACCACCATGAAGGCACCGCTCGAGACCTTATCCGAATCGCGTCTCCATAGCTTGCCGCCGTTCACACGGGGCAAGGTTCGAGACATCTATCGCGTCGACGACAAGCATCTACTGATCGTCGCCACCGACCGCATCTCGGTATTCGACGTCGTGCTGCCGGACCCGATCCCCGGCAAGGGTGTGCTGCTCACGACCCTGTCGAACTTCTGGTTCAAGCGCCTAAGCCATGTCGTCGCGCATCATCTGACCGGCATCGAGCCGGCCTCAATGCTGGCCGACCCGCGCGATCATGCGGTGGTAGCGGGCCGCAGCGTCATCGTCGATTACCTGAAGCCGTTGCCGATCGAGGCGGTCGTACGCGGCTACCTGATCGGCTCGGGTTGGAAAGACTACTGCTTGACCGGCCGAGTGTCCGGCGTACGGCTTCCATCCGGGCTCGATCTGGCGGAGCAGCTGCGTGACCCGATTTTCACGCCCAGCACCAAGGCGGCACCCGGCAAGCACGACGAGAACATTACGATGGCCGAAACGCGCGATCTGATCGGTTCCGCGCTGGCGGAGCAGGTCGAGGCCATCTCGTTGCAACTGTACCGGGAGGCGACCGAATATGCGCGCGAGCGCGGCATCATCATCGCGGACACCAAATTCGAATTCGGGCTCACGGCCGACGGCGAGCTGCGTCTGATCGACGAGCTGCTGACACCGGACTCCTCCCGGTTCTGGGCGGCAGACAGCTACCGTGTCGGCTCGTCGCCGCACAGCTTCGACAAGCAATATGTCCGCGACTACGTCGAAACGCTCGATTGGGACAAGACCGCGCCCGGCCCGCGCTTGCCGGCCGCGGTGATCGAGCGCACGCGCGAGAAGTATCGCGAGGCGTTGGAACGTCTGACCGGTGACACGCCGCCGGAGGCCTAGCCTGTATCGCCTAGCCACCCGCGACTGTGAGGCGGTCGACGAGCACCGAGCCGGTGCGCACCGCGCCGCGCGTGTCGACGTCTCGCCCGATCGCTGCGATCGACTGATACATCTGCTTGAGGTTGCCGGCGACGGTCACCTCGTTGACAGGGTAGGCGAGCTCGCCGCGCTCGACCCAAAACCCCGCGGCGCCGCGTGAATAATCGCCGGTGACCGGATTCACGCCCTGCCCCAGCAGCTCGCCGACCACAAACGCCTCGCTACAGCCGGCGATAATCTCCTCGAGCGTGCCCGCCGTCGGCTTCACGATGACGTTATGCGCGCCGCCCGCGTTGCCGGTCGTCTGCATGCCGAGCCGGCGCGCGGAGTAGCTCGACAGAAGATAGCCGCGCAGCACGCCGCCTTCGACGAGGGTTCTGCGGCGGGTGGTCACGCCCTCGGAATCGAACGGCGCGCTGCCCATGCCCCGCGGGATGAACGGGTCTTCGTCGACGTGCACGAACTGCGGCAATATCGTCTCGCCGAGTGCACCGAGGAGGAACGTCGATTTGCGGTACTGTGCCGCGCCGCGAATCGCGCCGAGCAGATGGCCCCACAGCCCGCGCGCCACTTCGGCCGGATAGATCACCGGCACGACGCGCGTCTTGATCTGCCGTGCATCGAGCCGGCGCACCGCTCGCGACGCCGCCTCGCGGCCGACCTGCTCAGGCTCGTCGAGGTCCTCGAATGCCCGGGCCGACGTGTACCAGTAATCGCGCTCGAGCGACCCGCCGCTGCGCGCGATCACGCTGCAGCTCAGCGAGTGATTGCTCGATGGGTAGCCGCCGACGAAGCCGTGGCTGTTCGCATAAACACGGACGCCTTCGCCCGTAGCGACGCTCGCGCCCTCGGAATTGTCGATGCGCGGATCGAACGAGCGCGCAGCCTGCTCGGCGCGCAGCGCGAGCGCAGTGGCGGTATCGACATCCAGCCCGCTCGGAAAATGCAGTGCGAGATCGGGCACCTCGCGCGCCATGAGCTCTGCATCCGCAAGCCCTGCGTGCTCGTCCGCGGCCGTGAAGCTGGCGATGGTGAGCGCCTTGCGAACGGCATCTTCGATGCCGCGCCGGGAGAAGTCGCTCGAGCTCGCGGTGCCTTTGCGGAAGTCTTTGTACACGGTAACGGCGAGACCGCGGTCGCGCTGACGCTCCACCGACTCGAGCTCGCCCATTCGCACGGCAACGCTCAATCCTTCGTTGTGGCTCGCGGAGGCCTCGGCCTGATCCGCGCCGAGCCGCTTTGCGAGAGCGACGGCCGACGCCGCGCTCTCTTGCAGTAATTCCGTAACGACAGCTGAGTCCATTCCTGCATTCTACCTGCTGTACAATGCCGCGATGAAACCGCTCGTCGGAATCATCATGGGGTCCGTATCGGATTGGCCCACGATGCGCCATGCGGCGGAAACGCTGGACTCGCTCGGCGTGCCGCACGAGGTGCGTGTCGTGTCCGCGCACCGCACACCGGATCTCCTCTACGAGTACGCAGAGAATGCGGCCCCGCGAGGTCTCGAGGTCGTCATCGCCGGCGCCGGCGGCGCAGCGCATCTGCCGGGGATGACGGCCGCGAAAACCCGTCTGCCGGTCCTTGGCGTGCCGATCCGCTCCGAAGCGCTCAATGGCATCGACTCCCTGCTGTCGATCGCGCAGATGCCCGCCGGCATTCCGGTCGGCACGCTGGCGATAGGCCGTGCAGGCGCCGTCAACGCAGCCTTGCTGGCGTGCGCGATCCTCGCGAATAAGAATCAGCAGCTCGCCACGGCGCTCGAGCGCTATCGCGAAGCGCAAACCGCAGCGGTGCTCACACGCTCCGATCCCACCGAGCTCGAATGAAACTCGCCACGGTGGGCATCGTCGGCGCCGGCCAGCTCGGCCGCATGCTTGCACTGGCCGGTCATCGGCTCGCCGTCGACTGCGTGCTGCTCGATCGCGATTCCGACTCGCCGGGCGCGCAAGTCGCCGCGCTGCGCCGAGCGCCGCTCGACGATGCCGATGCCATCGGCGCACTGGCGCGGGAAGTCGAGGTCGTCACGTTCGAGATCGAGAACATCCCGGCCGCAGCACTGCGCGCCGCGGCACAGCATACGCCCGTTTATCCTCCGCCCGCGGCGATCGAAGCCGCGCAGGATCGGCTCGTCGAACGGCAGCTGTTGCAAGCGCTTGGCATCCCGACCGCCGCGTTCATCCCGATCGACCAGCGCGCGGACCTCGACCGCGCCGCGCGCGAGCTTGGGCTGCCTCTGGTCGTCAAGGCGAGGCGCATGGGTTACGACGGCCGCGGCCAGCGCGTCATCCAACATACGGATCAGCTGGCGGCGGCGTGGGCCGATCTCGGCGAGCCGCCCGCCATCGCGGAAGCGTGGGTCGAGTTCGAACGAGAGCTATCGCTCGTGGCGGTCCGGGGCGCCGGCGATGAGCGCGTCTACTATCCGCTGACGGAGAACGTCCATCGCGACGGCATATTGCACACGTCGGTCGCGCCGTACGACGATCGCGCATTGCAGAGCCTCGCAGAGTCATGGCTGGACGCGCTGTTCGATGCGCTCGACTACCGGGGCGTGCTGACCGTCGAGCTGTTTCATGTCAATGGCTCGCTGCTTGTCAACGAGATGGCCCCGCGCGTGCACAACTCCGGGCATTGGACGATCGAAGGCGCGCTGACCAGTCAGTTCGAAAACCACCTCCGCGCCGTGCTGGGCTGGCCGCTCGGGGCTCCATCGGCGCGCGGGCATGCCGCAATGGTTAACTTGCTTGGCACGTTGCCACCGATCGAGCGGCTGCTCGCCGTCCCGGGCGCGCAAGTGCACGTGTACGGCAAGTCGGCGCGGCCGGGCCGCAAGATCGGCCACTGCACGCTCGTCGACGCCGATCGCGCGAGGCTCCTGCAGCGACTGGACGTCCTCACGTCCATGATCCCGGTCGCTTAGCGAGACCTGTGTTCTCGAAACTCCTACACGTTTTGTATAGGCTTCCGGAAGGCTGACGAGTTTTCGCCGGGCGCGGTTCCGGCTGCCCCTCCATCGGAATCTAGCCGGAAATGCGGACGATGTACTGCGAGCTATTCAATCTCAAAGAACCCCCGTTTCGGCTCACGCCCGATCCTCAGTTCCTGTTCTCGAGCAGGCAGCATGCGCGCGCCAAAGCGTACATGGAATCGACCATCTGGCTCGCGGACGGGTTCGTTGTGATCACGGGAGATATCGGTTCCGGCAAGACGACGTTGATCGAGAGCTTCCTGAGCGAACGGCCCGAGGATGTCGTGCTCGCACATGTGAATCAAACGCAGCTCTCACCCGTCGAGTTTCTGCAGGCGGTGCTGGTCGAGCTCGGCTTTCAGCCGTTCCAAATGGGCAAGATCGAGCTGCTGACGACGCTGCGCGAGTACATGATCCAGCAGTATGCAGAGGGCAAAAAGATACTGTTGGTCGTCGATGAGGCGCAGAATCTGCCGCTCGCGGTGCTCGAGGAGATTCGGATGCTGTCCGGGATCGAGGCGCAAAAGGAGAAGCTGCTGCGCATCATTCTCGCCGGGCAGCCGGAGCTGTCCGAGAAGCTCGATTCGCCCCAGCTCGAGCAGCTGACGCAGCGCGTCCGGCTGCGCTTTCATTTGGGCGCGTTATCGTCCCAAGAGACGCACGACTACGTCCGGCACCGCCTGGAGATCGCGGGTGCCGAGGGCCGCGACATCTTCACTGAGGATGCGCTCGACACGGTATTTCGCTATTCCGGCGGCGTACCGCGGCTGACCAATGTGATCTGCGATACCGCGCTGCTGTGCGCGTTCGCCGAGGAACGCTCGACGGTCGACGAGCACCTGATTCGAACGGCGGCAGACGAGCTGCAATGGGTCGAGTACGCCGAGCGAATCAGCGATCGCAGCGACGTCACCGGCCGTTTTGGCCTCCACACCTCTGCGTCGTCGTCGTCGTTCGATCTGTTCCGCGACGATGAGCTCATCGCGCAGGTGATGCTGTCGCCCGGCCGCATGATCATCGGCCGGACGTCAGACAACGACCTACAGATCCGCAGCCGGTTCATCTCGCGACATCACGCTCAGGTGACAACCGATGGCCGGCAGAGCGTAATCGAGGACCTGAACAGCACGAACGGGCTCTACATCGGCCCCCAGCGCGTCCAGCATCATGTCCTGCGCGATGGTGACGTGATCCAGCTCGGGGAGCACAAGCTCGTCTATCGGGAAGGCTCTGCGGCCGCGGCTCCGGACGAGGACCGCCTCACCGCGACCGGGCTGATGAACCTCGACGAAGATTGGCCGGAAGAAGGTCCGCTGCAGCGACGCTAGCCCGCTGGCGCCTCAGGGCGTCAGCGGCCGGCCGTCGAGCGCGCCGCGAGCATCCGCCGGAGCAGTGACGGCTCCCAGGCATCGATGCACAAATCACCGAGCGTCTCGGTGGACGGCTCCGCGTCCTCGCTTGGCCGCTCACGATCGCCGCGTTCGGCATTGCGCTCCGCGCGCTTATCAGGTTCTCGCGCCATCGTCATGTCAGTCATCGTGACCGGAACCATAGCGGCCTTCCGCGGCAGGCGCGGTGATGGAATTCACAGAGACAGAGAACCGTTAGAGCTCTACGCGCTCGCTGCAGACCGCTCAGGCCTCGGTGCCGCCCACCGTCAATGAATCGATCTTCAACGTCGGCTGGCCGACGCCAACCGGCACGGATTGGCCTTCCTTGCCGCAGACGCCGATGCCAGGGTCGAGCTCGAGATCGTTACCGACCATCGACACCCGGGTCAGCACCTCGGGGCCGCTGCCGATCAGCATCGCTCCCTTGATCGGCCGGGTCTTGCGGCCTTTCTCGATCAGATACGCTTCGCTCGCGGAGAACACGAACTTGCCGGACGTAATGTCGACCTGTCCACCGCCGAAATTCGGCGCGTAGATGCCGCGCTCGACGGAGGCGATGATCTCGTCTGGATCACGGTCGCCGGCGAGCATGTAGGTATTGGTCATCCGCGGCATCGGCACATGCGCATACGACTCGCGCCGGCCGTTGCCCGTCGCCGCCTGCCTCATCAGCCGCGCGTTCAGCTTGTCCTGCATATAGCCGACGAGGACGCCCTTCTCGATCAGCGGCGTGCAAGACGTTGCCGTGCCTTCGTCGTCGATATTCAACGAGCCGCGGCGCCCCTCGAGCGTTCCGTCGTCGACCACCGTGCAGTGTTCCGTCGCGACGCGCTCGCCGAGGCGGCCGCTAAATGCGGACGTGCGTTTGCGGTTGAAATCACCTTCGAGCCCATGGCCGATCGCTTCGTGGAGCAGGACGCCCGGCCAGCCGGGGCCGAGCACGACCGGCATGTTGCCAGCGGGGGCCTGCACGGCATCGAGATTCACATTGGCTTGCCGGACGGCCTCGCGTGCGAGCCGCTCGGCCAGATTATTGTCGATGATGAGACCGTAGTCCGCGCGGCCGCCGCCGCCGGCATAGCCCTGCTCGCGGCGACCGTCCTGCTCGACGATCACGGAGACATTGAGCCGGACCAGCGGGCGGACGTCCGCGGCCAGCACGCCGTCCGACGTGCGGACCAGCACGAGCTCGTAGACGCCGGCAAGACTGCCGACCACTTGGATCACCCGCGGGTCGAGCTTGCGTACGTAGCGATCGAGATGCGCCAGCAGCTCGACTTTCTGCTCGTCGTCGAGCGTCGGCAGCGGATCGACAGCGGGGTAAAGACCGTGCCCGCGTATCGGCGCCGCGACTTTGACGCGACCTTCGCCGGCGCTTTTCGCGATCCCGCGCGCGGCCCGCGCCGCGTCGAGCAGAGATTCCGCATCGAGTTGATCAGCGTAGGCGAAGCCGGTCTTTTCGCCGGTGATCGCGCGCACGCCGACGCCTTGATCGATGCTGAAGACGCCCTCTTTGACCTTGCCGTCCTCGACGGCCCAGCTTTCGAAGCGCGTGCTCTGAAAATATAGATCGCCGTAGTCGAGGCGGCGGGCCATCAGCTCGCCGAGCGCGCGGTCGAGCATGGCGACATCGAGCCCTGCGGGCTCGAGCAGCCGCTGCTGCACGATCTCCAGTGCATCAACAGGCGCGCCCGCGACGGTGGCGGTAGTGAGCGGTGCGAGTTCTCGAACTTGAATCATTACTCAAAGCTCTCGCCGGTGCGCGAGCACCGGAAATCGGTTGCGAAGACGCTCGAGCCCGATCATATCGAGATCGGCAAAGACGACGCCAGCGCCCTCCTCGCGACATGCAAGCACGTCGCCCCAGGGACCTGCGATCAGCGAATGACCGTAGGTCTTGCGGCCGCCGGCATGCTCGCCCCATTGGCCTGCCGCCACCACGAATGATAGCGACTCGATTGCCCGGGCCTGCAGCAGCGGCTGCCAGTGCACGCGTCCGGTCGGCACCGTGAACGCCGCCGGCACGACGATGACCTCGACGCCGAGCACGCCGAGCCGGTGAAACAGCGCCGGAAAGCGCAGGTCATAGCAGATCGTCATGCCAACGCGCCCCAGCGGCGTATCGGCCGTGACGACTCGCTCGCCGGGCTGGGTCGTTGCCGACTCCGCGTAGCTCTCGGCCTGCGCGCCCGGAATCACGACATCGAACAGGTGAATCTTGTCGTAATGCGCGGCCACGCTGCCATCGGGTGCCAACAGGTAGGACCGGGAGCGCGGTCGATCGTTCCGATCGCGAACCGGAATCGTGCCGCCGACCAGCCATAACCCGTGCGCACGCGCGCGCTCGGCGAGAAACGTCTGCGCCGGGCCGTCGCCGGGCGCTTCCGCGGCCGCGAGCCGCTCCGCATCGTCGGCGCCAAGGAACGAGAAGTTCTCCGGCAGCACGGCGAGCTCCGCGCCGCCCTCGGCCGCGATCGCGAGCAGGCGCTCGGCCTCGGCAAGATTACCGGCGACGTCCCGCCCGCTCGTCATCTGTATAGCGGCCGCTCTCATATCCACCCACGCCTTGTCATCATTCGATCGCGCCGTCCGGCAGATCGGCGCACAGCGGCCCGCGCTCCAGCTGCTCGGCGCTGAGGCGCTCGACGAGCGGCTCGTCCCACGTGCCCGTCACGCAATACGATGCACGTCCGATGCCCTTCAGCGGCTCCTTGAAGATTCGCGTGAAAATCAGCAGCGCCGCACCGACTCCAGGGCCGGCCAGCAGCCCGCCCACCGTCGGTAACATCTTACCGGGCTCCGCCGTGACGATCGCCTGCTGACGATAATCGCGGGCACGCAGGCCGATCCGTCCGGCAACGCCGATCTCGGCCACGGGCCCCGTCACCTTCAGGTTGTCGGTATACGCATTGCCGTCGATGATATCGAACTGACCGGCGAGCTCGTCGAACACGAACCCCTTGTTGAACACGTCGCGAAAGTCGAGCGCGAGTCGGCGCGGCAGCGCCGTGATGCTCATGAGGCCCACGACGCGGCCGGCGCCCGGATCGATATCGAGCAAGCTCCCGTCGGTAAGCCGTAAAGCGAGCTGGCCGCCGAGATGCCCCATCCAGTCGTCCGTCGGCGCGCCCGGCCACTGCACGTTGCCGGACAGCATCGCGGCCTTGCCCGACGCGACCGGCTCGAGCGACAACGCCATCAGCGCCCTCGCCACGTCCGTGGCTTGCAGATCGAAGGTCAGCTGCGTCGTCTGGCCGCGCGCGCCGGCGTACCAGCCGCCGCGGCCGGTCACCTTGAACGACGGCTGCTCGCTCTCGAACGACACGAGCCTTAGACCGCGCGGATCCGCGCGCACATCGGCGCGCAGCTTGCCGAAACGACGCATGCCGAACGCAAACTCGTTCGCCGTGAGATCAATCCCGAGCAGCCGGCGCGGATCGACCGGGCGCGCCGCTTTGCCATTCACTGGGTTTGCCGCCGCGACGCCGGGGTCCGACCCCGGCGTCAGATAGAGCCGCTCCAGCTCCGCCGCGATCGCGGGCCGGCCCGCCAGGTGGCGCGGTACGCGGAACACCCCCGCCACCGGCGCGCTGTCGATATCGATTTGCCATTCCGTCGCAGCGCGCTGCACCGCCAGCCGGGCCGCGCCGACTTGCTGCCCGAAGGCAGTGAAGTCGCCGACGTCGAGCTGCGCTTCGACGAACAGCTTGCCAAGCCCCGACGCGGCGAGGCCCGACGGTTGCCCGGACGAGCCGTGCGCACGCACGAGCGCTGCCCAGGCGTCAAAATCGAGCTTCGGCACGGTGCCGTATACGGCGAGCCCGCCGTCGACGGGAGCCGCCGGCGAGGCGCCGCCGAGGGTGAGGACGGCATGCTCGAGCTCGAGGCCGTCGTCGCCCGCCGCCAGCGCGAAGTCGAAGCGGCGCGTTGCGCCGACATGACCGCGAGCCTCGAGACCGCCGGCGCCGAAGACCAGCTCGAGCTCGAGCCCGGTGGGCTCGCCCGGCTCCTTGCGGAACGGCGTCGGTAAATAGAGCGCGAGACCGGAAAGGTTTGACGTGATATTGACGCGCAGCGGGGCCGCCGTGGCGCGCGCCGCGTCGCCGTCGTCACTACGGGTCGCCGGCAACAGCACGTCGCCGCGCCAGCGTGCCTGGCCGGCGACCAGATCGTCGAGCGGCAGCCCGAACGCTTCGGCGACGGCGCGCCCGGCCACCTCTCCTTCGACGTCGACCCGCGCACGGTAACCCGGCGTGGGCGGCGCCGAGACGCGCGCCGTCACGGGCCCATCGAGAAAAATCGCGTCAAGACGGTCGCTGGTCGCGACCCCCTCGGCGAACTCGAGCGTGCCGTAGATTTCGGAGGCGGTCGGACCCACACCTTCGAGCGCGAGCGTGCCGTTCGTCATTGCGAGCGACGCGTCGAGCGTATAGGCGCGCATGTCGAGCAGTGGCAGCGCCAGCGCGAGCGTCACCCGGCCCTCGCCCGCGCGCGCTTCGACGCGATCGTACCCCGGTCCGAGCTGCCGCGATATTTGCGGCGCTTGCTTCAGAAACGCGATGACGTCCTCGAGCGGACCGGCCGTGGTGGTCTCGAGCGACAGCACGGCGCGGCGCAGATCCGCAATATCGACCCGCGCCTCGTCCGTATAATTGCCAAGGACGCGGCCCGAGCCGCGCGCGCTGAACGATGCATTGACAAACTCGAGCGCGCCGTCGAGATTCTGCGCGACCGGCCAGTCGCGCGCATAGGCGAGCACACCGCCCGCGATATCGGCGGTGACCCGGAACGTGCCTTCGCCGCGATCGAATGGAAACGCGGCGAGCGGGCCGACGAAGGTGAGCTCGGCGTCCGTGACCGTGCCGCCCTGCAGCGCGGCGTCCAGCCATTCGACCGCCAGACCAGGCATCTTGTGCGCAGGCAAATAACGCTTCGCGGCGACGGCCTCGAAACGGTCGACCTGGCTCGAGAGATCGAGGAAAGCACCGCCGCCGTCGTGCGGCAGCGTAAGCTCGAGACTCGAGCGGACGGTCGCATCCGCATTCGCGACGGTCAGATCATCGTTGACGATGCGCAGCCCGTCGGCGCCTTGTCGCCAGACGAACAGCCCGCTCACTGCGTCGAACGCCAGCGGCGAGCGGAACAGCGCCGGCCAGTCGAAGCGCACCGCGCTGGCGTCGACCAGGACGCGGCCGCTGTCCGAATCGGCGCGCACCTCGGCGGAAAGCCCCGCCACGCCGGGCAGGCGCGCCGAGGGGGCCACGCTCAGCCGGTCGATACGCCCGCTGACGGCATACTCGACGCCGTCGCCGCGGCGCTGCACGGCGAGATCGAGATCCATGACGTCACCGCGCGGCGCGAGCCGCGTCCACTCATCGGCCCATTCATCGCCGGTGAATAGCGCGACGAGCGGAGACAGATCTTCGATGCGGAAGAACGTGCTCTGCACCGTTAGCCCTGCCACGGTGCCGTCGTTCGCACGCTCGAGCTCGAGCACCGTATCCGCATTCGACGCCCAAGCGCGCCCCTCGCGGACGATCTCGACATCGTTCAGCATCACCCGCCAGCCCGGACCGGCACGCAGCCAGCCGGCGGAAACGCCGAGCCGTTCGTATTGCTCTTCGCGATCCTCGCCCCAAGCCACGCCGGCGAACGATGCATCGAGCATGCCGCGGATGAGCTCGCCGTCGCTCCACTCGAGCCAGACCGCCGCATTGCCGCGTCCGCGGTCGAAATCCACCGGCAGATCGGGCACGGCCGAGGCGAGCTCGGCGAGATCGGCGGCCGTGACCTCGGCAAAGACGCGCCAGCCGCCGTCCGCGCCGAAACGGCCCTGGGCAGCGACTTCGATGCGCGAGCCGAGCACGTCCGGCGGCCTTGCGCGCGCGTGCAAATCGAGCGTCCTGCCGATGCGCTGTAGGTCTACGGCCACGTCGTCGAAAGCCCAGCTCACGCCGCGCGCGGCATCGACATAGACGACGCGGCTGTCGCGGACGGCGACCTCGAGATCGGCCGGCAGGAGCAGCGCAAAATCCGGCGTTCCACCGGTCTGCGGCGCGCGCTGCAGCTCGAGACGGCCGTCTGCGCCGCGCCGCAGCGCAAGGTCCGTCCCTTCGAACGTCAGACGCGTCGCGCGCAGCTCGCGGGTCGCGATCAGCGCCCACACATCGACGACGACCGCGGCCCGGCGCGCAGCGATGAACGGCTCCGCCTCGCCCGGTGCGCGCACGCTTGCGCCGTGGAACGTGATCTCGGGACCGCGCCAGCCGAGCCGGGTGTCGAGCCGCTCATAGTCGAGACCGATGCCGAGCGACTCGGCCGCCCAATGCTCGAGCTCGGCCTGATAGCTCGGCAGCTGCATCAGCGCGATGCGCAGCCCGCCGATCGCGATCCCCGCAACGACGACCGCCGTCGCCGCGGTGCCGAGCGACGCGCGGACCGCGCGGCGCGTCCATGTCCGCCGTGCGCTCACATCAGCACGACGTCGAACTGATCGGGGGCATACATCGCTTCGCTTTGCAGCCGGATCGGCTTGCCGGTCAACGCTTCGAGCTCAGCGACCGAGGCGGATTCCTCGTCGAGAAGCCGCTCTATCACGTCGGCGCGTGCGAGCACGAGCAGCTCCTGGAAATCGAACTGCCGGTGCTGGCGCACGATCTCGCGAAAGATTTCGTAGCAGACGGTCTCGGGCGATTTCACGAAGCCCCGGCCCTCGCAGCTCGGACACGATTGGCACAGCACATGCTCGAGACTCTCGCGGTTGCGCTTGCGCGTCATCTCGACGAGGCCGAGCGTCGAGACGCTCATGATCTGGGTCTTCGCATGATCGCTTGCGAGTCGCGCCGTCAGGGTCTGCAGCACCTGATGACGGTGCTCCTCCTCGACCATGTCGATGAAGTCGATGATGATGATGCCGCCGAGATTGCGCAGCCGCAGCTGCCGCGCGATCACGACCGCGGCCTCGAGATTGGTGCGGAAAATCGTTTCCTCGAGGTTCCGATGACCGACATACGCGCCGGTGTTCACGTCGATCGTCGTCATCGCCTCGGTTTGATCGAAGACCACGTGGCCGCCCGACTTCAACGGCACCTTGCGGTTCAGCGCGCGATCGATCTCATCTTCGATGCCATACAGATCGAACAGCGGCCGATCCTCGGAATAAAGCTCGATCTTGGGCGCGAGATGCGGCATGAATCGTCCGGCAAATTCTTCCATCCGGCGAAACTCCTCGGCCGAGTCCACCCGGACGCGCTCGACCTCGGGGCTCAGCAGATCGCGCAGCACGCGTAACGGCAGCGCGAGATCCTCGTAGACGAGCTCGCCGGGTCCCGCGCGCCCCGCGGCTTCCTCGATGGCCTCCCACAGCTTCTGCAGGAACAGCATATCGGCACGCAGTGCCTCGAGGGTCGCGCCTTCCGCAGCCGTGCGCACGATGTAACCCGCGCGCGTCGGCATCGTGCTGATCGTATCCATGAGGCTGCGCAGCCGCTCGCGCTCTGCCTCGTCCTCGATCCGCGCCGAGATGCCGATACCGCTGCCCTTCGGCAGCACGACCAGATAGCGCGATGGAATGGTGATGTGCGTCGTCAGCCGCGCGCCCTTCGTGCCGAGCGGGTCCTTCAGCACCTGCACCAGCAGCTCGCCGCCCTCGGTGACGAGATCGCGGATATTCGGCTCACCGTTGCGGGCGCCGAGCACGTCGGCGGAGTCACTCGCGATATCGGACGCATGCAGAAACGCCGTGCGCTCGAGCCCGACATCGATGAATGCCGCCTGCATGCCGGGCAGCACGCGTGACACACGGCCGTTGTAGATGTTGCTGATCAAACCGCGACGGCTCGCCCGCTCGATGACGATCTCCTGCAGCATGCCGTTCTCTACCAGCGCCGCACGCACCTCGCGAGGCGTGACGTTGATCAAGATCTCCTGCTTCACGTGCGTGACTGGCCTTTGGTCCACCAGCCGGCGACGCCGGCACGCTCGAGCAGCAACGCCGTCTCATAAAGCGGTAGGCCCATCACGCCGGAGTAGCTGCCAGCAAGCCGCTCCACGAACACCGCACCGAAGCCTTGAATACCATACCCCCCGGCCTTGTCGTACGGCTCGCCCGTCGCGCAATATGCGCGGCGCTCGCCGGCAGTGGTCGCCCGAAAGCTCACCTCGCTGACGTTTACGAGGCTCGCCATTCCCGACATCGTACGGAGCGCGACCGCAGTAAGCACGCGGTGCGTGCGGCCGGACAGCGCTTCGAGCATCTCGAGAGCTTCATTTTCATTCTCCGGCTTGCCGAGCACGCGGCCACCGAGCACCACGGTGGTATCGGCGCCGACTACCGGCCCACGGGCGGCCGAGGTCGCGGCCCAGACGGCTTCTGTCTTCGCCTCCGCGAGCCGGCGGACGTACGTCTCCGGCGTTTCGCCGTGGCCAAGCGTCTCGTCGATCTCGGGCACGCGCACGGCGAACTGCACGCCAATCTGCGCGAGCAGGTCGCTTCGTCGCGGCGAAGCCGATGCCAGATACACGAAATCGTCGCGCATTCAAGTCACTATACGAATTACTTGCGGCTCGGTATAGCCATCGCCGACAAAAAGACGGTCTAACAGCCTGCTAGCGCCGCGAACCGGGCGAGCGCGGCGTCACGCGCGGTGGTAGGGACGGCCCTCGAGCACGCTCGCGGCCCGATAGAGGGCCTCGGCGACGACGATTCGCACGAGCCCGTGCGGCAGGGTAAGGCGCGACAACGCCCACGACGCGTCGGCCCGTTCGACGCAGCGGGCGGCGAGCCCGTCCGGGCCGCCGACGAGAAAGCAGACGGGCGCGCCCGACTGCTGCCAGCGCCTCACCCGCTCCGCGAGCGCAAGCGTGCTCCACATCTCACCGCGCTCGTCGAGCGCGACGACCCGGGCATCACGCGGCACGGCAGCCAGCAGCCGCTCGCCTTCCTGCTCGATTGCCCGGTGCACGGGCGCGGCCGCGGACCGGCGCGCGAGCGGCAGCTCGACCAGCTCGAGCCTCAGCGGCGCCCGCAGCCGCTTCGCGTACTCGAGCCAGCCGTCGCTGATCCACTGCGGCTGGCGGCCCGAAACCGACAGAACCAGAAGTTTCATCGACATGGACGCCCTGCCCGAACCGGCGCGCACGGCACCGCGCACGGCGGCAACGCAGCCGCCGCGCGCGGTCCGTCGACGTCGCCGCCGGGCGTCGTCAGCCGGCGGCGATCACGCGAGCCCCGCGCTCTCGTCGCGGGCCGACATGTCCCAGAGGTTCTCGATTGCGTAGAACTCCCGGACCCGCGGCAACATGACGTGCACGACCGCGTCAGCGAAGTCGACCAGCACCCATTCGCCGGCCTCCTGCCCTTCGACGCCGAGCGGTTTGATGCCCGCCGCCGCGCAACGCTCGATGAGCGCGTCGGCGATCGCTCGCACGTGCCGGTCCGACCGGCCGCTCGCGACGATCATGTGATCGGTCATCGTGGTGAGGTGCCTGACATCGAGATTCACGATGCGCTCGGCCTTCATGTCGTCGAGCGTGGCGAGAATCAGCCGTACCAGCGCCTCATCCGTCTGCGTCTTCCGCTTCCCTTTCTGCATAGCACTCCGTTTCGAGAATGATGCGCCTTACCGCATCGGGGATCAGATAGCGCGGGTCGCGGCCCGCGCGAATCGCGGCCCGCAGGCCGCTCGACGAAATATCGAGCTGGGTCACCGTCTCGATATGAATACGCCCCGCTCGCGACGTGGTGAGATCGGCCGCGGTCGCCGTCCGCCTGGCGCGCACGAGCCGGCCCAGCTCGCCGTCGACCGGCGAAGTGGCGCCAGGCCGGTGCGCGACGACGACGTGCGCGAGCTCGAGCACGTCGTTCCAGCGATGCCAACTTGGCAGGCCGATGAACGCGTCCATGCCGAGCAGTAGGCACAAGGCCGCTTCCGGGAGCTCCGCCGTGACGCTCTCGAGCGTCTCGACCGTATAGGACGGCCCCGCCCGATCGAGCTCACGCCGATCGACAACGAAACGTCGTTCATCGGCGACCGCCGCATCAAGCATCGCCGCGCGCAGCTCCGCGGACGTTCGCGGCGCGGACCGATGCGGCGGACGGGCCGACGGCACGAAGCGGACTTCGCGCAGGCCGGTTCGCTCGAGGATCTCGAGCGCGATGCGCAAATGGCCGAAATGCACCGGGTTGAAGGTACCGCCGAAAATGCCGACGAGGGCGCGTGAATCGCCGCCGTTTCGATGCGCGAGCGTCACGCTGCCCGTGGGCCTCCGGCGCGGTCGCCATCGAGCAGGGCGATGACCAGCCGCGTCACCGCGTCCCAGGGCCGCAGCCCCGGTGCACCCTTGACCGTCGCATCGAGCTCAACCGCCTGGTCCAGCAAGGCGGCGAGACGGGGCGCGGAGTAACGCCGCAACGCACGCTCGAGCAGCGCGCGACGTTTCGGCCAAACCCGATGACGCGCGAACACGGCATCGGGCCGCTGCCCGCTGGTCGCGGCGACTTTGAGGGCTGTTAGAAAGCCGAGTTCCCGTCCAAGCGCCCAGGATACCAGAACGGGCTCGATGCCCTCCGCCCGAAGGCCGGCGAGCACCCGCAACGCGCGCTGACTGTCGCCGGCGAGGACAGCGTCCGTCAGGCGAAAGACATCGAAGCGGGCGCTGTCGGCGACCGACTCGAGCACCGCGGCCTCGTCGACGGCATCGTCGCCGGCGAGCAGCGCGAGCTTCATCAGCTCCTGATCGGCAGCCAGCAGATGGCCCTCTACGCGGTCGGCGAGCAGCTCCGCCGCGGCTGGCGTCAGCTTCAGGCGGTAGCGGCTGGCGCGATCTCGAATCCAACGCGGCAGCTCGCCGCGCTCGATCGGACGGATGTCGACGAGCACTCCGGCGCCGTCGAGCGCCTTGACCCACTGCGAGCTGGCGGCCGCGGAGTCGAGCCGGCCGGCGATCGCGACGATCAGCAGCCGATCGGAGTCGCGCCGCGCCGCGAGCTCGCGCAGCACCCGAGCACCGGCGTCGCCCGGCCGCGGCGACGGCATCCGGATCTCGACGATCCGGCGCGTCGCGAACAAGGACAGGTTGTCCGCGCCGGCCAGCAGCTCGTCCCAGCGAAAGCTCCGGTCCGTAAAGTGGACATCGCGGCTGTCGAAGCCGGCTCGCCGCGCGGCCGTCCGAATCGCATCGAGCGCATCGGCGGCCAGAAGCGGCTCGTCGGCGGCGACCAGATAGACCGGCGCGAGCGTGTCTTTGAGGTGACGGGCGAGGGAGCCGAGCTGCAGCTTCACGGTGAATCGCGCGTTGCGCGGCGGCGCCCGCTCACTCCGCGAGCTGTGACAGCTCGACGCCCTCGTCCTCGAGCAGCACCGGAATACCGTCTCGGACCGGATAGGCCAGCTTGCCGTCGCGCGTCTGCAGCCATTGCGGCGCCGTTTCGGTGACCACGTGGCCGCCGCGATTGCGCAGCTTGTGCGCCTCGATCGAAGCGTTCGCCCGCTCGGTCCGGTTCGCGGGCATGACCTGCAGCGGCAGCCGCGTGACCGGGCAGACGATGATGTCGAGCAGCGCGGGGTCGAAGGTCACGATGCGGGTCTCCTCGGAGAAGTCATGCGCTCGAGGCGCTCCGGAACCGGATCGTAACCCGTGCCCCCCCAGGGGTGACAGCGGCCGATACGAGCCGCGGCCAGCCACGCGCCGCGCACCGGGCCGAAGCGCTCGATCGCCTCGATGGCATAGGCGCTGCAGGTCGGCAGGTAGCGGCAGCGCATGCCGAGCCATGGCGACAGGCCCAGCTGGTAGCCGCGGATCGCGCGCGTCAACACGGCGACCGCGATGCGCCGCGACGGCGTCGTCACCGGCTTCTGCGCCACCGCGAGCCGCCGGCGACGTCCTCGATCAGGACCCCGGCACGCGCCAGCTCGTCGCGGATCGCGTCCGCCTCCGCGAACTGCCGCGCGTTGCGCAGCGCCTCTCGGCGCGCGAGCAGGGCGTCGATCTCCGCTTCGCCGAAGCCTGCAGCGGACGCGTCGGCGCCGGCGAACCAGGCTCGCGGCGCACGCTCGAGCAGCCCGAGCAACCCCGCGCCGGCGCGCAGCGATTGCGCGATAGCGGTCTTCTCCGCGGCGTTCTCGGCTCTGTTGGCCGCGCGCGCGATCGTCATCAGCTCGGCTATGGCGAGCGGCGTGTTCAGGTCGTCCTCGAGCGCGGCGACGACGGCGGCCGGCGGCGCCGAGTCGGCCGTGGCATCCTCGAGGCCGGCGTCGCGGAGCACGCCGTACATCCGATCGAGCTTCGCTGCGGACTCGGCGACCAGCTGCGGCGTCCACTCGAGCGGCTGGCGATAGTGCGCGCTCAGTAGCGCGACGCGCAGCACCTCGCCGTCGTGCCGGGCGCGCAGATCGCGCACCAGCAGGACGTTGCCGGTCGACTTCGCCATTTTCTCGCTGCCCATATTCACGAGGCCGTTGTGCAGCCAATAACGGGCAAAGCGCGCGCCGCCGTGCACGCAGATGCTTTGCGCGGCCTCGTTCTCGTGATGCGGAAAGACGAGATCCTGGCCGCCGCCGTGAATGTCGATGGTTTCGCCGAGGTGGGTCTCGGCCATCGTCGAGCACTCAATGTGCCAGCCGGGCCGGCCGCGCCCCCACGGGCTCTCCCAGCCGACCGTGGCCGGGTCGGACGGCTTCCAAAGCACGAAGTCGGCCGGATCGCGCTTGTAAGGTGCGACCTCGACCCGCGCGCCGGCGATCATATCGTCGAGCGAGCGGCGCGACAGCGCCCCGTATTGCGGAAACGTCGCGACGGAGAACAGCACGTGCCCTTCGGCCACGTAGGCGTGGCCGCGGTCGATCAGCCGCGCGATGAAGTCGACGATCTCCGGAATGTGCTCGGTGACCCGCGGCTCGATATCGGGCGGATGAACTCCGAGCGCCGCCATGTCGGCGTGAAACGCCGCGATATAGCGCGCAGTGAGCTCGCCGATTTCGATTCCCTCACGGTGCGCGGCCGCGTTGATCTTGTCATCGACGTCGGTCAGATTACGCGCATAGACGAGGCCATACGAGCGCCGCAGCAGCCGCGCCAGCACGTCGAAAACAACAGCCGGCCGCGCGTTGCCGATGTGCACGAAGCTGTATACGGTCGGCCCGCAGACGTACATCGTGACCCGCGCCGGATCGCCGGGCTCGAAAAGTTCCTTGCGTCGGCGGAGTGTGTTGTGGAGGTACAGCGCCATGCCTATGTGCTCGCCGGCCCGCGGCCAGCGGAATGCGGAAATGAGCAATGATACCAAGCGGCGTCGGCGCCCGGCCAAGTCGGCGGTATAATCGCCGTTTTCCCTCTGCACCGGACCCGAAGCCCATGTCGAAGAAGTTCGCAGCACGCGTCAGCGTCGCGCAGGTCGAGGAAGGCGACGAGCTCGCGCCGAAGTTCGACGAGCGCGGCCTGATCCCGGCCGTCACCACAGACTACGAAACCGGCGAGCTGCTAATGCACGGCTACATGAATGCCGAAGCGCTCGCGCGCACCATGGAGACAGGCGAGGCGCACTACTACAGCCGCAGCCGTGAAGCGCTGTGGCATAAGGGTGCGACCAGCGGCCTCGTCCAACGGGTCCGCGAGCTGTTGATCGATGACGATCAGGATTGCGTCTGGCTGCGGGTAGACGTCGCAGGCGGCGCGAGCTGCCATGTCGGCTATCGCTCTTGCTTTTATCGGCGCATACCGCTCGGCGGCGGCACCGAGCCGGTCAAGCTCACGTTCACCGAGCACGAGAAGGTTTTCGATCCGCAAGAGGTTTACGGCGACGCGCCGAACCCGACCAAGCTGTAACGGCGCCGGCGCGAAGGCCGGCTCAAGCCCGTAGCCGCCAGGTCACGCGGTCGGCCGAATCGATGAGCGCGTGCGAGAGCAGCCATGCGCGCGCGAAGCGCGCGTCGCCGCGCCACCATGCGTGAGCCGAGCCTTCGCGAAAGCTGTAGCCCCACGCATCCATGTCGGCGAGCGCGCGCTCGCGCCCGAAGCCAGGCAGCTGGTCGGCCAGCAGAATCTGCAGATAGCAGACTGCGCACTCCTCGTCCGGGTCGCCGCCGGCGTCCTTGACCAGCCGCGCGCGACGCGCGGCGCTCATGCACACATAGTGGCCGAGCTCGTGCAGCAGCGAATGGACCGGCGTGTCGCCGCGGGCGTGGATCAGCGCGCCTTCCAACCCAGCCTCCGGCGCACCCCAGTACGAATGGGCGATCGGCTCGCCGTCGCGCACCCGCAGCACGCGGACGCCATAGCGGGCGACGCAGTCGTCGATCGGCGCACGGGCGAGCGCACGCAGCTCGATCACTCGGGAGGTCGTCCGTGAATCGGTCATCGGCGCGACGCCGCCGTCAGGTCGCAGGCAGCGGCCCATGCTGCTCGCGCGCCTCGATGCGGCGCAGCACGCGCTGTGCGAGATCCTCGGCGAGCGCCCGGCGCAGTATCCGCTCCTCGGCCGTCTTCCCAAGCAGCTCGTTCTCGCTCCACGCGTAGACGCGCGTCGCGACAATCGACTCGGGCTCGATGAGCGGTTTGCCGTCCGCGTCGAGCGCGAACGTCACGGCATAGTAGATTTCGTACTCGCGCGGAACGTTGCGCGCCGTGACCGACATCACGCGCTCGTCGGAGGTGTCCTCGAGGATTTTCAGGATGGACGTGGCGTCTTGCGGGCTCGCGACGATCTGGGCGCCGCGGCGGCGCAGAGCTTCGCGCAGGCTCGCATAGAATTCCGATCTCGGCTCGTCCGTTTCGAGATAAGTGCGGACCATCGCGTCCGGCAGCGCCTCGGCGCCCTGGAGGCGGAAACCGCAGCCGGCGACCAGCGCGGCGGAGAGCCCTGCAACGAGAATGATCTTGAACGATTTGAGCATCGGTGGAAGCGGCGGCGGGATCGGCCCCGGTGTTCGGCGCCAACGGGCTCAAGCGGCGGAGGTCACCGCCGGTTTGCTTCCGCGGGCAATCCCGTTAGCATCGACCATCCGCACCGCTTTGACAACCGCTGCCCGGCCCCGTGCCGGCCCGCGGGCATGCAGGGATCACATGGCAGGCTATCCGTTCAATGACATCGAGTCCAAGTGGCAACGCTACTGGGAGGACCAGGCCACTTTCCGTACACCCGATGACGTCGACACGTCGAAGCCGAAGTATTACGTGCTCGACATGTTTCCTTACCCGAGCGGCGACGGCCTGCACGTCGGCCACCCGGAAGGTTATACCGCGTCCGACATCGTCGCTCGCTATAAGCGGATGCGCGGCTTCAACGTGCTCCATCCGATTGGCTGGGACGCGTTCGGGCTGCCTGCCGAGCAGTATGCGGTGCGCACCGGGACCCATCCGAAAATCACAACGGAGCGCAACATCGAGCGCTTCCGCACGCAGCTCAAGTCGCTCGGCTTCTCGTATGACTGGGCGCGCGAGGTCAATACCACCGATCCCAGCTATTACCGTTGGACACAGTGGATCTTCAAGCAACTCTTCGAGCGCGGCCTCGCTTATCAGGAAGAGATGCCCGTCTGGTGGTGTCCCGAGCTCGGCACCACGCTCGCGAACGAGGAGGTCATCGACGGCAAGTCGGAGGTCGGCGGCTTCCCGTGCGTGCGCCGGCCGCTGCGTCAATGGATGTTGAAAATCACCGCCTACGCCGACGCGCTGCTCGAAGATCTCGACGAGCTCGACTGGCCCGACAGCACGAAGGAAATGCAGCGCAACTGGATCGGCCGCAGTGAGGGTGCGGAGATCGAGTTCGCGCTGGACGGCCACCCGGGCGTGCTGCGCGTGTTCACGACGCGGCAGGATACTTTGTTCGGTGCGACCTACATGGTGCTGGCGCCCGAGCACGCGCTGGTCGCCACGCTGACGACGCCGGAGCGGCGCGCCGAGGTCGACGCCTACCGCGAGCAGGCCGCGCGCAAGAGCGAGCTCGAGCGAACGGAGCTGCAGAAGGACAAGACCGGCATCGCGCTCGGCGCCTATGCGATCAATCCCGCGAACGACGAGCGCATCCCGATCTACATCGCGGACTATGTGCTCGCGAGCTACGGTACCGGCGCGATCATGGCCGTGCCCGCGCAGGACGAGCGCGACTACGAGTTTGCCGCGGCCCACGGGCTGCCGGTCGTGCGCACGGTCGAGCCGCCGCAAGACTTCGCAGGCGGCGCGTATACGGGCGACGGCCGCATCATCAACAGCGGCTTCCTGAACGGCTGCACGGTCGAGGAAGCCAAGGCCAAGATGACGGACTGGCTCGAGGCGAACGGCAAAGGCCGGCGTAAGGTCAACTACAAGCTCCGGGACTGGCTGTTCTCACGCCAGCGCTATTGGGGCGAGCCGTTCCCGATCGTGTTCGTCGACGGCGAGCCGAAGGCGGTCGCGGATGCCGACTTGCCGGTCACCTTACCCGAGCTCGAGGCGTTCAAGCCGAGCGGCACGCCGGAAGGCCCCCTCGCCACCGCGCTGGACTGGATCGACACCGTCGACCCGGCCACCGGCCGCCCGGCGCGGCGCGAAACGAATACGATGCCGCAGTGGGCCGGGTCGTGCTGGTACTACCTGCGCTACATCGACCCGCACAATGATGAGCGCCTCGTCGACCCGGACAAAGAACGCTACTGGATGCCGGTGGATCTCTATGTCGGCGGCGCCGAGCACGCGGTCTTGCACCTGCTCTACGCCCGGTTCTGGCACAAGGTGCTGTACGACGCCGGGGTCGTGTCGACGCGCGAGCCGTTCCGCAAGCTCGTGCACCAGGGGATCATCCTCGGCGAGCTGGAGTACGTGACGTATGTCGGCGCAGATGGGGCGCCGGTGTCCGCGCCTGATGTCGACAACGGCCGCGACACCCGCAACAACGGCGCGGTCACGGCGAAACGCATCTCCGAAGCCGAGGTCGAAAAGCGCGGCGAGCGGTTCGTGCTGCGCGAGCAGCCGGACGTGATCGTCGACGCGCGCGCGCATAAGATGTCGAAGAGCCGTGGCAACGTCGTCAATCCAGACGAGATCGTCGCACAGCACGGCGCCGATGCGTTCCGTCTCTACGAGATGTTCATGGGGCCGCTCGAGCAGGTCAAGCCGTGGAGCACCACGGGCGTCGAAGGCACTCATCGGTTCCTGAACCGCGTGTGGCGCCTGCTCGTCGGCGATGACGGCCGCCTGGCGCCGAGTGTCGTGCAGGAGGAGGCGACGCGCGATCAGCTTCGAATCCTGCATCGGACCATCGCGAAAGTGACGGACGACATCGAGGCGCTACGCATGAACACCGCGATCGCGGCGCTGATGGAGCTGACGAACGCCGCGTACAAATGGCCCGACGTGCCGGCGGAGGCCGTGAAAACCCTCGCGCGGCTGCTCGCGCCGTTCGCCCCGCACATTGCCGAGGAACTGTGGCGCCTCCTGGGGCACACCGAGTCGATCGCGGCCGCGCCGTGGCCCGAAGCGGACCCGAGCCTGCTCGTGCGCGATACGCTCGAGATTCCGGTGCAGGTCAACGGCAAGATGCGCGGCCGCGTGACCGTGCCGGCCGATGCCGATCAGGACGCCGTGATCGAGATCGGCAAGGCCGACGACAACGTCCGCCGCCACCTCGACGGCAAGACGCTGCGGCGCGCGATCTACGTGAAGGGCCGCATCCTCAACTTCGTCGTGGCCGAGTAAGGCCTCGTCGTTACATCGGCCATCGACGTACGCCGTCGCGCCGACTGCGCAGCGCGACGGCGTGCCGATCAACACACTATCGTGTTCGGCCGTGAGGCGTCACCTCAACCGCGGGTCTCCTGCTGGAGGGTCTCGGCCAGCTGCAGGTGCTCTTCAAGCACAGGCAGCGTCTCTTCGGCGTGTTGAGCGGCCTCTGAATCACCCTCTTCGGCGGTCTGCTCGAACATGCGCACGTGCTTCTCATGGTCTTCGACCATGTGCCGCATGAATTCCCGATCGAACTCCTCGCCGGAAAGCCGAGCGAGCTCGCGGTACTTCTGCTGCGCCTCCGGGGCCGGGTCGCTCGGCACCTCGGCACCCTGCGATTGTGCCGCCTGAGTCGCCTTGTTCATCGACTCCGTGTGGTCCTCCACCATTCGACGGCCGAACTCGCGCACCTCGTCACTGGCTGCGTTCTGCTGCGCGAGCTGACCCAGCTGGATCTCCGCGAGATCTCCCTGGATGGCCTGCGTCAGAAACGCGCCGTCGCCGGGAGTGGTCGGGCCCTGGCGTGCAATCCGGGTTTCGGGATCGCCCGTCTGCTGACTCTGGGCCAGCAGAGGGAACGATGCGCAGAAGGATGCTGCAAGGATGAACGGTCGAATCGGCGTTTTC
>CAZFJU010000024.1:0-30058 GCA_964518995.1 uncultured Gammaproteobacteria bacterium
AATAAAATCATCTTCGTTTAGCAACCGTTGTGCCACTTTTCCCGGAGACGGCGCGCTTGCCCTAACCCCATGAATCGCAATGATTGCCTACGATGTTGTCGCGCACACGCTGCGACGAACCGCCGCTCGGTGGTGGTGAAACTCGCCAATTGACGACATAGTTCGCGATCGATACAGCCCGGCGCGGAAGCAACGGACCGCAGTGCGCGGGGCGGTCAGATCGGACGTGCCGGAGCAGCGCGCCGTTCGTGCACCGCAAGCGAAACGAGGGCTGCGGCGCTCAACGCAAGTGCGGGCATCATCGCCCACTGCACCGCTCGCCAGCCATCATGGCTCAGCAGCACGCCCGAGCCGAATGACGCGAGGGCGACGAGGCCGAAGACCAGGAAGTCGTTGAGGCCCTGCACCTTCGCTTGCTCGGACGGCGTATGCGCGCTCGCGAGCAGGGTCGTGGCGCCGATGAACGCAAAGTTCCAGCCGATGCCGAGCAGAATGAGCGCGGCGTAGAAATGGTGCAGCTCAATGCCCGAAAGCGCGACCGCCGCGCATGCAGCGAGCAGGGCGAGCCCCGCGGCGATGACCTTGATGACGCCGAAGCGCGCGATCACAAGCCCGGTAAAGAAGCTTGGCGCATACATGGCAAAGATATGCCAGCGCACGACGTCGGCCGCATGATCGGTCGTGTAGCCCTCCGCGGTCAGCGCTAACGGCGTCGAGGTCATCACGAGGCTCATCGACGCGAAGCCGACCATGCCACAGATTACCGCCACGACGAGGCGCGGCCTTTTCAGCACGGCGCGCAGCGGCAGCGCCGCATCGACCCCGACGTGCCCGGTGCGCGGCGGCGGAATATCGAGGAAGGCAAGCCCCGCCGCGCCGACCAGATTCAGCGCGATGATCGAAAGGTAGGCGCCCGCGAACGGGACCGGCGCGAGCAGGTCTCCGGTGAGCTGGACGATCTCCGGCCCGATCAGCGCGCTGACGAGGCCACCGGCAAAGACCCACGAGATCGCCTTCGGTTTGAATCGCTCGGACGCCGTGTCGGCGGCCGCGAAACGATAGAAGCTATGAAAGGCCTGATAAATTCCGAAGAATGCGGATGCGATGAGGAAAAGACCGAAGCTGCTCTGCACCAGCGCAAGCACAGCAAGCGCGCCGCCGACCGTGCCGGCCGCGGCACCGAGCAGAAAACCGTAACGCCGGCCGAAGCGGCCCATCAGCAACGATGCGCCCGGGGCCGCCAGCATCGTGACGACGACGACGATCGAGATCGGCAACGTCGCAAGCGACACGCCATCCGCGAGCACCGCCCCGGCGAGCCCACCGAGAATGATATGAATCGCAAGCTGCGAGCCGAGCACCGCCTGCGCGAACGCGAGCACGACGACGTTGCGCACGGCACGGCGGTCTCTCGGCAGCGATGCAGCGTCAGCCACTATGGCGTCGCTTCCGCCGGTAACAGCGGTGTAGAATCCGCGCTTCCGTCCGTTCGTCGACCATCTCTATCAATACTTTAATCGATCAGCGAACCCATTGGGGGTACGTCGCATTACTGCTCGCCGCAGGCATCGTCGCGGCCATGCAAGTCGGCAAAGTGCCGCCGGCGATTCTCGATCTGCGCGACGACCTGGGTCTTGGCATCATCGGCGCGGCTTGGGTGCTGTCGCTGTTCAGCGCGATCGGTGCGGTGTTCGGCTGTCTCGCCGGGTCCATCGCCAATCGCTTCGGCGAGCGAGCGACCACGATCGCCGCCCTCCTGTGCATGGCGGCTGCAAGCGCGCTCGGTGCACGGGCGGAGGGCGCAGCCCTTCTGCTCGTCAGTCGCGCGATCGAAGGCACGGCGTTCGTCGTCGCCGTCGTTGCGATCCCGAGCCTGCTCGCGGCGAGCGCGAGTACCCGTAACAAGCGACTCGTCACCGGGATGTGGGGGACATACATGCCGATCGGCATGGCGATAGCGCTGTTCGTCGCCCCGTCGATCTTGCTCGCGCTCGGCTGGCGCACGCTCTGGACCTGGAACGCGGTGCTGCTATTGCTGGTCGGCATCGGCCTTTCCATCGTGCGCCCGCCGCGGGTTGATGCCGGCGGCCGCGCGGCAGTAAGCATCGATGCGCTAACCCGCACGATGAAGCAGCGCGAAGTCTGGCTGCTCGCGCTGATCTTCATGTGCTACACGTTTCAGTTCCTATCCGTGCTGGGTTTCCTGCCGACCATTCTCGAGCAACAAGGTGTGCCGCCGCAGGCGGCCGGCGCACAGACGGCGATCGCGGTGATCTCGAACGCCGGCGGAAATATTGCCGCAAGCTGGCTCGTGGCGCGCGGATACTCGCCGGCGCGGTTGATGGCGTTCGCGCTCGTCGTCATGGCGGCGTGCACCGTCGGCATATACTTCCCGACGATGCCGCCGGACGGCCGGTATGGGCTCGCCATCGCGTTCTCCGGCTTCGGCGGACTCGTGCCCGCAGCGATCTTTGCGACGCTCCCGCCCATCGCCGCGCGGGTCGGGTCCGGCGCGCTCGCGATGGGGCTCGTCGTGCAAGCGTCGCACATCGGCCAGGTGACCGGCCCGCCGCTCGTCGCGGCGATCGCGGACGCCAGCGGCGGATGGGCCTTATCGCCGCTCGCGCTCGTGCCCGCAGCCGTGGTCGCGATCATTGCAGCCTTGCGCTTGACTCCGCGTTGACACCTGCAGAGGAGCGTCCCTGCTTGCGTGCTTGCATGCTTCAGCGCGTCGACGTCCGCACGGGTGCGACGGCCCTGCTCTGTGCCGTCAGATACTTGTCGAGCTCGTTGGCGAAACGCTGGATCTCACCTCTGCCCAGTGCGCCGGGACCGCCCCTTACGGTGCCGGCCGAGCGCAGCTCGTCCATGAGGTCCCGCTGCGCCAAGTGATCGCCGATATTGTTTGGCGTATACAGCGTGCCGCGCGGATTGAGCGCCACCGCGCCGGCGGCGACCACGCGCGCCGCGAGGGGCACATCTGCGGTCACGACCAAATCGCCCTTCGAGATGTTTTCGATGATTCGCGCATCCGCTGCGTCGAAACCGGATGCAACCTGAACGGCGCGGACGAAACGGGAGCGCGGAATGCGCACCGCATGATTGGCGACGAAAATGGTTTCGGTCGCGGTGCGTTCCGCCGCTTTGAACAAGATCTCCTTGATCGGCACCGGACAGGCGTCGGCGTCGACCCATACCGCGGCACGCTCACCGCTCATATCGCTCCCGCCGAACGTTGATTCTCCTGCCCCGTACCGCAGCGCCGCGCAGGTGCCGAATGACGTCCGCGACGACATCCTCGGAAACCTCGACGAGCGAAAAGCGGTCCGCGATCTCGATCGCACCGATTTCTCGCGCGTCGATCTGTGCTTCGTTTGCGATCGCGCCCACCAAGTCGTGTGGTCGAATGCCGGCGTCGCGGCCGGCATTGATGAATAAACGGGTCATGCGCGGGCCGCCCGGGCGCTCGCGGCGCGGGCGCTCCGCGAATCGGCCATCGCGCTCGCCGTGCCGGGTCTGACGCCCGCCCGCCGGCGCGCGTTCCTGGCGGACCTTTGCCTCCGGGATGTCCGGCTCGTCGACGATGCGGCGTCCCTGCTCGTCGGCGAGCTTCACCGCCGCTAACGCGATCGACATGATGTCGAACTCATCAGCCAGCGACTCCACGACGCCGCGATACCGGTCGAGCTTATCCTCGAGCAGCGATTCGCGCAGCGCGGCGCTGGTCAGCTCGAGCCGACGTGCGGTCAAGTCCGCGCTGGTCGGCACTTTATCGACGTGGATACGCTGCTTCGTGACGCGCTCGATGTTACGCAGCAGACGGTGCTCGCGCGGCTCGCACAACGTAATCGCAACGCCTTCGCGGCCGGCACGGCCGACCCGACCGATACGGTGGACGTACGCCTCCGGCGCCGACGGCACGTCGTAATTCACCACGTGGGTCAATTGCTCGATATCGAGCCCGCGTGCGGCAACGTCCGTCGCGACGAGCAGGTCGATCGCGCCGCTGCGAAGCCGGTTCATCACACGCGCGCGCTGATCCTGATTCATGCCGCCATGCAGCGCTTCCGCGCCGTAGCCGCGCGAGGCCAACGCGGGCGTCAGCTCATCCACCTCGATGCGCGTACGACAAAAGATGATCGCCGCTGCCGGCGCCTCCATGTCGAGCACGCGGCCGAGCGCCGCCGCCTTGTGCGCGCGCGGCACGATGTAGGCCGTCTGCCGCACCCGCGGCACTTCGCCGGCCGTTGGGCCTTCGCGCGCGATCGTGATCTTGGCAGGATCTCGCAGGTGTCTCCTTGCGATCGCATTGATCCGCGCCGGCAGCGTTGCAGAGAACAGCACCGTCTGGCGCTCGGCCGGCGTCTCGGCCAGGAGCGCCTCGATATCGTCGGTGAACCCCATGTCGAGCATCTCGTCCGCCTCGTCGAGCACGACCACCTCGAGCTGCGTAAGATTCAGCGTGCCGCGACGCAAGTGATCGAGCGCGCGGCCGGGCGTCGCAATCACGACGTCGACGCCGCGCCGCAATGCGCCGAGCTGCCTGCCGATGGGCTGGCCTCCGTACACGGGCAACACACGCGCGCCGACCTCGCGCCCGTAACGATACATCGCTTCCGCGACCTGAATGGCCAGCTCGCGCGTCGGCACGAGCACGAGCGCCATCGGCCTCTCCCCACGCGACGGCCCGTCGAGCCGCTGCAGGAGCGGCAACGCGAATGCAGCCGTCTTGCCGGTGCCGGTAGCGGCCTGCCCGAGCAGATCGCGGCCGGCAAGCAGCGGCGGAATAGCTTGTCTTTGGATCGGGGTGGGCTCCTCGTAGCCCAGCTCCGACAGCGCTGCGAGCAACTTCGGGCCGAGTCCGAGCTCCGCGAAGCCATTGACGTCGACGCTGGTGCTCATGACGAGCGACTTTGAAGATTCATGGAGGTTCGATGCAAGGAGCGTTCCTTTCGAGCTTGCATGGTGGCTGCACCGCTCGACCGCGTCAGCATCACGGCCGCGGGTCGCAGGTGTCAGGGGTACGTATAGCTCGACTGCAGCCCGAGCGGTATGCCGAGCATCCAATAGATCGCGAGGAAGGCCGACCAGGCGATCAGGAAGGCGATCGAGTAGGGCAGCATCATCGACACGAGTGTGCCGATGCCGGTGCCCTTCACGTAACGCTGGCAGTATACGACGACGAGGGGGAAGTACGGCATCAGTGGCGTGATGATGTTGCTGCTCGAATCACCGACGCGGTATGCCGCCTGCGTCAGATCCGGCGAGAACCCGACCTGCATCAGCATCGGCACGAAGATCGGCGCGAGCAGCGCCCATTTCGCCGACGCCGACCCGATGAACAGGTTCACAAAAGCGACGAGCCCGATGATTCCCATCAGCGTCAGCGGCCCAGGCAACCTCAGCTCGGCGAGAAAGTTGCCCCCTTCGACCGAGAGCAGCGTGCCGAGCTGCGAGCGGCCGAACTCTGCGATGAACAACGCTGCGAAAAACGCGAGCACGATGTAGTAGGCCATAGAGCCCATCGCAGCAGACATGCCCTTGACGACATCGCCGCTGGACTTGAACGTGCCGGCCGCGAATCCGAACACCGTCCCCGGAATGACGAATAGCAGAAAGATCAGCGGGACAATCGCCTGCATGACTGGCGCTTCGAACGATGCCAAGGCACCGTCGGGCGCGCGTAACGGCGATTGTCCCGGCAGCATAGCGAGCACGAGCAACACGATCCCGACCGCCATCGTCGACGCCGCAAGGGCCAGCGCGCGCCGCTCCCGCGACTCGACGGGCGTCATGACGGGCATCCCTTCCTCGTCGCCGTCCACGGCGATGCCGCGCAGCCGCGGCTCAACGACCTTATCCGTGAGCCACCAGCCGAGCCCGACGATCACGAGACAAGAGGCCGACGTGAAGAACCAGTTGTTGAGCGGGTTCAACTGCATGCCGGGCTCGACGAGCTGCGCGGCCGACTGGCTGAAGCCCTGCAGGAGCGGATCGAGGGAGGAGGGCACGAAGTTGGCCGAGAAGCCGCCCGACACGCCGGCGAACGCCGCGGCGATCCCCGCGAGAGGATGCCTGCCGGCGGCGTAAAAGATCACTCCGCCGAGCGGAATCACGACGACGTATCCCGCGTCGACCGCCGTGTGGCTGACGATCGCGACCAGGATCAGCATCGGCGTGAGCAGCCGCTGCGACGTCACGCGCAATAGCCCTTTGAGGGCAGCGTTAATGAAGCCGCTGTGCTCCGCCACGCCGACGCCAAGCATCGCGACGAGCACGACCCCGAGCGGCGCGAAGCTGGTGAAGGTCGTGACCATCGTCGCGAGAAAGCGCGCAAGCTCCGTGCCCGTAAGGAGGTTTTGGACACGGATCGGTTCGCCGCTCGCCGGATGCTCGGCGCTGAACTCGATGCCGGAGAGCGCCCAGGAAAGTGCCCAGACGATCAGCATCAGCAGCAAGAAGAGCATTGCGGGGTCGGGCAGACGGTTGCCGACTCTCTCGATGCCGTTCAGCGCGCGATGAAGCCAACCGTGTGGACGGGTCTCGCTGCCGTTCTGTTCTGCCTGCGTCACCGGGGGCGGTCCTCACGGTCGGATTCACGGTTCGCGGCGATTCTAGAGTACCGCGCCGCAAATAACGAACCGCTTGCGGCACGGCGAGGCCTCTGAATATCGGGGCCACGCGATGGAGAAGCACGCGTCGAGCCCACCCCGTCGCGCGCGCGGGCTTCCCGGACCGTATACTGCTCGGGGCGGCGAGCGCTGCGAGCGCGCATGTCGCCCCGGTTCAGTCACGGGCAGGGAGTTCAAGGAATGGCCGAGAAGTGGAAGGAACGAGCACGCCGAGCGGTCGACGACGCGAAAGATCGCGGTGAAGGTGCTTTCGGTTCCGATGTCGCAGTTCGCGCGTTGATCGATGCGCTGCACGAGAAGGGCATCCTCTCGGACGATGATGAATCGTTTCTGCTCGATCTGTGGGACGAGGTCGACGAAATCCCGTGGCCCGAGGAACACGACTGGTAGCGTCCGTCGAGGGGCCGGAATGAGTCCTTAGCCCCCGTGTCCGTCGATTAGGACTGCCGTTACGCGGCTGGCGTCTCAGCGCCAGCCCAACGCGGGTGCGACGTGCTTCAGGATCGACTCGATCACATGCACGTTGTAGTCGACACCGAGCTGATTAGGCACGGTGAGAAGCAACGTGTCGGCCTCGGCAATCGCCTCATCCTTCGCGAGTTCGGCAACCAGCACATCGGGCTCGGCCGCATAGCCGCGGCCGAAGATCGCGCGCCGGTCCGCCTCGATGAAGCCGATCTGGTCTTCGTCCTTGCCGCCGCGGCCGAAATACGCGCGGTCCATATCTGTCATGAGCGCGAAGATGCTGCGGCTGACCGAAACGCGCGGCGTGCGCTGATGGCCTGCTTCTTCCCACGCAGCGCGGTAGGCGCGGATTTGCGCCGCCTGCTGGATGTGGAAGGGCCGGCCGTCCTCGTCGAACTTTAATGTCGAGCTCTGCAGGTTCATACCAAGTTTTGCGGCCCACTCGGCGGTTGCATTGGTCGCGGCGCCCCACCAGATTCGATCACGCAAACCCTCGGAGTACGGCTCGAGCCGCAGCAGCCCCGGCGGATTCGGGAACATCGGCCGCGGATTCGGTTGCGCGAACCCCTCGCCGCGCAGCACGTCGAGCAGGACTTCGGCGTGCCGCCGTGCCATATCGGCGTCGGTCTCCCCTTCGGCAGGAGCGTAGCCAAAGTAGCGCCAGCCGTCGATGACTTGCTCGGGTGATCCGCGGCTGATGCCGAGCTGCAGGCGACCGCCGGCGATGATGTCCGCCGCGCCGGCATCCTCGACCATGTAGAGCGGGTTCTCGTAACGCATGTCGATGACCGCCGTGCCGATCTCGATGCGGCTCGTCTTCGCCCCGATCGCCGCCAGTAGTGGGAACGGCGAGCCGAGCTGGCGAGCGAAATGATGCACGCGAAAGTAGGCTCCGTCCGCGCCGATCTCCTCCGCCGCGACGGCGAGCTCGATGGACTGCAGAAGCGCATCTGACGCCGATCGAGCCTGCGAGCCCGGAGACGGAGTCCAATGACCGAACGAAAGAAAGCCGATCTTCTTCATAAATAGGGGGCTAACACGTGAGCGGCTGAACGATTGACATGGAGTTGAATGGTTCGCCTAGGACGTGGAACGAACAACTCGAACCATCATACCTTCATGCTCGAACCTGTGCTCTGCGCCGCCGCGTGCGACGTCCTTCGAGCGCAGAGCGCCGGGGCGGCGGCGTTGAGCAGCGCGCAGGGGAGGAACCGAAAGGCGTGCGGCGCCGAACGGCGCCGCACTTATTGCTGCGTAGCTCCGTGCACTACCCGCGTAGCACGGCGGCCCGGAGTACGCGCCGATCGCTACAGACGGGTACGCGGCGCGCCGTCCTCATCGAGCTCGGCGTACTGGTCGGCATCGACCTCGGGCAGATTTTCCAATTCCTGGCGCGTCATGCGCGTCTGGACATTGCCTTCGCTATCCATGCCGAGCGTGTCGAGCGGCAGGGCTACGGTACGCTCGCCGATACCGAGGAACCCGCCGACATCGATCAGAGCGTGCTCGCGGGCGTCGCCACGCGATCGACCGACTTCGGATACCTCGCCCACATCTTCGCCGTCAGCCGTTCGCACGGTCTGGCCCACCAAATCTTCCGCGCGAATCGTCGCACCCGTCACGGTACGATCCGCCGCGCTTTGCCGATCGATCTGCGATCCGGCCGCAGCCTGCCGCTCCGTCTCGGTTCGACGATCGGCTTCCGCCGCTTGGCCGCCTTCGCGCAGTAGCACTTCCGGCTCAGCCTGCGACACCTGCACTTCCGGCTCCGCCTGTCTCACCTCGACTTCGGGCTCGGCCTGGCGCACGGTAACTTGCGGGTCTTGCTGGGTAATCGTGACTTCCGGATCCGGCCGCGTAATGACGACTTGCGGCGCGGGCTGCTCGACCGTCACTTGCGGTGCGGGCTGCTCGACCTCCACCTGCGCCGGCACCTCCTCGACCTCGATCTCGGCGGCACTTTGTGCGATTTCAACTTCGGTGGCTTCGGTCTCAATCTGTTGCCGGGTCTGCTGCGCCTGCTGGCTCGGCTGCGCGCGCTGTTGCGCCTGCTGACCCGCCTGCGCCTGCTGGCTCTGCTGCGCCTGCTGGCTGGGTTGCGCCTGCGGGCTCGGTTGCGCCTGCTGGCTCGGTTGCGCCTGCTGGCTCTGCTGCGTTTGAGCAAGGCCGACGCCCTGCTGACTCTGCGCGGCCTCGAGCTGGCTGCGCGCTTGGCTGATAATTTGCCGACATTCGCTGTCGCTGCCGGCCCGCGCCGATTCGATCAGCGCGCGCAGCTCCTGCTGTTGCCGCTGCTCGAGCGTGCTCTGCTGTATCTGCTGCTGCAACTGCTGCACTTCCTGCTCACAGGCCTGTTGCGCCGCGGCAGTGCTGCCCACGCCAAGCGCCACAGCAAGCAGGCATCCGCTATACGTAAACCGTGTCATGAGGATGCTCCTGTTACCATTCCTTCGGAACCGGAGAGCTTGCAAGCGACGTGCCAGCATCCGCGCGAGCGTGGGCTATCCGCACGCGTCCGGAATCACATCGAAGGCCATCGTCAAACGTTGCTGCGTCGAACGAATTGGCGTGGTGCCGTGCCACATATACGAAGGAAACAGCACTAGCCGACCCGGTAGCGGTTCAACCGTCATCTGCGGCGCCGCGCCGGGCACCGGCCGTGCCGGCTCTCCGAATCGAATCCAACCCCGCTGCTTATCGCGATCCTGAGCTTCGGTCGGAACATCGATGTAGTAAGCAGAGCTTAGCCATCCCTCAGGATGAATATGGTTTACGTGGTAGCCGTTCCGTTGCAGTCGCACGGACCAGCAGCCGACTATTCGAGCCGTGCCTCGGTTTCGGCCAGCCAGCGGATGCGCGTCGGAGCAGACGAGCTCCGCGCGGTATTCGGCGATCCGTTCTTCGAACGCGCCCAGCACCGCGCGAATAGCCGGCTCGGGGTCATCGACGAGATTGCGCATCGTTTGGGTGCCCGAGCGCATCGATTGATCGAAGGGCTGTCGCACCAGCGTGTGCCGCACCGAAAGCACATCGGCGAGCGCGGCGTTGAGCTCGTGCATCGACCGCCACCCGCGCGGCGCCTCCAGATCGTAAGCACGCACGAAGCGCTCGTAGTCGTACAGCCATTCGTAGGCGGGATCGTCCAACAGCCGCGCAGCGGTCGCCTCGTGCGCAATCCATGCCTGATCGAAAGCCGCCCGCGCTCGTGCCGCACGAATAATTGGCATCGCTTCGTCCGCACGGCCAAGCGATAACAGCACTGCGACCAAACCTGCCGCCACCGCGTCATCGCCGGGCCGGCCGTTCGCGGCCGCGCGCGCTTCGATGCATGCCTCGTGCAGCCGGCCCGCCTCGTGCAGGACCGTTGCGAGCGACGCACGGAACGCGGCGCTCGGGCCGAATCTCGCGATCAGGTCGCGAAGCAGGATCTCCGAGCCCACAAGGTCGCCCGTTTGGCGCAGCACATCTGCGAACTGCTGCTGGAGCAGAGCGTTGGTGCGGTGGCGCGCCGCCGCCGTCGCAAGATCGCGCGCGAACTGCGGATCGCCGCGCATGTATCGCAGCGCTGCAAGGGCGCGCTGCGCGGCAAAGTCAGTCGGCTCGAGCGCTACCGCGTAGGCGTACTCACGCTCGGCCTCTTCGAATCTCCCTTCCTGCGCCAGTAGACGAGCGCGATGCGTTGCCGGCTTAGCCCCGCTCATTCGGCGCACCCCGACAAGCGGCTAGGCCAGCCGCTGCAGCTCCGGTATTCCCTTGGATGCCACCGGCACGCACACTCGCGGATCCACGCCTTGCTTCGGGCTCGCTGCAATGACCTGTAAAGCCTGCTGCGCTTGCGCCCGCTGAACCGGGTTGACGTCGAGCTTCGCGTACTTGAATCCGTACCCATTGAGAATGTCGAGCCAGGACACTTCGTTGAATGCCCAAGGAAAACTCTTGACTCTATTCAAGTCGTTCGGCATTTCGGCCGCGTAAAGCGCGAGACGATGCTCGAGCCGCTCGGGGAAGGCTCTCGACGTCTGGTATCTCCAGAACTCGCTATCGCGTCTGCCCGATAGCTTGTAGTGAACGTCCACGAAGTTCTGCACATCGTAGATGTACCCGAGCATGCTCGAGTTGTAGCGCGACCTTACATCTTGGTCATGGTATCGCGCGCCTAGACTGCGGCTCAGCAGATCAGCGCTGCCGATCGTCCAGTTCAGGCCCGTCGCCTCGAGCGGCTCGATGAAGCCGGCGCTCAACCCGATCGCCACCACATTCTCGACCCACGGGTTCCGGAGCATGTCGTTCTTGAACGCAAGATGCTTAACGGGAACGTCGCGCATTCGTTGCTCACCCCAGTGAGCCCGAAAATTCGCTTCCGCTTGCTCTGGAGAGCAGAAATCCGCGTGATAAACGTAGCCGCTGCCAATGCGCGATTGCAGCGGAATAGACCAGATCCAGCCGTTCTCATGCGCATGGGCCGTGGTGAACGGCGTAAGCTCTTTGCTTGTATCAGCGTACGGTACGCTGGCCGCGACGGCGCGATTGACATTCGCCTCGTACGGCAGCACTTCCGGCGAAGCGACTTTGCCGAAGACTGCCCGCGCAAAGCCGGTGCAGTCCACGTAGAGGTCGGCTGATAGAGTTCTGTTAGCGTCGAGCGTGATTCCTGCGACTTTGCCGTCGGCGGATCGGACCTCGATCGAGTCCGCCTCGATAACCTCGACCATCGTCAGATGGCGCTCGAGGTACGCCGTAATGCCCTTGGCGTCCACGTGCAGCGCAACCGCTGCTTCCGGTGCGACCTGGTTGTTCTTGACGCATTTCTCGTACGACGTGTGCACGGCCGCGTAATAACCGGCGTGTGTGTACGAGCCCGGATCCTCGAGAATCATCTGCTGGTAGTGATGCGCCGCCGTGTAAGAGCTGCTGGAGGCCAAGCCCGAGAACGGATGCCAATAGTGGTCACCGACCGTGTTCCAGTTCCTGTAGAAGATTCCGCACTTCATCGTCGCGTCACAGGACTTATAGAACGCCTCGAGATCAACGCGCGCGGCCATCAAGCGATTCAGGAAGTCCGGTTGGGTCGACTCACCCACTCCGATGGGCATGTGGTCACGTGGGCGGAGCAGGCTGACCTTTAGATAAGGACAATAGGTGCTCAGGATTAGCGCAGTCAGCCATCCCGCCGAGCCGCCGCCAACGATAATCACCGAATTCACGGGCTGAATCATCCAATGAGTCTCCATAGCTGCGAGATCCCGCACGCCCCGAGAGCGCTCGTGCGGGAAAAACTCGCATTCTAACTGTGGATGACCCGAAAACCTCAGGCGAGCCTCGAAGCGCCCGCCTGGGACATCGCGCGACTCAGAAGTTGTACTTCATGCCGACGTAATAGCGTCTGCCGAGCAGATCATGAAACCCGCCTGGAAGGGTCGAGCCTTTCGCGTTGTTACCCGAGGTCGTCGCCGTAGCCGGTTGGAAGCCATAGACCGGCGGATCTTTGTCCAGCAGGTTTTCGACGCCGCCGCGAACCTCGAACCTGTCCGTCACCGCGTGCCGTCCGAATAAGCTAAATACGCTGTACGGCCCCACACCCTGCTGCGTCGTGTTCGGATCGATGGCCGCCGTGGCATGCTCGACGCTCGGCAGGTAGCGCCACTGCAGGCCGAGCGAGCTGCGGTCGAAGGTGTAGTTGAAGCTCGTCGTGACCCGATAATCGAACAGGCCGCCCTGATCCATCGTGCCGGTCGCGTCTATGAACTCGGAGATCGGGTTATCCTGGTAACGAAAGTGATCCAGTATGGACGCGTTCGAGTTGATGTTAAGCCGGCCGGGTCCTAAGCCGGTGCTCCAGTTGATCGTTAGGTCGACCCCGCGTGTTTCGAGCACACCGCTGTTGAAATACGGCGACACCGTGCTGCCCGTTCCGCCCGTCTCCTCGTTGCGGCTGATGTACTGACACATCCCGGCCGGGTCGTTGACTTGCCAGTTCGGGTTGCTACGGCCGTCTGCGTTATAGCATTGCCGATACGCAAGCGTCGGCAGCAACGGAGAGATCGTATCGTCAATCGAAATATTGAAGACGTCTATCGAGGCGATCAAATTCTCGAACTGTCCGGGTGACGCGAATACGACTCCGAACGTCCAGGTATCCGCTTCTTCAGGCTGGAGATTGCGGTTGCCTTCGACGGTTGCAACGATCAGCCCGCTCGGTGCATCGCTCGGCCGGCCGTCCCCCGCGACGAATTCATCCGGCCCACCCGGGCCGGTATCGAAATCCGAAGTGTCGTTGCCAATCATCGCGCGGCACAGCTCTTGAAGCTGCTGCCGGTTCGGATTGCCCGGCACGTTGCCCCATTGGTGCGTCGTATTGGCCTGACATGGATCGCCCCCCGGGAAGCTCAACGTCGCCGCCTGACCGGACGTGAACATCTCCGCGATGTTCGGCGGGCGAGTAGCGAGCTGGAAACCGCCGCGGAAGCGGATGGAGTCCGTCGGCGCGTAAGACAACAGCGCTTTCCAGGTTTTCACACCCGAGTCGATCTGGTCGTAGTCCGAGTATCTATAGCCGAGCTCGAGCTCCAGCCGTCCGGTCAGCGGAACCAACAGCTCGCCGTAGATCTCTTGGACCTTGGTGCTGCCTTCGCTGCGGGCGTTCGCAAAGATGCTCTGCGTCTGCTCGATAACCGAGGTGACATCATTGGTCTCGGACGGCTCGAACAAGAAGTAGTTGGATCTTCGTGCGACGCCGGCCGCGAACCGCAGCTCGCCGCCGGGTATATCCATGATCCGACCCTGCACGTTGGCCTCGACGATCGTCTGCTCCGTTTTCGTCAACACCTTCAGCCTGGCCAGCATCGACCGGAAGCAATCCGCAGACGGCGTAAACGACTCGAAGATCGGCAGGCCGGTCTCGCATGTCTGATAGTAGTTGTTATTGAAGACAAACCCCTCGCGTCCCCAGTCGCCGGCAGAGACCAGCGACCAATAGCGCTGAGCGGATGCATGACCCTGCGACAGGAATAAGTTCATCGTGCGGCCGGTTGACACATGGACGTCGTAGGTCAAATCTCGATTCGGGAGCGAGCCCTCGATGCCGCCGAGCACTTGATAGACGTCGGAGTGATTCTTGGCCCACGACTCGCCGAGGAAGTCCAACACGCGGTTCAGTTGCCACGGCGCGGTCGGGTCCGGCCGTGATTCGAGCAATAAGCGCAGGTCGTTCGGAATTTCCCGGTCATCGAACGGAATTGCGGCGCCCCAGAGGCCAACGGACGGGTTGTACGGCCCAACCGATTCGCCCCGCGTTCCGGCGAAGGTGGCCTGCGCGATCACGCGCACGTGGTCGGACACGTCGTACGCTGCACTTCCGAACAGCGAGTGACGCTCCATCGGCGACGACAGCATGCTCGTCATCCACGGCTGCTGCAGGTTGCCGCTGGGTCCAAACCGGATCCCGGCGAAGCCGGAGCCGAAGTCCGTGCTGTGAAAGGGACCGTTATAGCCGAGCCCGCCGTGCGCGGGAACGAACACGGTGCCGTCAGGGTTGAAGTACAGCGTGTTGTCCGTGACCGTTCCCGGCGCGGCGCCATAGCGCGCAAACAGCTGGTCCACGACCGCTTGGCTCGGGCGGTTCTCGGCCTGGCCCGCTCCGGTGATGTTGTACGCCGACGGATTCAAAAATCCGCCCGCATTGGTCCCCTCGTCGAAGAATTGCGCCGCGCGCCAGTCGCGGTCGATATTGTCGACTCGGCCGCGTCTAGTGGCCTCCACGCCGAGCATCACGTTGCCGCGACCATCGCCCGAATTCATTCCCATCAAGATCGACAGGCTGCTTTCGTCACCGTCCCCTCGTTCGGTCATACCGGTCCGAAAGTCCATATCGAACCCTTCGAAATCGCTCTTCAGAACGAAGTTCACCACGCCTGCCATGGCGTCTGCACCGTACACGGCGGATGCACCGCCGGTGATCGTCTCGACGCGCTCGATCGCCGCTGACGGAATGGTGTTGATATCGACGATCCCCAAGCCGTTCGCAGGCTGCGCTCGCCGGCCATTGACGAGCACGAGACTGCGGTTCGTTCCGAGGCTGCGCATGTTGAGGCTGGCAATGCCTGTCATAATGTTCAACGCATCGGGCTGCGTCCGCTGCGTGGACGTGTACTGGTTATCCGTAAGCGCGCCTGCCGGCGTGAACTGCGGCATCCGATTCAGCACTTCCTCGATCGAGACGGCGCTTGTCGTCTCGAACGCTTCGCTGCCGATCGTAACGATCGGGCTCGAGGATGAAAGGTCGCGGCGGACGATACGCGAGCCGGTCACCGTAATTTCCTCCACGGCCTCTTGAGCCTGGGCGGTTCCGGTCAGCACCGTGGCGCCGCCCCCTAATAGCGTTGAAATGGCCGATGCCAGGACGGTGAGCCGCTGTTGCGACCGGCGTCGTTCGACACTGTTTCGTCTCATCGTGATCTCCCCCCAAGGAGTGGTCGTTTTCGGGCGTACGTAGTCCCTCGAAAGACCGAGTTGGCGACTGCCCCTCACACGACGACAGCGGCAACCCGCAGTCTCACCGCCGGCTTGCCACTACCGCTCCCCTGAATTGTTGCACAGAGCATAAACTAGAGCCGTTTCAATAGCATCCCAAGTGCAAGCTGTTTGCGGTCGTTACTACCTCGCGACGGCTGCAGGCGTATCACTCTACCCGAGGCCCGCGTAGGCTCGCGACCAACGGCAGATGATCCGACAACTGTCTCGCGTCGCGGATCGTCGCGATCGTAACCAGCTCGAGCGGCTTCGAGTACCAGATCCGGTCGAGCGGCAGCAGCGGCCAGCGGGACGGGTACGTGGAAAGCGACGGCGAATCCTCGAGCGGCGGACACAGTGCGCGCTCGGCGAGACCGCGGCCCGGAAAGTCGTTGAAATCACCGAGCGTGATGATGGGCCGATCCGTGATCTTGTCGATCCGCGCGCGAATTCGGCCGAGCTGTATACGGCGCTCCCAGGGCAGCAGGCCAAGATGGGCCGCGAGAACGATGATCCGTCCAACGGGAGCTGTGACCGCGGCTACGATCGCTTTGCGAGGCTCACGAAATTTCACGGAAAGATCGATCTCGCCGAGCGACTCGATCGGCCAACGGCTCATTACGATGTGGCCGTAATCACCGTCCTTGGCGATCACGGTTCTGGCTTCGATCGTGGTCCAGCGTAATTGCCGGCCGAAGTACGCAAACGGATCGAGGGCGAGATCACGGATGCGCCCGTCGATCTCCTGAAGCGCAACGATGTCGAGCCGCGCTGCTTCCAGCACTTCTGCGATCCCTTCGGGATTGCAGATACCGCCGCGGCCGACACATCCGTGCACATTCCAGGTGAGCGCTCGGACTGTCGATCCGGCCCGCATCACCGGTGCGCAGGCCTAATGCGCGGGAAACGCCACCGCCGCTTTTTGCCTAGAACATCATGAAGGAAGCGCTCGGCCGTCACCGCACGCTCAGGATCGCCGACGCTAGCGAGCACAGTCTGACCCGCAGGCTCGGCCGAGAGCCGCGGCACCTCCCGGACCGCCCGGGCGCTGCGGCCGTTGAGCTGTGCAAGCGCCGCAGCAACGCGCGCCTGACTTGCGAACGCTTGCTCGATCTCTTCGACCTTCGCACCCCAATGCTCCGCGATCAGACGGTTGCGGATCGCTGCGATGGTGCGCCGATGTGCCGCCGTCTCCGCTTCAATCATCAAGTCGCATTCGGTGTCGAAGCCCATCGAGCGATTATTCAGGTTTGCAGAGCCGACGTGCAGCAGGGCATCGTCCACGATCATCAACTTCGCATGGACGTTGATCAGCGATTCGCCCTGCACCGGATAAAGAAACTGAATGCGACGGCGTAGCTGCGGCTCATCGAACCGCGTGATGAAATGATCGCGGCCGATACCCATCACCTCGGCTTCAAGCCAGCCCTGATGCGATTGGTTGGTGATAGTGACGACCTCCAGCTCAGCGTTCTCACGCATCCGCGCGACTAGCGCGTCGGCGATCGAGGTCGCAGTCAGGTACTGGTTCTCGAGATAAATGCAACGCTCGGCTCGCGCGATCGCCGCCTTGATGGCGCGCTCGATCTCCCGGACCTCCCGACCGCGCATCTCGACGCCAAGCGTGCGCATGATGCCGACCGGCACGTCGACAAACTGTGCATCGACGTCGTCGGGCCAGCAATTGCCGCGGCCGCGCGCGCTTTGCGCGAGCTCCCTGCCGCCGACTCGAGACCAACGGTCGCGAGTGCGGGCGCCGATCGCGGCCGCGGCCTCGCCGTCCACGACCATCTGCACGTCGTGCACGGCTCGATAAATCTTGCGACTGCCGCGCTCGCGTCGGCGCGGATCCCGGTCGCGGTGCTGCGCGGTGTCCCAGCGTCGCAGCGTCAGATCGATACCGCCGCAGAAGGCCACATCGTCGTCGATCACGACGAGCTTCTCATGATGGCAGGCGCCGAGGGGCAGATCATCGTCGAGCACGATCTGCACCCGATCAGGCTTGTTCCAACAGAACGACAACGCCGGAAACAATTGCCGCTCCGCGGCATAGAACATCGAGTGATCCCACAGCAACACGCCGACTTCGAGCTGCGGCTGTCGTTTCGCCAGCCAACAGATCAGCTTGCCGAGGTAGCGCGGCGCACCGTCTTGCGGCGAGTCGAGGCCGCGCAGCTGCATGCGACTATTGAGCTCCCACCCCACGATGAAGATCGAGCGCTCGGCTTTCAGGAGCGCGGAGCGCAGCGCGCCGAAGTAGGCGGCGCCGTCGATCAGCACGGCCGCGCGGTGCGCCTGCGTGCGCCGCCAGCACGTCTCGCCTTCTACGAGTATCTCGCCTGTGGGTTGGCTATCTGGTTGGTTCATCGCGACCTGCAGGCCGCTGGCTGCAAGCGACGTGCCAGGCGCGCGTGTACGCAGCGCCCTGGGCGAGGGCGCTGCAGCGCCGCTCGCCGTTCAACCCGCTCGACGTTGCCGCTTCGGCGTTCTACGCCGCCCGTCAGTAGGTCACCCGCACGCCCGCCGCGTAACGGCGACCGATCGTATCGTACAGGACCGAGCTTGGGCCGGGCACGCCGGCGCGGCCGAGCGTCGGATGGCTCGCCGGCGGCGTTTCGTTGAGCAGGTTGTTTGCCGTGAAGAAGACCTGCCACGGCGCACTGCCGCCCCGACCACTGAACCGGAAGGTCAGATCCGTATAAAAGACCGATCCCACCGTGTTGTCGGCGACCTGGACCCCTTCGGTGAAGTTCCTGTTCATCGTTCCGCCGCCGATGTACCGCCCCTGCAGGAACAACGACCACGGCCCCCGTGCGTAAGTCAGATTCGTCGTCACCTTATTCTTGGGCGCGCCGAATCCAATGTCGCCTGCGCGATCGTCCCGCGGGCTGCCGGGTGTAAGCACAGAGTTTTCGTTGAGGCGCGTTGCGAGAAGGCGCCACCCGAGCGTCCCGGCGCCGAGGTCGATCCCCGAAAGATTAAATTCCGCATCGACGCCGCTGATTCGTTGATTGGATAGATTGATGAAAAGGTTGTCGATGCGGACGATCTCGTCCGCGGCGTCGCGCACTACGAAATCGCACAGCGAAGACGTGCCGCCGGACTGAAAGCAGGTGTCCACGATATCCTGGTTGCCCAGCTGGCCGATTGCGCCGTCGAGGTCGATGTCGTACCAGTCGAGCGTCACCGAGAACCGGTCCACCGGCTGGTAGACGATGCCGACGGTGTTCGTCGACGCGGTCTCGAGACCGACGTTCGGATTGCCGCCGGAGAACGAAGCCGTGGTGACCGTCGCGTCGTTGTTCCAGGGATCGCGGACGTTCGCGCCGCCGCGCTGCTGCTCGAAGCGTTCCCGCAAGGTCGGCGCGCGGACGTCCTGCGAGCGCGTGGCCCGGACCCTGAATCGGTCAGTGACCTGATACGATACGCCGCTCTTCCATGCCGGCTCGTCGCCCGCACCGGTGTAGCTGGCAAAGCGGTAGGCTTGATCGAGATTGAGCCGGCCGTCGAGCAGCGGAATGCGGAACTCGAAGAATGCTTCCCGGACGCTGAACCCGCCGGCGACATCCCGCTGGCTCGTGAAGAGCACCGTGCTCGAGTTCGAGTCTCCAGCGAAGCCGGCAGGAACATGCCGTAACCCTGGAATACCGTTCGGATCGCGCTCGCCGAGCGCATTGAACTCCGGAAGGATGCCGCGCAGATCCGGCGACATCAGCCCGAGATCGCTGAGCCGCACGTTATCGGCCGTGCACGGAAACTCATCGCAAGGATCCGGCGTGCTGACGTCCAGACTCTGCTGGCGCCAGGACAGGCCGAACGCGGCCGAAATCGGGCCGAGTACGCCTCCCGAGCCGCGCGTGATATCGCCCGTCAACGTGACTTCAGCGACCTGCTCCGTCGTCCTGCCGCGCGCGACTTTGCCGTCATCGGTGACGTACTCCGCTGCGGCCGGCGTAACGGCAGGGAAGCCGCCGAACAGGTTGATCGGCACGCACTTGTCGAAGATGCCTGGGTTCGCGAGCGTGACTCGGCACACCGGCTCGCCGCTCGGACCGGTCACGGCGTCCATCGCAAGAAACAAGCGGTCCGTGCGCATCCCGGCGGGGATGATGGTCTTTTGCGCGTTCTGCGCATGCTGAATGTAGCTGTCCAACGTCCAACCGCCCGCGAGGAAGTTATCCGACAGGCTGTGCGCAAAGCCGGTCGTAAACTGGACGTAGCGGTTCTCGCCCTGCAGCCGCGCGCCCGAGAACGGGTTACCCGGCGTGTTCGGCGTGAAGATGCCGAAGCCGACCGAGTCGCGCCCTTCCGCTTGCAACGTTTGACGCATCGACTCGGGAAGGAACGGGTTGTCGGCGAATACACGGCCTTGCCACGTGCCGAGCAGCGCGACAGTTTGCCAGTTCGGGTCGGTAAAGTTCTCGGCCAGTAACGTCTCAGCAAAGAAGGTATTGCGTGCGTTCAGATCGAGCTCGTAATGCGCGAACAAGCTGGTCCGGTCCGCGGGCGTATCCACCTGGGTATCGGCATCGACACCGTACTCGAGAGTCGGCCGCGCCTGGCAATTGCAACCGCCTCGCAAGACGCCGACACCGCTGAACGGCAGCGGCCGGTACTGGCCCGAGCCGTCAGGCAGAAACTCCATGAAATCGAGCGACGAGCCGGGCTGCAGAATGAGGCCACCAGCCGTGTAGTTCGTCGGGCTCACGAAGCGCTCCCGAAGGAAGGTCGGCCCGTTTGGATCGGGGTTCGTGACCAGGGCTTTGAGATCGAAGAACTCGCTGCGGTCGTGCAGAGACTCGATCGACTCGATGCCCTTGTTCTCGAAATACTCACCGGACACGATGAGATGCCCGCGGCGACCGATCTCGGTGCCGTACGCCACGCTGAACTTGTAATTGTCGCCGTCGCCATACGTCGTCGTGCCGACCTGCGCTGAGTATCGGACGCCCTCGAAGCCGGTATCGAGACGAAAGTTCACGACGCCGGAGACCGCGTCGGCCCCGTACGCGGCGGACGCGCCGCCCGTAACCGCCTCGACGCCGCTAATGAGCGCCTCGGGGATGATGCCGATATCTACCGTGCCGAACTTGTTGGCGGGACCGATGCGACGACCGTCGAGCAACACCAGCGTCCGTGCTGCGCCAGCGCCCCGCAAGTTGACGTTGCTGCCGCCGGCAGCGACCGACCCGCCGACGGCTTGCTGAGTCGTAATCGTGTTGTAGAACTGCGGCAACTGCTTCAGCGCGTCGACGAACGTGCCCGGCGCCATCGACTGGAGATCGTCGGCCGTCACAGCCGTTACCGGCGTCGGCGTGTTCACGCCGGAAGTCGCAATACGCGAACCGGTGACCATTACCTCTTCGAGCGGACCCACGTCCTGTGCGAACACCGCGCCGCCGACCAACGCGGCAGCGACCGCGAGCGCGCAGGCGCGAAAGCGCGGCGCGCCCACCGATCGTGCGGCATCCTGCGGCCGGCGGTCGTGATGAGCCTTACATCCGTCACGCTGGTTGCCCAGCAAAGAAAAATCGGCGGTCATCGTCGTCCCCCTCTTCTCTTGGTCTGCGCCGTTCTCGGCTCGAGACCTTCCCCCTACCCCGCGGTCGCTCCGGCGACATCGCTATCCCGTGCTTGAGGTAGTACTACCACCACTTCCTCGCTACTGCAATTCCGGAGGCCTGCAGTAGTTGTTGCGCCGAAGACACACTCCGGCCGCGAGCAGTAGGGTGACGGTTTCGGCACGAACCGCCTCGAAACCGCGCTGGCAGGAGCCTCGAAATCACGTCACGCTGACGAAGCGCGGTACGATAAGTGAGGATGCAGTGAGATGACGCCAGCGGCGGAGGTCGAAATGGAGGCACGAATCGCTCGGCTCGAGTCGGATGTGACTCACATCCGATCGGACGTAGGCGATATCAAGATGGATTTGCGTGCGATACGAGACAAGCTCGACGCCGTGAACGACAGGTTCGACAGCAAGCTCGGCGCCGTGAACGAGAGCTTCGGCGGCAAGCTCGACGCCGTGAGCGAGAAGTTCGACGACAAGCTCAGCGCCACGAGCGAGAAGCTCGACGACAAGCTCGACGCAATGAGCGAGAAGCTCGACGGCAAGCTCGACGCAATGTGCGACAAGTTCGACGGCAAGCTCGACGCAATGTGCGACAAGTTCAACGGCAAGCTCAGCGCAATGAGCGACAAGTTCGACGGCAAGCTCAGCGCAATGAGCGACAAGTTCGACGGAAAATTTGTCGCGGTAGACCAGAACTTCGAGACGGTAAACAAAAAGCTCGCGGCAATGAACGACAAATTCGATACCGAGCTCCACTTGCTCAAGGACTCGATAAGCCGTGCAAAGGTGTGGGCACTCGTGCTTTATATCGCGCTTGCAGGGTCGTTGTACGGGACGCTCGCACGGGGGTTCGGCTGGGTTTAATCGGCCGAATCGACCGTAGCCTCCCCAGTTAGCTCGCTACCCGCTGCCAAATCCCGTGCAGCGCGCTATCTCCGATACGCGGCTGGCCAAATACCCTGCTTTCCCGGTGAAAGGATGCCTTTCGGATCCAGCGCGTCCTTGATCGTCTCTGCGAAGCGGCGCTGAACATGATTGTTGAAGTCGTACTGAGCGGCGACGAGATCCATGAAATCCAAGTGGCTTCGATACTCTCCATAGCCATGCTTCGCCGCAGGGGCGACCAAGCGCTTGCACGCTTCGTAAGCGGCGCGCGCCTGCGCTTCATCTTCGGTGTCGAACACGACGAGCCCGACGTGGATCATATGCCGCTTGCCGACCACGAACACGGCCGAGTAGTCGAGCCCATCGGCGTTCAGCTGGGTACGGACCATGTCCCGGATGGTCATGCCATCCTTGCCGGTGATCGGCATGGCACAGGAAAAGCCGATGTGGCCGCCCTTCTCGCCGCCGTACCAGCGCGTCATGCGGTCAAGATCCATGCTCGGGATACCTGCCTGCACCCGCTCATGCGGGTTCTCGAAGTCAGGTAACGCGCGACCGTCGTACTTGGAGAAGCTCACGCTGCAGCCTGGGATTCGGCCAAAGGCGGCTTCGACTTTAGCGCGCTGATGAGCGACGACGGGCTCGTCGCCGTAGAGCGCAAAGCGCATCACCCAGCGGCCGAAGCCCGGCGTCTCGGCGATCCTGTCGATGACCTCCTCGGGGATAGGGCCTCGTCCCGTATACCACTCTTCCCGGCCCCAGAACGCACTCGCCGCGCAGACGGCGTTGATGATCATCGGCTGGTTTGCAATGGTCCCGTCGATCATCAGCGGGCGCAGCGTATCGAGAAACGCGCCGAACTGCTCCTCGCTGTCGAGCGTCAACCAGCCGGGCATGTATACCTCGGGCGCGGGCATCAGCCACACGCCCATCTTCGTGACGACGCCGAAATTCGACTGTGAGAACAGCCCGTCGAGCGTCGGCCCGCAACCATGGGGGAACACTTGCCAAGCGTGTGGGTTGCTCATACCGCCCATGCCCGTGCGTAGCACGTCGCCATTGGCGAGCACGACCTCGAGACCGCAGTGGTTGCCGAAATGATCGCCAAGCGGGGTGTAGCCGACACCGTGATCGAGCGCATTCCCGACCACGCTCCCGGCGCCGAGGTCCGGCACCGACATCCAGAGCTGCGAACCGATTGCACGCAAGTGATCGTAGAGATCGAAGAATCGAACGCCAGGCTCGATCAGCGCCCAGCCTGACTCCTCGTTGACCTCGAGGACTCGGTTCATCCGCCGCAATGACAAGCCGAAGCTGCCGGACACGCGCGGGGCGCCGCCGCCGTAGCCTTTATTGCGACCCTGACTGCTGGTCCATACCGGTGTGCCGTGCTCGCTCGCGATACGCAGCACTTCCTGCACTTGCTCGACGCTGCCTGGCAGCAGCACGGCGCCCGGTCGGTACCACTTGCCTGGCGGAGCGAACGGATCGCCGTGATCGGCTAACGCGGCGGGATCGACTAAGACATGCTCTCGGCCGAGTGCATCCTGCATCGCCCGCAGCGCCGGCTGGAGATCCTGATCAGAAATTTCCCTGTCGTCCATGTGAACTCCTCGCGATGCGCTCAGCCCGCGACGGCAGGCGGCGCCGCCAGCCCAGCGGGTTCCGGCGCCGGCTCGCCCCGGCCGAACACTCGGGTGAGCCACTGCTGCACGTCGTCGAAAACCGTGAAGAGAGCGGGCACGATGAACAAGCTCATTGCCGTCGAAACGACCAGCCCACCGATCACCGCAATTCCCATCGGCGAACGGAAGCTCGGGTCGCCGGCCCAGCCCAGGGCCACCGGCGTCATTCCCGCGCCCATCGCGATCGTCGTCATGACGATCGGCCGGGCCCGCTTCGAGCAGGAATCGATCAACGAATCGAACCGTGACAGGCCATGATCGCGCTGCGCCATGATCGCGTACTCCACCAGCAAGATGGAGTTCTTCGAAACGATCCCCATCAGCATCAGCAGGCCGATCAGCGAGTTGATCGCAAGCCCGGAACCTGTCAAGTAAAGCGCGACGGCCGCACCCCCGGCCGACGGCGGTAACGCGGATAAAATGGTGATCGGCTGAATAAAGCGGTGGAACAGAATCACGAGCACCGCGTAGATCGCCAGAATCCCGATCACCATCGCGATCGCGAACTGGGCGAAGATTTCGACGATGAAGCGCGCATCGCCGGTACGCAGCGTAAACACACCGTCCGGCAGATTTTGCATGGATGGCAGCGCGTCCGCCTGTGCGAGCGCGTCGCCGAGCGGCAAGCCTTGCAGATTCGCGTCGATCGTAACGTTGCGGCTGCGATCGACCCGCGTGATCTGTGCCGGGCCGGAGCCGAAAGATACGTCCGCAACGTTCATTAGCGGCACGGGACCTTGCCGGCCCGGCACCGGTAACACCTTGAGCCGCTCGAGATCGCCCCGCGATGCATCGTCGAGCCGCACGCGGATCGGAATCTGGCGGTTATCCAGATTGAACTTGGCGAGGCTCGTTTCGACATCGCCGCTGGTCGCTATACGCGTGACGAGCGCCAAGGTCTCGGTCGTCACGCCGAGCTCGGCGGCGCGCTCCGGCCTCGGCCGGATCACGATTTCGGGCTGCTGCAGCGCAGCGCTGCTCGTGACCGTGCCGAGGCCAGGCAACGTGCGCAGCTCCCGCTCGACCTCCGCGGCGGCGGCCGCGAGGCGCTCCGGCGCGTCGCTCGCGAGCGTGATCTGCAGGCGATCACCGCCGCCGCCCTGGAACTGCAGCCGCACGCCGGGGATATCGCTGAGCGCAGCGGTGGCTTCGCGCTCGAACGCCTGCTGCGCGCCGCGCGTGCCGTCACGGTTCTCGATATGAATGGTCAAGTTCGCGCGTCGCACCGCGGCCGCGGCACCGCCGCCGCCAAAGCCGCCGCCGCCCTGTGTGCCGACCGTCGTGAAAACACTGCTCACGGCCGGCATCGCCTGGAGACGCTCGCGCACGGTCTCGGCCACTTGGAGCGTGTCCTCGAGCGTCGCGCCAGGCGCCAGCTCGACGGAAAGCTGCGTGAAGTCGTTGTCGCCCGCCGGCGAGAACGCCTGCGGCAGCAATGAGAAAACTGCGAGCATCGCAAGGATCAGCACCGACGCGGAGCCGAGCGTGGTCCAGCGGTGCGCGAGACACCAGCGCACGCGCCCGAGATACCAGCGCATGATGCGGGACTCGCGCACCGGCCGGTCGTGCGGCTTCAGCACGTAGGCCGCCATCATCGGCGTCAACGTGCGGGCGACGAGCAGCGAGAACAACACCGCGATGGCGACCGTGAACCCGAAGGGTGCGAAGAACTGGCCCGCTACGCCGCTCATGAAGGCGACCGGAATGAACACGGCGCAGATCGTCAGCGAAGTCGCGATCACTGCGAGCCCGATCTCGATCGCCGCTTCCATAGCGGCTTGCCGCGGCTTCTTGCCCTGCCGAAGATGCCGCACGATGTTCTCGACCTCGACGATCGCATCGTCGACGAGGATGCCGACCACGAGCGTCAACGCGAGCATCGTCAGGATATTCAGCGAGAAGCCGAGCATGTAGATCGCCCAGAACGTCGGGATGATCGAGAGCGGCAGTGCCACCGCGGCGACGAAGGTGGCCCGCCAGTCGCGCAGGAATACCCAGACGACGAGAATCGCGAGAATCGCGCCCTCGATGAGCATCTCCATCGACGCGTCGAACGACGTCTGGATGTAGTTGACGGTCGAGCTCGCTTCGGCAAAGCGTACTTGCGGATACTCCGCAGCGAGCTGCTCGACCCGGGCGCGCGATTCCTTCGCGACATCGAGCGCGCTCGCGCCCCAGGCCCGCACGATCTGAAAACCCACGACGGGTTCGCCGTCCAGCAGCGCGACCGCGCGCCGCTCGGCCGCCTGATCGCGCACGGTCGCGATCGTATCGAGGCGCACGGCGCGGCCGTCCGGCAGCAGAATCGGCAATGCCGCAAGAGCGTGCACGGATTCGATCGTGCCGGTCGTGCGCACAGTCTGCTCGAGCCCGCCGATGCGGGCTTCGCCGCCGGGATACTCGGCCTGAATTCGCCGCAGTTGGCGCGAGACGTCCGCGGCTGTCACACCCAGCGCCGCGACGCGATCCGGGTCGAGGTCCACGCGGATTTCGCGGCCGACGCCGCCGACCCGCGTCACCCGGCCGATGCCCGGCACGGACGACAACGAGCGGGTCACGACGAGATCCACGAACCACGAGAGCTCGGTATCGCTCATGCTGTCGGACGCCACCGTCCAGGTGACGAGCGCACCGCCCGCAGTCGAGACGCGCGAGACGATCGGCTCGTTCGCGTCGAGCGGCAAGTCTGCGCGGATCCGCGTCAGCGCATCGCGCACGTCGTCGAGCACAGCGCTCAAGTCCGTGCCGAAGCGGAACTGGACGTTGGTCGTCGACGAGCCTTCGCTGACCGTCGAGCTCATCTGATCGATGCCGGCGATCGTCGCGATGGCATCCTCGACCTTACGCGTGACCTCGCTCTCCATCTGCGACGGAGCGACGCCCGGGTAGGACACCGTGACGACGACGGTCGGGAACTCGATGTCCGGCCGGTCCTGCACGCCGAGCCGCGGAAAGCTCAGCAACCCCGCGATAGTAAGCCCGATGAAGAGCATCACGACCGGAACGGGGTTCCGTATCGACCAGGTGACGAAGTTCATGCGCCGGGCGCCGCGATCACTTCGACCAAGTCGCCATCTTTCAGGAAGCCGGCGCCGCGGCGGACCACACGCTCGCCCGCGCGGACACCGGACGTGATCTCGATCAGGCCGTCCCGCGCCGCGCCGATCTCGATATGCCGGCGCGTGACGCGGCCGTCGGCGCCGACCACGAACACATAGCTGTACCCGTCCGAGCTGACCAGGCTCTCGAGCGGCACGGTAAATGCGTGCCGCAACCCCGTGACGACCTCACCGCGCGCGAACATGCCGGGCCGCACGTGCGGAGAGTCGAGGCTGACATAGACTAGACCGGTGCGGCTCGCACTCGAGATCGTCGGCCCGACGACGCGGACCGTACCGGGGATCCGCTTGCCGTCGGCTGTTGTCACGGACGCCGACTGGCCTGGCGCCAACCCGCCGAGCAAGGCCTCGGGCACCTCCCCGCGCCACTCGACCCGGCCGTGACGGAGGAGCCGCAGCATCTCGCCGCCTGCCTGAGCCACCTGACCGACCGTGACCGTGCGCTCGGTGATGATGCCGTCGTCCGGCGCGCGCACGCGCGCGAATTCACGCCTGAGCTCAGCCATCGCGAGATCCGCACGCGCTCCTTCGAGCCGTGCGCGAGCCCCGAGCTGCTCGCTCTGCAGACGATCGAGGTCGGCCTCTGCAAGCGCCTCACGCACGCTCAGCGACTGCGCGCGCCGCAGCGCGGACTCGGCGTTAGCGAGCTCCGCCTCGCGCTGCTGGAGCGCGGCCGCACGCGTCGCAAGCTCGGTTTCGAGCAACGCCGTCGAGAGCCGCACGAGCTCTTGACCGGCGCGGACGCGGTCGCCCACGTCCACATGCACCTCCGCCACCCGATAGCCCCCGACCTCGGGCGAAATGATGATCTCCTGCCACGGATGGATCGAGCCGTTGGCGGCCACGATCGAGGCCAGCTCGACCGGCTCGAGCACGACCGTCGTCACCGCGAATGCGCTAGCGGCGGCCGGCGCCGACTCCGCGGCCACGGCCATCGGCCCGGGGCGATCGCAGCCCGCAGCCATGAGCGCCGCGGCGACCGTCGCGGTCCACAGTACGATGCGAAGCCTCGAGCTTCTCCCTTGCCGCATGCGAGCGCCCCCTGTCAATCCGTCAGCGCGCGGGTACGATATCAGTAAGCTGATAAATCCGTATAGCAGGCGCGTGACGCTTCGTCGCCCGCCTCGTCCCGATCCCGCCCTCGAGCCTCATCGCACGGCAGCGCCGCGTGACCCGCGCGCAGACTTGCTCGACGCGGCTCGCGCGGCCGCCCGGCGCTTGCTGGCGCAAAGATCGATCGGGCACCATCGGCATACTTTTCGAATCGGATCGCGCTGTGATCGAGGAACGTTCTGACCAGGTGCCGTTTCAGCCGCATATCGAGCTGCTACAGCTGTTCGTAGCGCATCGCGCGGAGCTCGTGGAGCGAATCCAGGGCCTTCTGAACGCGCAACGCAAGCCGAGCACAGCCCTGCAGGATCGCCCCGCCTTGACGCGCGATTTCGAGGACTGCTTTTTTACGCTGGCGGCGCTCAGCGGCGACCAGCGCCGGCTTCGCCGTCGCCTCGAGGACGCGTACCAGGCGAGCGGCTTCCGGCCTCGCCATATGCCGGAGCTGCACAACGACCTGGTCGCTCCGGCGGAGCTGATGGCGCGCGCTTTTCACCTCTGGCAGCAGACGCGGTGGCCCGGCCGCAATGGGCGCGTGCGGTACGCACACACATTGTTCAATGTCTATGTGCTTCGCTGGCTCGAGCTGCTGAGCCTGCGCCTTTGGGATACGGAGCCGGGCCGCGCCGGCCATCGGCTCACGCAGCTGCAACGTGTGCTCGACGCGCTATGGCGTAGCAGCCCTGGCGATCAGCCGGTGCTGGTACGCGATGCGCGCTGGCTCATCCCGTTGGCGCAAAGCCCGACGACCGACGAATTGGCCGCGTACTTCGAAGTCGCCGAGCAGGTCGCCGAGACTCTGGCCGAAACCGACCGCATCGAAATTCAGAAAGCTCACGCACAGATGATCGCGGGGCATTTGCGCTCGCAGATTCGTCACTATTGCACGCAGGACGGCGTCTCGCTCGACGCGCCTAGCGTGGTCCTGCGCACTCGCACGTCCAACGCGCTCGACTTCGCACTGCTCGTGCAATGTCTCGCGAGCTTGCTCGAGGCCTACGATCGCGCTTGCCACAGCGGCGATGCGCGGCGGCGCCTCGAGCTGGCCGGAGCCGTCTGCCAGAGCATCTCTCCGGACCCCGAGCTGTTCCTGAATCGCGTCGATCTCCTCGGGCCGTACAGCATGATCGAGTATCTTTTCATTGCGATCGACCGCGACGAGCGAGCCGCCTACACGGCGATGGGGCGGCGCCACATTCAACTGTTTCGGAAGTACGAAACATTGATCGGCCGCCTGGCCAAGCCGCTTCACGACGATTGCGGACACTTCCGGCCGGTCGACGGCAGCTATTCTCCATACGGCGCGATCTACGGGACGCCGACCCATCTCACAGAAGATATGGCGTTGAAGGCCGTGCAGCCCGACTCCGAAACGCGCTTCGGTCTCGAAGATGTTTTCGCCGACGGCGACGCCCGCACCGACGAGCTGGCTTGGATCAGCAGCTTGCGCAAGCTGCCGCACATCGATCGTGACGTGCAGCGGCTCTACACCTATCCCCAGCAGTTCGCCGAGGACATCTTCGAGCGGATCGAGCATGCGCTGCGCAAACGGGCGGCCGATGGCGAAGCGGGCGGCGTGGCGCGAACCGGGCGCCTGTTCCTGCTCGCGAAAGACGGTCAGCCGGCCAATTCGGCCGGAGCGGACCTGGCGGAGCTACCGGCCAGGTTCGTTGCATCGTCCGACGAGCAGCTCGTCGCCGCGCAGAAGGCGCACTGGCACGAAGAGGCGCGCTTGTTGCGCGATAGGCAAGAGGGCTACTACCTCGCCAGCTACGCGACGCCGAGAGGCTGGGCAGCCATCCGGAAAGACATGCTTACCGAAGTCATCGGCGCCGGGCGCGACGCCAAGACCGTCGGGCTGCCCGCTGCCGCTATTGGCGTGCTGAGCTTGATGTGCCCGGCTATTGCCGTCGATGCTCAGGAAAGCGATCAGGCGAGCGCGCCGCCGTCGATATTGAACGCCTGACCGGTGATCCCCCCGGCCTCTTCCGACGCGAGAAAGGCCACCAACGACGCCACTTCTGCAGGCTCGACGATCCGCCCAAGCGGGACGTCCGACGCGGCCTGCGCTTCGTCGATACC
>CAZFJU010000025.1:0-27107 GCA_964518995.1 uncultured Gammaproteobacteria bacterium
GCTGGTCGCTTCCAAGCAGAAGCGGCTTAAGTCAGTGCCATTCGGCTCTGACCCCATTTTCCACACCTGCTAGACTCGGCGCTCCAGTGGCATCGGGGCATTACGAGTGACGGCGAACGGCAACACTTCCGGAAACGCGCCAAGCAACACTTCAGGCCTCGCGGGGGTCGTTGCCGGCAGCACGGCGATTTGCACGGTCGGCGCCGCGGGCGAGAGTCTCGAGTATCGCGGCTTCGATGTCGGTGACCTTGCGGTTCGCGGCTCGTTCGAAGAGACGGCCTATCTGCTGCTGCACGGCGTATTGCCGGACGCCGATGCGCTCGCGCGTTATCGGTCGCGGCTCGCGTCGCTGCGCGGATTACCCGACGCGCTGTGCGCGGCGCTTCAAACGATGCCGGCGAGCTCGCATCCGATGGATGTGCTGCGTACCGGCTGCTCTTTGCTTGGGCAGCTCGAGCCGGAGACGAATTTCGATTACCAGCTCGATGTCGCCGACCGGCTGCTCGCCGCGATGCCGTCGATGCTGCTCTACTGGCATCGGTATCACGCGGACCAGACACGTATCGATCCGGTCACGGACGATGACAGCATCGCGAGCCACTTCCTGCATCTGCTGCACGGGCGGAGGCCGAGCGCGGCGGCCGCCAAGATGCTCGATACGTCGCTGACGCTCTATGCCGAGCACGAGTTCAATGCGTCGACGTTCACGGCGCGCGTCGTTGCCGCGACGCTCTCGGATTTGCATTCTGCGGTGACGGCAGCGATCGGTGCGTTGCGCGGTCCGCTGCACGGCGGCGCGAACGAAGCAGCGATGGAGCTCATCGAGCGCTTCGATTCGCCGGCCCAGGCAGAGACGGAAATCCGGCAGATGCTGCAGCGGCGAGAGCGCATCATGGGCTTCGGCCACCGCGTCTACCGTAAGGCCGATCCGCGCAATGCGTACAACAAGGATATGGCCAAGCGCCTGGCGGCCGATGCCCGGCGACCCGAGCTGTTCGATATCGCCGAGGCGATCGAGCAGGTGATGTGGAGCGAAAAGAAGCTGTTTGCCAATGCCGACTTCTACTCGGCGTTGACGTACCACTATCTCGGCATTCCGACGCGCCTGTTTACGCCGATCTTCGTCTGCGCCCGCGTCACCGGGTGGTGCGCGCATGTCGTCGAGCAGCGGGCGGATAACAAACTGATCCGCCCGACTGCCGATTACGTGGGCCCCGGTCCGCAAGTTTATATTCCGCTCGCGGACCGGTAGCCGAGCGCTTACTTTGTGACGACATACCAGTTGTTCTGGATGTCGTGCGCGAGACGATGGATCTCGACCGAGCGAAACCCGGCACGCTGCAGATACTCGCGCGCCTTCGTCTCGCCCCACATCGCGCCGAGCCCTTCGCCTCCCTGCGCGAGCGACACCGTCATGCAGTGCATGCACGACACCGTATAGAGCAGCGTGCCAAGCGGATGGTCGATATCACCGTGCGCATGACCCGAGCCGCGGATGTCCTGCATCAGATAGGTGCCGTCGTCGCGTAGGGTTTGATGAATACCCTTCAACAAGTTCAGCGGCCGCGCTTGATCATGCACCGCATCGAACGTCGTGACTAAGTCGTAGGCGGCGGGCTCCGCCCAGCAATCGAAATCGCTGAGATCGCGCTCGACGTATGTGAGGTTGTCGAGCCGGGCCTGATTCGCCCGCGCATAGGCGATGGCTTCCGCCGAAAGATCGATGCCGGTAAAGCGGCTGCGCGGAAACAGCCGGGCGAGACGATTCAGGATCAGCCCGCGGCCGCAGCCGAGGTCGAGCACGTCGATGCCGCGCTGCAGACGAGCCACGAGGCCCGGCACGAGCGGCAGGATATGCGTCTCGAGCGACGAGAGCACGCTCTGGCCGCTGTCTTCGGCCATGACCTCGTGGAAGCGCGGATATCGTTCGTACGGCACCCCGCCGCCGCGGCGAAAGCACTCGACGATCTCGGTTTCGACGGCGCCGAGCGTGCCGATGTACTGCGTGAACACGGCGATGTTGTCGGCGCCCGCCGCGCGCGTCAGGGACGCGGCGTGCTCCGGCGGGAGCGCATACGTGCGTTCCTCGGGGCGATAGACCATCACACCGGAGGTCACCATCGCGCCCAGCCATTCGCGCACGTAACGCTCGTCGAGGCCGGCGCGAACGGCGATCTCGATACTCGTCGACGGCGCCATCGTGCTCAGCGTATCGAACAGCCCGGTCCGGTGGCCGATCGAGATCATCAGGCACAGCGCACCGCTGTTCAGGGTCGCGAGCAACTGCTCGGCGAACGCCCCCGCTTCGTCGGTCTCGATTTCCCGGCCGATACCCGTGCCGGTTGTCCTGCCGATCTCCGTGGCGATCTCCGTGCCGGTTCCCATGTGTGCTGCAGCTGCGTTCATGATGTGATCCTCATCATAAGATTATTCGAGCGCTGGCAGCCTAGCCGGTGCTCGCATCGTGCGTTAGAGTCATTCGGGACAAGAACCGGTCATTCCTGCCATGCCCTCCAACGGAAAGCTCGACGTCGCGCTCCTTGCGGTGCCCGAATCCACGGCCTCGACGCTGTACGGCATGTTCGACGTCCTGCAGTCGGCAGGGCGCGACTGGAGCGGCATCACGGAGGGCGTGCCGGGCGATTCGAGCATCGTCCCGCGGATCGTGTCGGCCGACGGCCGCGAATTCGATACGGGCAACGGCCTGCGCATCGCGCCCGGCGCATCGTTCGCGAGCTGCCCGCGTCCGGACGTCGTCGCGATCCCGGATCTTGCCGTTCTGCCATCGGAAGACGTCGGCGGCCGCTACGAAGACGAGGCTGCCTGGCTGAAGGCACTCGACCGCGCCGGCGTAACGTTCGCGGCCGCCTGCACCGGCGCGTTACTGCTCGCCGAAGCGGGCCTGCTCGACGGCCTCGATGCGACCACGCACTGGGCCTATTGCGACACGCTTGCTGAGCGCTATCCGCGCGTCCGCGTGCATCCGAACCGGGCGCTCGTCGTCTCGGGCGGCGGCCGGTATATGCTGGCCGGCGGCGGAACCTCGTGGCACGATCTGGCGCTGTTCCTGATCGCGCGCTTCGTCGGCGCCGAGGAAGCAATGCGAGTCGCGCGCATGCAGCTGCTCGACTGGCACCATATCGGCCAGCAGCCATTCGCGAATCTCGCGCGATGCCGGCAGACCGACGACGCCGTCGTCGCCCGCTGCCAGGAATGGGTCGCCCGTCACTACGATCAGGAGGCGCCGGTCGCGGCCATGACACGCCTCAGCGGGCTCGCCGAACGATCCTTCAAGCGCCGCTTCACGCAGGCGACTGGGATGACGCCGCTCGAATATGTGCATGCATTGCGCCTCGAGGAGACCAAGCATCTGCTCGAGACGAGCGCGCTGCCGATCGAGGCCATCGCCGGCGAGGTTGGCTATGGCGATGCGAGCTTCTTCTCGCGTCTGTTCCGGCGTAAGGTGGGGTTGACGCCGGCACAGTACCGCAAGCGATTCAAAGCCTTGCGCCTCGCGCTCGAGCAAGATAGCCGCGCTGCGCCGCGCACGGCGCAGCGGCGGGCGTGACGAGGCACTACTATGTCCAAGGAGCCTCTGGCGGCGCGGCTGCGCCGCCGCGGGTTGTGTTCACGCGTTCACAATGGAATATTGCCGCTGCTTGATCGGCCGCGGTTCGACGAGGACGGAGGATGTATACGAAGCCGATGTCGCCGCAGCCCATAGGGGGCGTGCTCGATAGCGGGTTTTCGCTTTACCGGCACACGCTTATGGGCACGTTCGTGTTCGCGGTCCTGGCGTCGTTCGCAGCGATGCCGATGCGGCGTATCGAGCCGTCGATACCCGGGGAGCCCGTGGATGTCGCGATGCTGGTCATTGCGTCGGCCGTGACGCTCGTGCTTTCAGTGCTGCTGTCGACGCCGATCATCGCGAAGATCAACGCCGTTCAGCACGGCCGCGAGCTTACGGCGGGCGAAGCGCTGGCCGTCGGCGTCCGACGCTTGCCGGTCGTGCTGGCGGTCGCGCTGCTGCTCGGCCTGATGCTCGCCGCCGGGTTTGCGTTGCTGGTGATACCGGGCATCTATCTCACCGTGATCTTCCTGTTCGCGCCCGTCGCCGCGGTAGCCGACTCGAAAGGCGTGCTCGGGAGCTTCAAGTACAGTTTCGAGCTCGTGCACCGCCGCTGGTGGCGCACCGCAGTTCTGCTCACCGTGATCGCCGCCGTGGCGTTGGTCGCCTACGTGCTCGTCGGCGCGGTGCTCGGCGTGTTTCTCGCGATCGGCGGCGGCGCCAACCTCGACGCGGTGCCGTGGCAGATCGAGCTCATCGCGGCGCCCGCGGTGGCCGGTGTGCTCACCCCGCTATTCTACGCGTTGCTGATGGCGGTCTACGCCGATTCGAAGCTCCGCTACGAAGGCGCCGATATTTCCGAACGGATCGCCGCATCAGAAGCGTGAGCCGGTGCAGAGTCGCTGTCGTGCTGGTGCTCGCCGCGTCGTTAACGGCGCTGGTCGGCAACGCGAGCGCGCAGACCGGCACCGAGCCGGCGTTGGCCGCTGCGACCGATTGCGCGGCCCGTCTGCGAGCGGCAACGACCGCTGCGCCCGCGGCGGTGGAGCCGCCGAAGCTCGCGGAGATCTGTAGCGATCTCGCTCTCGAGCTCGGGTCGGGCGAATGGGCGTCGGCGCTTGCGGGGGTCAGCATCGGCGACCTGACTGCGCGGCCGTTTCAGGAGCTCGTCGACCTCATTGCGGAGTATGCGCGCATGCCGGACGCGCGGCGGCTTGCGAGCGACGATCTCGCGTCGATCGTCGAGACGCTGAGGCCGTTCGAGTCTGTCGCGGAGTCTTCATTGTGGGACCGCGCCCGCGGCTGGCTCGAGGAGCGGCTCGGCTTCGACGAAGCCGGCAGCGGCGGCGGTTTGATCGGTTGGCTGCGAACCCTATCCATTCCGGAGACGTGGCTGCGCACAGTCGTCTACGTGCTCGGCTTTACGATCGCCCTCGCTGCGCTGGTCATCGTCGTGAATGAGCTGCGGATCGCCGGCGTGCTAGGCAGCGGCTCACCCGGCCGCGATCGCGCCGCCGTTGGCCAGCTGCCGGCCTGGGCGAAGCGCGTGCCGCTGTCATTCGACGGCGTACGGCGCGCGCCTGCCGCGCGCCAGCCGGGGCTGCTGCTCGCCCTGTGCGTCGAGCGGCTGCGCGCGCGCTTTGGCGATGCGGTTCCCGATAGTCTGACGCATCGCGAGCTGTCCGCGGCCGCGAGCGGGCTCGGGCTGCGGCGCCAGGCCGAGCTCGACGCCGTCGCGTCTGCCGCCGAGCGGGTGACCTTTGGGGGATGGCGCCCGGCGCCGGGGGACGTCGAGAGCGTGATGCAGCATGGCAAGGCGGTGCTCGAGGAGCTCGACGCAGCCGCGGCTGGCGCTGAATGAAAGACCGGTTCATCACGGCCGCGGGCGCAGTCATCGCGCTGATGGTCTTGTACACCGTGTTCTTCCAGCGCATCGAGCCGCCGGTGACGCGGCCCGTGAGCACGGAGTCCGGCCGCAACGGCTACGCGGCAGTCACCCGCTGGCTCGAGTCGGCCGGCTACCGGATCATCAGCCTGCGCGAGCGTTACGACTCGTTGATCGAGCTTGCGCCGGCGAATCCGCTCGAGCTGCCGAGGAGCGGTAATCTGCTGATCACCACGATGCCGCACCTGTTGCCGGTCCGCTCTCGCGAGCACGACAGTCTCAAGGCATGGATACGCAGCGGCAACTCGCTGCTGATTCTGGCCGCGTTACACGATTCGCCCGAATGGACGCCGCCGAACACGTCGCGGGAGTTCCTGCAGGATCTGCAGATCATGACTGGGGTCGTGTTTCAGCCGAGCGATCGGCCGCAGGGCAGCATCGCGCGGAGGCGGGCGCCGATCGAGGCGGGCAGCACGATCGAGCTCGATCCGGTGCAGGGTCATCCGCTGACCGAAGGAGTCTCGTCGCTGCGCGGCTATTCCGACTCGGAGAGCACGTTGTGGCGGCCGATTCTGCCGGAGGCGCAGTCGATGCTTCTCCTGACGCTCGCCTCCGAGCGATCGTCGGGGCTCGATGCAGTATGGGAGCGGCGGCTCGGCAATGGTCACATCATCGTCGTGTCGAGCGGGACGCTGCTGACGAACCATGTCGTGGCCGACTCGGATGCCGGCCGGTTCCTGGCCAACATCATGCACCATCATGTGCGCGGCAACGGCGCCGTGATCTTCGACGACATGCATCAGGGCCTATCGCTGATCTATGACGCGGATGCCTTCTACGGCGATCCGCGGCTGCATCGCTCGCTGTGGTTCTTGATCGTGGCCTGGCTCGTCTACGTGCTCGGCTCGAGTAATCGGCTCGGGCCCGCGCCGACCGCGCGGCCCGCAGGCCCGAGACAGCGCGACTTCCTGGAGGCTGTCGGCGGGTTCATGGCGCGACGGCTCGATGCTCGCGATGCCGGAATGACGCTCATGGAAGCATGGTTCGCCGATGTGAAGCAGGCGCGCGGGCTGCGCGACGACGGTCCGCCGTGGAACGCGCTCCGCTCGACGCCGACCTTGGACCGGGAGACGTTCGAAAGGCTGCGCCGGTATCATGACGCGCTCGCCGCCGGCAAGGCGGTGAATCTCGTGCGGCTGCACAACACATTGCGAAAGGCAAGAGAGGCGATTGGATGACGGAGCAGGCGCGAGCGCTCGAAAGCTTGCTGCAGCGAGAGCTGGGGCGCATCGTCTACGGCGTCGACGAGGTGATCCACGCATTGACGATCGCGCTGATCGCGCGCGGCCACATGCTCCTCGAAGGCCCGCCCGGGCTCGGCAAGACACTGCTCAGCAACACCTTCGCCCGCGCGCTCGGCGGCGTCTTCAAGCGCGTGCAGGGCACTGCAGATCTGATGCCGACGGATCTGACCGGCGTGCATGTCTTCAACGCCGACACGCGGCGGTTCGAGTTTCGTGAAGGCCCTTTGTTTGCCGACGTCGTGCTCGTCGACGAGATCAATCGGGCGGGCCCGAAGACGCAGTCGGCACTGCTCGAGGCCATGGAGGAGCGCTTCGTGACCGTGGATGGGGAACGATTCCCGCTGCCGGACGACTTCCTCGTCGTCGCCACGCAAAATCCACGCGAGTTCGAGGGCACATACCCGTTGCCGGAGTCTCAGCTCGATCGCTTCATGCTGGGCGTGCAGATGAGCTACCCGGCGCGCGCCGACGAGGCGCGTATCCTGGCCGAGTACGTGCTGCCCGGCGAAATACCGCGGCAATTCGAGTACGTCGCCGAGGTGCCGCGCGAGCTGCTCGCGAACGCGCGCCGCGAGCTTGCCGCGGTGCATGTCTCGGAAGCGTTGACGAGCTACATCCTCGATATCGTCGCCGCGACTCGGCAAAGCGCCAGCATTTCACTCGGGCTATCGAGCCGTGCGGCGCTCGCGCTCGCGCGTTGCGCGCGCATCGAGGCGGCGTTGCGAGGCGGCGATTACGTGCTGCCGGACGACGTGAAACGCGTCGCCGGGTGGGTGATTCCGCATCGCATCGCGCTCGCGCCCGATGCGGTCCTCGAGGGCACGTCGGCCCATGCGGAGCTTGCGCGTATCCTCGACGCCGTCGCAGTACCGCGCGAACCCTCCTGAATGAGCCTGACGCCGCTGGCCGTCATCGCGCTCGTGTCGGCGGCGCTGCTCGGCGTGGTCAGCACCTGGAGCGATGTGCTCGGCGAGTTTCCGTGGTGGCGGCTGGTCGTCGGCGCGCTCGTCCTCGGGCTCACGCTCGAATTCCTGGCAGTGCGCCGCCGCGCCGTATCGGCGGCCTGGTGCTCGGCGGAGCGCCTCTTCCTCGGCCGCGTCGACTCGCTCGCGCTCGAGCTCGGCAATCCGTCCCGGCGCGCGCTGACATTACGGACCCTGCCGCGGCTGCCGGACGGCATCGCCGATGCGGACGACGCGGACACGCCCGAGTCGAGCGAGCGTGCGCCGCTCGAGGCCCGCGAGCTGCGGCTGCCGGCGTACGGCGTTGCACGCACGCAGGTCGCGGTGCGCGCGATCGAGCTCGGTGCGCACGAGTGGCCGTTGCTGCCGGTTCGCGTGCTCGGGCCTCTCGGGCTCGCGTGGTGGTCGCGAAAAGTCGCGACGGGCGCGCGCAGCACCGTGTTGCCGGATACGCTCGGCCGCCGGGCGGCGATCATCGGCTCGGCCGAGGCGGGCGCCGCGCCGCAGTCCCGGCTCGGCGGCGGCCACGAGCTGCATCAGCTGCGGGAGTATCAGAGCGGCGATCCGCGCCACACCATCGACTGGAAGGCGACCGCGCGCGCGTCCCGATTGATCACGCGGGTGTTCAGCGAGGACCAGCATCTCGAGATCATGTTGCTGCTCGATGCCGGCCGGACGAGCAGCACCGAGTTCGACGGCATGAGCCAGCTCGGCCACTACGTGAACTTGGCGGCGCGCTTCGCCGAATATTGCGCCGCGGGCGATGACCGCGTCGGGCTCGTCGTCTATGCCGACCGGCCGTTGCGGGTCGTGCCGCCCGGCCGCGGCGACGCGGGCATGCTGAGGATCCGCCGTGCCCTGGCCGGCCTCGAGCCGCAGCCGATCGAGTCCGACGTGCTCGAGGCGGCTTTGCTGGTTCGGCGGCTGGTGCGGCACCGCTGCCTCGCGATCGTGCTGACCGATCTGTACGAATCGAGCTCGAGCGGCCGGCTCGCGCACGCGGCAAGCCTGCTCGCGCCAAAGCACCTGCCGATCATGATCGGGCTGCTCGGCGGCGACGTCTGGTCGCTCGCCGAGGGCGAGGCCGCGGAGTGGCTCGATCCATACCGAAGCCTCGCGGCGCGCGCGTACGTGCGACAGGTGCGCGGCAACATTGCGCGGCTCGGCCAGCTCGGCGCGCTCGCCATGACGGCGCGGCCCGAGGAGCTCGACCGCAAGGTGTTGGCGCAATATCGCCTGCTGCGCGCGCAGCATCGCGTCTAAGCTTAATCCGCCGAGCGCCGCAAGCGGTCGAGCGCGCCGCTCAGCACGATCACGAACAGGGCGAAATAGCCGACGCCAATCGAGAGGCGCAAGGCCAGCGAGTAGGCCGGATTCGGCGAGACATACCCCTCGATCAGGCCGGCGCCGACCAGAAACGCGCAGCAGACGATCATCAGCCGAGCGGCACGCATCGAAGCCCGCTGAAACGCCTGCCCACGCGTTTCGCGGCCGGGTCGCGCCAGCGCTTCCCCGAGCGAGACACCGCATGCGCCGGCGACCATGATCACGCTGAGCTCTACCAGCCCGTGCGCGGCCACGAACTCCAGAAGCCGGCCGGCGAGCCCATGCTGCGCGGTATAGGAAAAGACGGCGCCGATCATCAAGCCGTTCATGCCGATGATGTAGGCCGTGCCGAGACCATAGAAGATGCCGACCACGAGCGCAGACAGCGCCACGAAGATGTTATTCGTGAAGATCTGCACGGCCAGCAACGACGACGGCACGACGTTCAGCAGGCCCTCCGTCCACAGGCTGCCGGATTGCACCTGCTCGATCATGGCTTCGGATGCGAACAGCCCGACGAGCTCCGGATACTGATTGATGAGCCATGCGCCGGCGGACGCGGCCGCGAAGAACAGCGCAGTGACCCAGACGATATGCCAGCGCAGCGAGCTCGCGATCTCGGCCGCGTCCCGGACGAACAGGGCGGCGAGCTCGTGCCTCCAGCGGGTCGGGGGCCGGAAGATCGAGCGGTGCAGCTGCAGATAAACGCGCTCGAGTCCGCGGGTCAGCGGCCCGTGCGGCGCTTCACGACGCGCGACGGCGAGATCGCGTGCGATCTCGGGGTAAGCGGCGACGACCTCCATCACGCCGGCCGGATCGGCCGAGCGGCCGCGCTCGACGGCTTCGACTTTCGCCGCCACCTCGCGCCACTCGGGAAGGCGATCTTCGAGCCAGGTCGAGATCTTGTCCGCAGGCGCCTTAGTCATTTGAGGAGTTGCTCGAGCCGCGCCCGTAGCGCCGCATCGTCCAGCTGCCCGGCCACGGGTTCGATCGGCTCGAGCACACGGCGCGCTAAATCGGCGCGAGTGGCTGGGCGCAGCTCGGGCCAGCGCAGCAGCAGGTCGCGGACGAGCTCGGCGCGTTCGAGGCCGAGCCGTTCGATGCCGCGGCTCGAAGGGGCGTCGTCGAAGCTGCCGGCGCCAGCGTCGTCATAGATCAGCAGGGTACCGGCAGCGATGTCGCCCACGCGCACCGACTGCTTCGTGAGCAGCGTCACGGTGAGCCCGACGAGATAGAAGACCGGCAGGGAATCGACGAGCCGAAACAGATTGCGCAGCAGCAATGGGCCCGCGCCGGGTATGCCGCCGTCGCGCCTGACGATACGTACGCCGGCGATGCGCTTGCCTGGCGTGCGGCCGCGCATGGTCACCTCGAGCACGGGGTGATACAGCAGGTAGAGGCCCGCAGCCGGCAAGATCACGATGAACACGAAGTCCGACCGGGTCGCCGCGAGCGCCGGGAACAGGAGGACGCTGCCGAGGTAGAGGGCGCCGCTGATCAGCATCCACGCGACGGCGACCAGCACTCGAATATGCCAGTCGACGATGAAAGCATAGCTGCGTCCGCCGGGACCGGCGATCCGCAGCTCGACGTCGATACCGGTGACACTTGGGATCCTCAGCGTTCCGTACATGCGAAAGCGGCGCAACGGGCGCAGGCGAGAGAGGTCCGGAGTATAGACGGGGCGCGGGCAGCGGGCGACGCGGCTCGCGCGTGACGGTCTCGCCCGGAGGTCAACCCGCACGCGCCGCGGTGACCCCGAGCCGGCGATAAAGTACAGTCGATTGGCCCTGTTCTGGCGTTCTATGAAGGAGCGGATGGATCCGCAACGTCGTTTCCGCGTCCGGCGGTCGACGGTCGCCGGCGCGGCGCAACGGGTGCTGCGCAGCGTGCGGACGGCCTCGCCGCTCGTGGTCGGTGCGGCGGTGTGGGGGTGCGCGGGCGTCGGCGAGTCGCCGCGCGACGCGTATGCGCTGCCGGCGCCGGAGGACCGCGCGCCGCAACACACGCCTCCCGGCGCACTGCCGATCGCAGCAACCGATATCGACCCAGACGCGAATCTCGCGTCTGCCGGGCACGTCGCTCGGCACGCGCTCGATCATGGCCGGCTCGGGCTGTTTCCCGCGCATCGCTTTGCGCTCACCACCGGGCGATGCGTCGATTGTGCGCTGCCGGACGCCGCGCTTTGGTGGTTCCGCGATGAGCTCATTGCGATACCGAAAGAAGCGCTGGCGCCGCCGGTCGAAGTCGCACGCGCTTCCGCGGAAGCGCCGCGGGCCGCGCCGGGCACGGTGAGCGATGCGGAGCCTGACATGGTGAACGCTCTCGGGGCTGAGCCGCCCGGAATCGTCTGGCTCGGCGCTCCGCAGCGGATCTCGGGGGCCACGCTGTCCGCCGGGCGTGCGGAGCTGCGGGTCGGCGACGACACGATCGCGATCGAGCTGACGCCGCCGATGCCGGCGAATGTCGCCTATGCGGACGCCGCGACGGCGGGCTACTTCTCCGGGCGGCCGCTGACGCTCCGGGGCGCGCTCGAGCGCCGCGCCGGCGCGGACGTTTTCGTCGCGCGGACGATCTGGCCCGAGGACGAACGGTTGGATCTCCGGGCGCTGAGCCCGGCGCCGCTTCATCCGAACGAGCGGCTCGGCACGCTCGTCGAAGCGCAGACTCACGAGCGGTACCGGCTGCTCCATACGCGCAGCGACCCTGCTGGCTGGGCCGGGCGGGCCGTGATCGCGCTCGTGCTGAGCGGCGCGCAAGGGGATGACGATGGTGCACACGCCGGACATCTCGCGGTGGCGACCGGCGTGCTCGGCGAGCGCGGCGAATGGGACGAATGGCTGGTTACGAATTTCTATCCGCTCGTCGAGGGTAATGCGAAAGGCATTATTCCGTCGGTGCTGCCGATGGATAACTACCTGTACGAGCTGAATAGCGGCCAACAGTACTACCGGCCCAGCTACATGCTGGTCGCAGTGCTCGAGCAGCCGCGGGCGGCCGTTGCCGTGCAGCATGCGTTGCAGGATACGCTGCGCGACCTGCACTGCGGCGCCATCGAATTCGACCGCACCCGTCGTAACAGCACGGCCATGACGATCGATCCGTTGCGCGAAATCGGCTGGCGGGTGCCGGGGATCGGGCCCACGAGCCGGCTGCTCGGGCTTGCGGCCGCGCCAATTGCGGGGCTGGTGACGCTGAGTCCGCGCACCGCCCGCGGCGTATATGCCGCGCTCGCCGCGGAGCGGACTCGGCTGCTGCCGCGGGTGGCGTTCGAGGTCATGGGGCACGACTTGCTTCAGCTCGCGGCGCTGCCACCGAACGAGCGGGCCGAGCTTACGCCTTTCGAGCGCCTGCTCGGCGAGGACATCGAAGCGCTGCTGTTCGTGCGGCTGCCTCAGGTACCGTCGTCGCGCCGTTTCGGCACTTATCCAGCGCCGTCGCTATGGGCCTTCGGCGCCGCCTTGATGTCGGACCCGGCCGGATTCGAGGCCGCGCCCAAGACCGAGGATCGCGTGTTTCCGGAGACACTGCGCGGCACGTGCGGCAGCGGTTGAGCCTCGCGGAGCTGCGCTGCGGAGAAGATGTCCCAGACTGCGAGAAACAGCGCGGCGATCACCGGGCCGAGCAGCAGGCCGTTGACGCCAAAGAGCGCGAGCCCGCCGAGGGTCGAGATCAGGACCACGTAATCGGGGATGCGCGTGTCTTTGCCGACGAGTATCGGCCGCAGCACGTTATCGATCAGCCCGATCACGAGCGCGCCATAGGCGAGCAGCACGATGCCCTGCCAAACCTCACCCATCGCGATCAGGTAAATCGCCACCGGCGCCCAAACGACGGGGGAGCCGACCGCAGGCAGCAGCGACAGAATCGCCATCACCACGCCCCACAGCGCGGCGGCAGGGATGCCCAGCAGCCAGAAAATCAACCCGCCGAGGGCGCCTTGCACGACGGCCACTGCGAGCGTTCCCTTGATCATCGCGCGGATCACGGTGGTGAATTTGTTCACGAGCGCGCGTCGTTGCTCGGGCCGTAGGGGCATGGCGTTGTTGATCCGGCGCGCGAGCGTATCGCCGTCACGCAGCAGGAAGAACAGCAGATACATCATGACGAACAGGCCCACGACGAACGTGAAGGTGTTTTGACCGAGGAGGACGAGTTGCTCCGCAAGAAGTTGGCTGACCGCGCGGAGCCCCGCAGCCAAGCGGCTTTGCAGATCGTCCAGATTCATGATGCCGACGCTGCCGAGGATCCCCACGAGCCAGTCGGGCGCGAGCTCGGTGACCTGCAGCAAGTAGCTCTGAAAGTTGAGATTGCCGGCTTGTAGGCGTTCGTAAACCCCGGCCGCCTGCCGCACCAGCAGCATCCCGACGAGGATCAGCGGCACGATCACGATGGCCACGATGATCAGCAGCGTCGCGGCGGCGGCGACATTCGCGCGGCCGCCAAGGCGGGCGTGCAGCTTGCGATACAGCGGAGCGAAGATGATCGCGATCGCGGCGCCCCACAGGACCGCGCCATAGAAAGGCCAAAGAACGAAGCCAAATGCGACCGTGACGAGAACAACCAGCAGCAGGAACGATCTATCTTCGAGCGTCGCCAAGGTATCACCGCAAGCGATCGAACGCGGGGCCGGCTCGCGTAGATCGCGGCGCCGGAACGGGCTTCATCACCGCGCAAGCATAGCGCGCCGCTGCGGGTCGTGCTTGCGCGGCGTCGGCCGCGGCCCTATGCGTGCGGTAGGGATTTCGCGTGTCTCTCGAGAGCAACATTCGTAAGTGGCAAATTTAAAGGGAAACACTAGAATCTTTGCTCTCACACCACGCATCAGGGATGGGCGCACATGCCAACCATAATGATGAGGCGGTCGAGGATTTCGCAGGGCATCCGGCGATCGGTTTGAGCGAGCGGTCGCTGCGAATCGGAGGGCCTCGGTGCGTGCGATGGTCCTAGAGCAGCCGGGCCGTGTGCTCGCGCTGCATTCGCTGCCGGTGCCTGGCCCGCGTGAGCTGTTGCTGCGGGTGGAAGCCTGCGCGGTCTGCCGCACGGATCTGCACATCGTCGACGGCGAGCTCACCGACCCGGCGCTGCCACTGATCGCCGCGCGCCGGATCGGCGTCTACGGCTTCGGCGCCGCGGCGCACATCGTCGAGCCATCAAGGGCGGGAGCTCTATGCCTTTGCCCGGCCGAACGACACGGCGGCGCAGCAGTTCGCGGTCGAGCTCGGCGCGTGCTTGGCCGGCGATTCGACGCAGCGTGCGGATGGCGACGCGTTCCTGGCGCTCGCGCCTCGTGTGCCGGTCCGAACCACGACGAAAATTTTTCCGCTAGAGGAAGCGAATACGGCGCTGGCCGACTTACGAGCGGGCGCGCTGACGGGGGCAGCGGTGCTCGTGCCGTGATCCGCTTGGTTGCAGTTCTGCACCTCGAGCCCGATCCCGTCGGTCGGCAATCAAACGGCCGCCGTTGGGCTCTCATGGCCAGGGTACGACGCGGGAACTAATCAGGTTTTGTCAAACGGCGCTGATCATGCATCAGAGGAGCGGCACAGCGGCGTGTAGCACCGTGCGGGGCGCTGCGCCGTGCCCGACCGCATCGCCGCCGGAATGTCGAGCTCCCAAAAATTGGAAAGGCAGCCGTCATCCGAAGCTCCTACAATTCGTTGCAACCGAATCTAAAAGTCCAATATGTCGAACGTGCGAATCGCATTTATTTGCTCGGCGGGGCACTCCGGATCGACTCTGCTGGATTTGCTGCTAGGCGCTCATCCTTCGGCGGTTTCGCTCGGCGAGATCACGCATCTGCCGAAAAATTTGGCGCTCAATACGCTCTGCACCTGCGGAGCGCCGGCGCGCGCCTGCCCCATGTGGACGGCCGTACTCGACGAGCTGCGCGCCGATCCACGGTTTCACCGTATCGACAACAATCCATACGTGCTGAATCTCGGGGTTATTCGCGCTTCGTCGGTAGTGGATCGACGCCATCAAACGAAGCTGCGTATGTGTTACAGCAAGGTTTTGTATGGGCTCGCGTACGCCTATCTCCGGTGGGGGCATTCGGTTCTGGCGCCTGCTTTCTTACCTCTGCTCGAATCGTCCCGTAATAAACTAGCGCTTTTCGATGCCATAGCGCGCGTCCTCGGGCGCGACTTGATGGTGGACTCATCCAAGCATTATCTCGAGGCGGCTGCGCTCTACAGGGCCGCTCCGGAACGCGTGCGCGTCGTGCTGCTCATTCGGGACGGTCGCGCCGTCTTCTACTCGGGACTTAAGAAGGGGTATGCGCGCGAAGCGGCCCTCGGGGCATGGCAGCGTACTTACCAGCGCGCGCGGCCGGTACTCGACCGCCAAGTGCAGCCGGAGCACCTTATCAAGGTGCACTACGAGGATCTCACGGCGGACCCGGAGCGAGAGCTGCAGCGCATCTGCACTTTTCTCGGCATCGACTTTAGCGCTGAAATGTTGGGCTTTGCCGACAAGGAACGTCATGTGCTTAATGGAAATAGAATGAGGTTGCAACCAAGCTCGGAGATTCGCCCCGACGTCGCCTGGCGTCGCGCGATGTCGCCGCAAGACCATCGGTATTTCGACGAGCGGGCAGGGGTATTGAATCGCGAGCTCGGTTACTCATGAGTGCACAAGAAGTCGTCTGGCACGGCAGGCGCATCCGCTCCTGGGCGCAGTTTCATAGGCATGTAAAGCAACCAGGTCGTCCGCTGCTCGCACGCCTCGGGCAGTTTCGGGACGCCGTGCTCGTCGCGGGCTGTCAGCGCTCGGGCACCACGGCTGTGGCGAGGGCGCTCGGCCGCGCTGATGGTGTCGCGGACCATCGGTTCGGCCCCGACGACGAGCTCGATGCGGCGCTGCTGCTGGCCGGCCATGTGGAGCGGGCTCTGCGCGGGCGCTGCTGCTTGCAGACGACCTACCTTAACGACCGCTACCCAGAATACTTCGAACATGAAAACTTCAAGCTGGTTTGGGTGCTTCGCGACCCGTTTTCAGTCGTGTACTCGATGTTGCACAACTGGAAGCGCGGGGCGCTGCGCCGGCTATACGATGCTTGCGGCCGTGACTACCTCGGGCGCCGCGCAAGCATGCTGGACGGGCTGCTGGTGTCGCGATTCGAACAGGCGTGCGCATCCTATGCGGCGAAGCTGTCGCAAACCTTCGAGCTGGCGCCGCGCCTGCCGGCATCAAGAATCATCGTCATCGACTACGATGATCTCGTGTTGAACAAGCACGTTGTGCTGCCAAAGATATTCGAGTTCGCCGGGTTGCCGATTCGAGACGATCTCATCGAGGGCCTGCATGCGAAGAGCGTGCGCCGCGGGTCCAGGCTTCCAGAGCGTATGACGGCCCGGGTCGAAGAGATCTGCGTGCCGATCTACGAGCGGGCGCTGACGTATCGCACCGAGATTGCGCGATGAGCGAATCCGGCTCGACCCCGTTGAAGATCCTGTTCGTCACGTCGGATCGCTTTCCGCCGTTTCGACCCGCTGCGAAGGCGATCTTCGGCGATGAGCTCGTTCGTCGCGGCCATACCGTCGACTGGCTGCTGCAGGCGGAGTCCTCTGAGACCTCGGCCGGGCCGCGGCCGTTCGGCGGCGGCACGGCTTATATCGCGCCGACGGACGAAGGTACTTCCCGTCTGCGAAGGTTGCGCAAGTACTGGCTCGACTTCAGAAATGATCTGCGAATGTTCGGGCTCCTTGCGAAGGGCGACTATTCGCTCATTCAGGTCAAAGATAGATACCTCACGGCGCTGCTCGCGCTGGTTGCCGCGCGACGACACCGCGTCCCGCTCTTCTACTGGTTAGCCTTTCCGCACGCCGAAGCGTCGGTGTATGCGGCCGAGCAGGGTGTCGCGCGGTACCGCTACTTTTACCTCGTGCGTGGCCGGCTGCAGCGCTGGCTGCTTTATCGCGTGATCATGCCGGCGGCGGATCACGTGTTCGTGCAGAGCGAACAGATGCGGCGCGACATTGCCGCAGAAGGCATCGTTTTCGAGAAAATGACGCCTGTGCCGAGCTCGCTGAACTTCGGCGAGATCGTCGCGGCCGAGGCGGTGCCGCTTGCGGCGAAGCCTGCGGACGAGAAGTGGGTGTTGTACCTCGGCACCCTGATGAGGGAAAGGCGGCTCGACTTTCTCGTGCGCGCGTTTGCGCTTTTATTGCCGAAGGTTCCCAACGTCCGGCTTGTGTTTGTCGGCGAGGGAGAGAATCCCGCGGATGAAGCAGCGTTGCGCGATGAGGCAGCGCAGCTCGGCATCGCCGGGCAGGTCACCATCACGGGGTGGCTGGAAATGCACGAGGCATGGTCTTACGTTCGAGCGGCAGACGTCTGCGTGTCGCCATACGCGCCGGTGCAGATCCTGCAGTCGACATCGCCGACCAAGCTGGTCGAGTACATGGCTTTCGGTAAGCCGGTGGTAGCCAACGATCATCCGGAGCAGAGTGAAGTAGTGCGCGAGAGCGGCGGCGGCATCGTCTTTGGATGGGACGAAGCGGAATGCGCTGAGGCGCTTGCGCAGGTGCTGCTCGATCCTGAGCGAGCGCGAGCAATGGGTGAGGCCGGGCGTCGATATGTCGAGCGCTGGCGTACGCACGCCGCGATGGCCGACGTCGTGCTGGAGCGTTATCGCCGTCAGCTCGCGGTGTACCCCGAAGGCTCGAAGGCACGGCCCGCGATGCGCCCAGTCGGAAAATCCGAATGATGCTCGCCCGTATCCAGCGCTTGCCCGAAGATGCGGTCCGCATCGCTGCGGCGAACTCGAGCCAACGTGTCGTGCGCCGACTCTGCATCGTCGTTCCGGTGCATTGGTCGGCGCGCATGGGGGGCGCGCAATATCAGGCGCAGCGCCTCGTCGAGCATCTCGTTGGCCGGTACGACGTTGATATCCATTATCTTACGACTCGGTATGACCCCTCCTATCAGCCGGTCGGGCATCGGATCGTCCCTGTGTCCTCGCTTCGCGGCGTCCGGCGGTACGGTCTGTTTTTCGACTGCCGGCGCCTTTATAGGGAGCTCGCCCGCATTCGACCGGACGCGATTCTGCAAACGGTTGCATGCGGGCATACGGGTATCGCGGCGTTCTACGCGAAGCGCAATGATTGTCTCATGGCGTGGCGCGTATCGAGTGATCGGAACGTGGAGCCGGCGGCGTCGGCTTGGTGGCAGCCTCACCACCGAATTGAGCGACGCTTCGTCGAGTACGGTATCCGAAACGCGGACATCGTGATCGCGCAGACCGAGTGGCAGCGACAGGCACTCGCGCAGCGATTCAACCGGAGCGATGCGGTCGTCGTCCGCAACTTCCACCCGACCCCGCCGGATCCGAGGCCTAAGCCTGCGAAGAAGCGGGTTCTTTGGGTCGGCAACGCCAAGCCGCTCAAGAATCCCGAAGCGTTTATCCGCTTGGCGGCGCGGTATGTCGATCGCGCCGATGTCGAGTTCGTCATGATCGGCGGTTCTCTGGACAACGGACCATGGTTCCGCGCCGTGCTTCGATCGATCGAGTCGACGCCCAACATCACCTATCTAGGCGCCTGTCCGCAGGAACAGGTGAACGCCGAGCTCGAGCACGCTTATCTGCTGGTGAACACGAGCGACTACGAGGGCTTCTCGAACACCTTCGTGCAGGCATGGATGCGTCGTGTGCCCGTTCTCAGCTTAAAGGTAGATCCGGATGGGCTTCTCAGCGAAGGAGGGCTCGGCTGCGTATCCGGAGATGAGAGCCGGCTCGGCGCCGACCTCGATCGGCTGCTCGCCGACTCGGAACGGGTGGGCGACATTGGCATCCGCTGCCGTCAGTATGCGATCGCTCGGCATAGCGACGCCAACATTGATGAGCTTGCGCGGCTCTTGCGGTTGAGTCCCGCGAACGAAAATCCGGCCGGCTAGTCACGCTGATGAACGCACTGCTGAAAGAGAACCTTCCCGCCGCGACTCTGTTGTCGCTCAACAACTATCACTACCAGCGGGGCGGGGCCGATATCGCCTTCCTACGACACAATGCGTTGTTCGAAAACGATGGATGGCGCGTCGTGCCGTTAAGCATGCATCACCCGAGTAACGAGCCGACCGAGTGGGCGAAGTATTTCGTGGAGGAGATCGAGCTCGGCCAGCCTTATTCGACGCTCGAGCGCGTCAGGAAGGGCATCAAGTCCGTCTACTCTTTGGAGGCGCGCCGCAATGCGGAGCGGTTGATCGATCTGGTCGCCCCCGATATCTGTCATGTCCACAATATCTATCATCACATTTCGCCTTCCGTGCTGGGTGCGATAAAGCGCAAAGGCGTGCCGCTCGTAATGACACTGCACGATCTAAAGATCGCGTGTCCGGCGTACTTGATGCTCTCACACGACGGGGTTTGCGAGCGCTGTCGCGGCGGGCGGCTATACAACGTCGCGCTGCATCGTTGCATCAAGAATAGCTTTGCAATGAGCACTCTCGTGATGGTCGAGAGCTACGTCCATCGGCTTCTGCGCTCCTACACCCGCACGGTGGATTGTTTCATTGCTCCGAGTCTCTTCTACGTGCGGAAGTTTGCCGAATGGGGTTTCGACACGTCACGCTTTGTGCATGTGCCGAATTTTATCGACGGGGAGCGGTTTGTGCCGCAGTTCGAGCCCGGAGGCCGGTTCCTCTATTTCGGGAGACTTTCGCCCGAAAAAGGTGTCAATACTTTGATTCGAGCGGCCCATGCTGCCGGGGTCGGCCTGGACATCGCCGGTACTGGCCCGGAACGGGCGCGGCTCGAGCGGCTCTCAGTGGAGCTCGGCAGCGATGCGCGGTTTCTCGGTTTTCTGAGCGGGGAGTCTCTTCACACGGCCGTCCGGGATGCCCGTGCGGTGGTTATACCTTCCGAGTGCTATGAGAATGCGCCGCTGTCCGGGTTGGAAGCGGCGGCAATGGGCAAACCCATCGTCGCAGCGAATATCGGTGGGCTGCCAGAAATGATTGTCGATGGCGAAACCGGTTGGTTATTTACCTCCGGCTCGGTGGATGATCTGTCGCGCGTTCTCAGTGCCGTCTGTGAACGCGGCGGCGAGGTCGAGCAATTTGGCAGGCGGGCCAGAGAGCGAGTGCTCACCGACTTTTCGGCAGCGGCTTATCTTGCCAGTATAACGGACGTATACCGGCGACTCGGTGTGGAGCCGATGGTTCAGGCTTCGTCGCGGGAGACACCTAGATGAATTTTCTAGTGATGGCGCTATTCGTCGCCATCTTTTTATCAGGCTATTTGGCTCAGCGCCTCGGCGTCATCCCCGTGTATTTCATGCTGATCCCGGAACTGTTGACGGGAATCGCATTGCTCGCAGTGTTGTTGCGCGTCATCAGCGGGCGCCGAATCGCCCTGGACTGGCGGTATGTCGCGTTCCTTGGCGTTTTTCTGTTCACGCTGGTGGCCGGGTTTCTCGCCCAGTCGATGCCTCCCGGAGCGATTGTGGCCGGCTTACGTAACTACGTAAAGTTCGTTCCCATCTTTCTTCTTGCCGCTGCGTACCCCTTCACGGCCCGCCAACTGAAATCGCAATTGATCGTGTTGCTGGTGGTGTTAATTGCGCAAATACCATTGGCGGTTTACCAGCGCTTCGTTCAGTTCGCCCACCGCATGCATACTGGCGATCCGATACAGGGCATGGCCACCTCATCGAGCGCACTCAGCCTCCTTATGGTCTGTGCGATCGTGCTGCTGGTGTCGTTGTATCTTCGGAGTCGGATAAAGCTGCCCTTCTTGCTGTTCGCTACCGCGTTGCTGATGGTGCCGACAACGCTGAATGAGACCAAGGGCACGTTTGTAATGCTGCCCGTCGCCATGCTTGCGCCGGCATTCTTCATGCCTCGGGGGGCGAGGCCGTTTCGAAAGATGGTTCCGATCATCGCAATCGGCATGGTGGCTCTAATCGCTTTCGTTGCGGTTTACGACCGAATGATCACGCATAGAGACGACGGCGTAACGATCATTGAGTTTTTTACCGAGGGGCGAGTCAACACCTACCTGTATACGGGTGCTGCTGAGGGCGAGGATCGCTATATCGGTCGATTCGACAGCGTCGCGATCGCGTCGAAAATGATCTCCGCGGATCCGCTCAAGCTTGCATTCGGTTATGGTGCGGGGAACGTTTCGACGTCTCGGTCGCTGCCGGGTTTCGAGGGCGATTACGGTATCTATTTTGATCGCTATGGCGTAGGCGTGACGCAGGTCAGCAACTTTCTGTGGGAGATTGGCGCGGTTGGAATGCTCGCCTTTCTGTGGCTGTACTGGTGTGTTTTTCGCGACGCCCGTCTCTTGGCACGGACGAAAGGGGATTTCGCGATCTATGGGCAAGTTTGGGCGGTCATCGTCATTCTCATGGGTATGGCGCTGATGTACAAGAGCGTGCTTGCGATGAACGAGATCGCCTATCTGTTCTGGTTTTATTCCGGAGTCGTCGCTCGCAACGCATACCTCGAACGACGGGAACGAAAGAAGCGGACTGCCTCCGATGAGGCGGTATCGCGCGACGGAGCTCGCCCCCTTCGAGCTGCCAACGGCAGCCTTGGGCTGCAGTGGAACCAGCTGGGCGTTCGGTAGGATGAACGGAGTTGCGGTGCACCACGGTGCTGCAGTATGGCCATCAGGGCCGTCAACCTGAACGCATTCTGATAGTAGCTGATCTACCGCTCGAGTCCGGGCGTCGCACGAGTGGCGCCGTCTCGGCCCGCCGGGCCTCCGGCGCGGCGAAATCGGTTTGATCGAGTCGCCCCGCGAGGTATGAGCATCTCTTGATGGCTTAGCGCCGCAGCGCGCCGCCGACGATTCTCACCCTTGGCGCGACTCGATCGCGGCATGCTGACAGTCGCTCATACGCGATGAGTGCTCGAGCATGGATGCTCGCACTATGCCGCATATTCTGTACGCTGGCCACGCATGTATCTCGGCAACCCGTAGCTGTCCCTATTGCGCGACATGTGCGCTCGTCCGCCCAGCCCTGTTATAAATCGCGTTCCGGTTGCCCGGTAAGCCTCGAGCGTGCCGGCAACTCCGACGACACATCTCCAACGCGGCGAGAGCAGGCGAAAACGAGAACCGCGTATCAGTGTCGAACATCGAGCGACGCTTTCGTGAAGTCCGTCAATTAATTGGCGCTTTTGGGGGGCTTAGTCGCTTGCGTCCGAGGGGGCCGGGGGCTCAGACTTTCGGTCGTCAAAGCTTGACAATGGAAGTTGGAAAATGCTTGGAAAATCGGGCCTATTCGTCCGTGCGTGCGTTACCAGCTTGCGTCAGTGAACTAATTGCGCTATGGAATGGCTAGAGATGAGAGGTAGTAATGAGGTATAGCAAGGGCTGGGCAAAATTCGCGCTGGGGCTGATAGCACTCAGCGGTTCCATTTATGCGCACGCGCAGATGTCACCAAGACCCCCTACTGGGTTATGCGCGACGGGCGCAGCGTGCCTGTCTCAAGATTCCTCGAATGTTTCGGTAGGCAAGAAGTGGCACCCGGGGCATTACGTCAAGACTCAGGGCAACCATGCGCCATCGAAATCTGGCGTGCAGAGTTACGTTAACGACGTCACCAGGCAGCTGGGGTATACCACCGACAGCAACCAAATCCGAGGTGCTCTCGTCTCGTACTCGTGGGGCATGTTGGAGCCGCGCCGGGGTCAGTACGACTGGAGCCCGGTATACCGTCACCTCGATTGGCTCGCGAGCCGTGGCAAGCGGCTGCTCATCAATGTCGAGACCAAGTGTTTTCGAACGAAGTGCGAAACGCTCTCGCCGCAGAATCTGCAGGCCGAGAATATTACGACCAACTCCGGTTTCATCGCGCCCATATGGCGACGTCACGTCATGGACCAGTTGATCGCGTTTTCGAATGCGTTCGCGGCGGAGTTCGACAATCACCCGTACGTTGAGATGGTGGGTGTGGGCGGCGAATCTTGCCCCAGCTTCGGCGGTGTGAAAGTGCCAAAGGACTATTCGCACAAGACATACGCCAACGAATTGATGCGGCTGCAGAACGCTCAAAGCAAGGCGTATCGACGGACCCATGTACACCAGATGATCAACTGCGATCCGGGTCAGCAGTTCGCCGCGGTGCTCGAGAGTGCCTACCAGCGCAACCTCGCGCGCAGCTCGCCCGATTCTCACAACGATCCGGGTGCGATGCTGTTCCGTGGCCGAAATGGTGCCGTGCGAGACTATCGTGGCCGTATGCCGCACCTCACCTACATGAGTCAGCCGAATCTCGGCGGCAAGGACAGCCTGTTGCCGATGTCGAACGTCGTTCGGCAAGTCAATGACCTTGGCATCACGCACATCGCGTGGATCACCACGTCAAAGTCTCCGAACTGGAAAGGCATCGTCTCCGTGCTGGAATCGAATCAGATTAAGCTGACGACAACACTGCGGCGGTAGTCGAGCTATTCCGAGAGATGTGCCGCGTATGAGCGCGGCACATCCTCTCGGTTCAATGCATCGCTTGTGATAGCGCTGTTCCTGGCCTATTACTTATCCGGCCGACCTCCTCGCATGCGCCCCGACAAACTCGGCGAAGCCCTGCACGAACTCCCGCAGCCGTTGGCGTAGGTCATCGTCGATCAGCGACCCGGCTTCGTCGAACGCCTGATTGGCACGCGGGACAACGAGGCGCCCCTCGAACCACGGCTGCGTCCTTAGTGTTCGCAGCACCGGCAACCATGCGCTTTGCGCGTGCGCCGTTCCGAACGCGCCGGGCGACGCACCGATGACGGCTACCGGCAGCCCTCGGAAAATTCGGGGGACGTCCTTGGGTGGACGCGACAGCCAGTCGATTGCGTTCTTCAGCGGACCCGGAATCGAATTGTTGTATTCCGGCGTGACGATCAGCAACCCATCCGCTTGCATGAGCCGCTCCTTGAGCGCTGCCACCTCGTGCGGGATGCCTTGCGCCTCGACGTCGCCGTCATAGAGCGGAATTCCGCGAATGGACGCGGCCTCGATCTCCACTCCCGGGATGGATTCCTGCTGCGCCGCCGCAAGCAGGGCCGTGTTATATGACCCCCGCCGTAGGCTCCCCGAAATGCCGAGAATCGTCGTCATGGCCGTGTTCCTTTGTCTGCGGACGCTATACTGCCCCGATACCTCGGCCGGAGGATAGTGTCTTCGCGCCCGAGCGCGGCGAACTCGCCGAGGGATCGACACCTATAGATAAGGATAAGGAATTCTGACCGTGACGCCTTGGGCCCGCCGCCTGCTTATCGCCAACGTAGTGATGTTCCTCGTCACCGCCGTCGCCGAACAGTCGCCGGCGCTGATCCGGCTCATTAGTTCGCTCGTGCTCGTCCCTGCGCTGATCCCGCAGCGCCCTTGGACGATTGTCACGTATGCCTTTCTGCATGCCGGCTTCGTGCACCTCCTTTTCAATATGATTGGGCTGTTCTTTTTCGGGCCTCGGCTCGAGAGCGTGCTCGGCGGCCGGCGTTTCCTCGGGCTGTACTTCACCAGCGCCATCGTCGCAGCGTTCGCGTCGCTATTGCTCGAGCCTTCAGCGGCAGTGGTCGGCGCGTCCGGAGCCGTTTTCGGCGTGCTCGTCGGCTTTGCCAAGTTTTGGCCGAGAGATCGCATTTATTTCTGGGGCATCATCCCGATCGAGGCGCGTGTATTCATTGTGCTGCTCGCCGTTTATTCGGTCTTCGGCGGGCTTACGAGCGGCGGAGGCATTGCTCATTTCGCGCATCTCGGTGGCCTCCTCGGCGGCTGGGTCTATTTAAAGGTGGTCGATCACCGCTCCCCGGCGAGACGCTTTCGCAAGAAGGCCGAGCCGACCTTCTCGCGCCCATCGGTCGGCGATATCGAGCGGTGGCGCAACATCCCCCGCGAGTCGCTGCATCCGGTCAACCGCGAGGAGCTCGATCGGATCATGAAGAAGGTGCAAGAACAGGGTCCCCAGAGCCTCGACAAGAAGGAGCGCGCCTATCTCGAGCGGCTCAGTACGAGCGAGTGAGCACACTGTGCTGATGCGGCTCGATAACGGCGCATGAACCCTGGCTACGGAGTCGTCATGATGAAAAACAAGGTCGCAATCGTCACCGGCGCGGGCAGCGGCATCGGCCGCGCCATTGTCGAGAAGCTCGGTGCGGCAGGCGCCCGTGTCGTCGTGTCGGACATCGACGAGGAGGCGGGGCAAGAGACTGTTCGCCGCGCCGCCGCTCGAGGAGCCGAGGCGGTGTTCGTACGGGCCGACGTGGCCAAGGCCGCGGATAACGAAGCGCTGGTGGCCGCGGCAATCGAGCAGTTCGGCGCGCTGCACGTGGCCGTCAACAACGCGGGCGTTGGCGGAGCGCAGGCTCCGACTGGCGAGTATCCGGTCGACGGCTGGGACCAGGTCATCGCGATTAATCTTTCCGGGGCGTTTTACGGCATGCGCTACCAGATTCCGGCGATGAAGGCGGCGGGCGGCGGCTCGATCATCAACGTCGCGTCCATCCTCGGCCAAGTCGGCTTTCGTAACTCGGTCGCATACGTGGCGGCGAAGCACGGGCTGGTTGGGCTATCCAAAAGCGCTGCGCTCGACCATGCGGGCGACCGGGTCCGGGTCAACGCCGTTGGGCCCGCGTTCATCAACACGCCGCTGATCGAGAGCCTCGGCCCCGAGATGCTGGAGGCGCTGGTCGGCATGCACCCTCTCGGCCGACTCGGCGAGCCCGATGAGGTCGCGGAGCTCGTGCTGTGGCTCGCGTCGGACAAGGCGTCGTTCGTGACCGGCGCCTACTATGCGGTCGACGGCGGCTATCTCGCTCAGTAGCCGAGCTCGAACGTTTCGCTGCGCAGCCGATCGTCCGGTATTCCCGCGACGCGCAGGCCGCGGCGCACTTCGTCGAGCAGGGCGGGCGGCCCGCTGTAGCTGACGGCGATGGCGCCGGCCGGGGCCCATTTCGAGGCCTCGGCGCAGTGCCGCGCAATCTCCGCGCTCGCCATCTCGATCGGCACCGTGACGAACGCCGCGCCGCGCGCGGTCGCGAGGTTGCGGAGGGCCTCTGCAATCGGCAGCGCGCGGATGGTCGCGGAGACGTACACGAGCGTGACGTTCTCGAAACCGCCGCCGGCTTCGTCGTCGAGCCACGCGAGAAACGGCGCAATGCCGTGGCTCAACGCGATCCATACCTCGCGCGCGGCGGGTCGGCGCTCAAAGGGACCATACGGCCCATAGACTTCCACGTGCATCCCGGTCGCCGTCCGAGCAACGAGGTGGCGGGTATGGCCGCCGAGCGTGGAAACCGCGACCCGCAGGCGACCGCCGGCGGTGCGGTCCGGATCGACCGTAAAAGGATGCGCCTGGCGCAGGCCGTCTTCCTGCACGCGGAGGAAGCCGAACTGGCCCGGCGCAAACGGCAGCGGGTCCCGATTCGGCTCGAGCTCGAAACGTGCGGCGTCCGATGTGCGAACGACCCGGTAGCCGCGGTGCTCGGCGAGCCAGGGGTACACGATCAGCTGGAAACCGGCGCCGGCGATGCCGAGTGCCGAGGCTGTCGCGAGCCAGATGCCTGCCGGCTCACTTAACGCGATCGGTGACGGGATGCTGAGCCCATGCACGATCGCGATCAAAAGCAACGGACCCGAGAGCTTGTGGCCGCGGTGCCGGAGGCCATAAGGCACCCGTCGATGCAGGACCAAGAGCGCGACCGCCAGCAGGCCGGCGAGCGACGCCGGCCCCGCCAGCCGTGTGAGGCGCGGCGGCCAATCGACGATCGGCACCGCCGGGCTTCCGCCGGCGGCGCCGGCGAATAGAAAATGAAACGCCGCAAGCCCGAGCGCCCAGATCCCGAGCCACTTGTGCGTCACGTATCTTTGCTCGAGACCTCCGAAGAGTGTTTCGACCGGCTTGCTGCGCGTGCCGACCAGCGCCGCGAAGGCGAGCAACGACAGCGCGGCGACCCCGGCCGCGAGGCCGAGCGCCTCGAGGGTGAAGCGCGCGTCCGACGGCACTTCCTCCATCGTCGCCGCCAGGCTCACCGCGATGATCAGCCCGATGGTCTGGCGCGCCTTCAGGTACAACGGCGTGCTCCCACGCGGCCGCGTCGCCTCGGCGAGCCGGAGCGG